>JAZBNZ010000277.1:0-5257 GCA_036350895.1 Woeseiaceae bacterium
CTGAAACCGAAGATCCCGAAAGCGCGGGAATTGGCCTCGAGCTTGTGGACGATGAGGTTGTCGTTCTCACCGGCCTCGATGTACGCGCCGTCCTCGCGGATCGTGTGACAGATCGACCGGAAGCGCTCAGGATCCCGGGTTCCGAGTTCGCGAATCCAGTCGAACTGGCGGCAGCCGTCTTCCATGGCCAGCTCCACGAACTCATCCCGGGTACCCGAGGTCGTTGGCGGGCCCAGGACCTCGATGCGGGCTTCGGGCAAGTCGGGGCGCACATCCGACCAGAAGAGGTTCGGGTTCGGCCTGACCTGCCCCGGTTCGTCGCCAGGCACGACCTTTGCGAGCGCAAGGAAGATATCCCTTCGCGTCAGCGAGACGGCCGGCGCGTCGAGTGCGCTCGCGAAGACGATACCGTCGTAACCGATCTTGATCTCGATCACCTCGCCCACACCGTTGGCGGCGCAGCTACGGAACTCCGAGTCCATGATCGGCCGGGACGAATTGCTGATGTCGGGAAAGTCGCTGCCGATGCCGTCGCAGAACAGCTTGAAGCCGCCGCCCGAGCCGGTCGATTCGACCTTGGGCGTACGGTAACCGGAGCCCCTGCCGAAACGTTCCGCGACGACCGTCGCGAACGGGTACACCGTCGACGACCCGACGATGTACACGTAGTCGCGGCCGGCCTGCGCGTGAACGCCGGCGGCAACGGCCAGCATCGCGAGGGCGAGGAGCAGTCGGCTGAATGTGGGGGCAACTGGGATCACGGCAGGGCTCGTTCGTCGATGGGGCGAAAGGGTAGCAGCAATATGTGATCGGAATGTTGCAGACCTGCGGGGAAAATGTTTAATGCAGGGACGCCGACACAAGGAGCTTTCAACGCCGCATGAGCACGCCCAGCAAATCTCCCGCCGCCGATTTCACCAGCGATCCCGCCGTCGACCTCCTGAAGGCGCTGGTCGCGCTGCCCTCCGTCACGCCGGACGATCACGGCTGCCAGGCCCTGCTCGCCGGCAGGCTCGACGCGCTCGGCTTCGGCATAGAGCACATGCCCTTCGGCGACGTCTCGAATCTCTGGGCACGGCGCGGTGACGACGGCCCGGTGCTGTGCTTCGCCGGCCACACCGATGTCGTGCCGCCGGGCGACCTCGATGCCTGGGATACCGATCCGTTTGAACCCGTCGTGAAGGACGGTGTCCTCTACGGTCGCGGCACGGCCGACATGAAAGCGAGCCTTGCGGCCATGGTCGTCGCGATCGAACGCTTCGTCGTGCGGCATCCCGACCACCACGGCTCGATCGCGCTGTTGATCACCAGCGACGAGGAAGGCCCGGCCCGCGACGGCACGCTCAAGGTCATGGAGGCGCTGACGGCCCGGGACGAGAAGATCGACTGGTGCGTAGTCGGCGAACCGTCGAGTCTCGACACGCTCGGCGATACGATCCGCATCGGCCGCCGGGGGTCGCTGAGCGGGATGCTGACGGTGACCGGCGTACAGGGTCACGTCGCCTATCCGCAGCTTGCCGACAATCCGATCAAACGCTTCGCGCCGGTGCTCAATGCGCTGCACGAGACCACCTGGGATGACGGCAACAAACATTTTCCGCCCACGAGTTTCCAGGTGGTGCATCTGGAGGCCGGCGTCGGTGCGCCCAACGTCACGCCGGCCGAACTCTACACGCGCTTCAATTTCCGCTATTCGACGGAGTGGACGCACGACGCGCTGAAGACGAAGGTCCGCTCGCTGATCGACGCACACGACATCGAGTACCGGCTGGACTGGCACCTGTCAGGAGAACCGTTCCTGACCGAACCGGGCGTCCTGACGGAGGCCGTCGTCGCGGCTGTGCGCGAAACCGCCGGCATCGAGCCGGAGCTGTCGACCGGCGGCGGCACCTCGGACGGGCGCTTCATTTCGCCGGCCGGCGTGGACGTCGTCGAACTCGGGCCGGTCAACGCGTCGATACACAAGGTCAACGAACACGTCCGGCTCGACGCCGTGCGTGACCTCGTGACGATGTACGAGCGGATTATGGAGCGGCTGCTGGTGCCGGCCGCCTGAAATTGACGAAGACGCCGGCCGTCCCGAGCGCCAGCAGCCAGAGCAGGACCCACCACGGCATCGACAGCCCGAGGAACTCCCAGACAACGTCGGCGCAGCTGCCGGAGCCCGTGAACACGATCGCGAGCGCGTCGCCGAACGCGTTGTTTTCGAGGATGTAGCTCAGGCCCGGCCCGCAGGTCGGTACCTCCTCGGGCGGCAGGTTCTGCATGCGGACGTGCCAGCCGGCTACCCCGATGCCCCCGAGCGCGATGAGTCCGAGCAGCACACCGTACACGTAGCGCGCCTTGCCCCTCGGGTCGTGCAGCGCCGCGACGAGGAAGACGATGCCGAGCAGGATCACCGCGACTCGCTGGAAGACGCACAGCGGGCAGGGATCGAGCAGGAGCACGTACTCGGCAAACAGCGCGAAGCCCATCAGTCCGGCGCAGACCAGGAACCCGGCGAGATTCAGGAGGCGGTTACTCGGTAATGTCATCGTGTCATTCCGTCTTCGATTCGATCTCGTCCAGGTACTCCGTGTGGCGGATGTCGCGTCCCTGGACCATGTAGATGATGTACTCGCCGATATTCTTGGCGTGGTCGCCGATACGCTCCAGCGACCTTGCGGCCCAGGTCACGTTCATGAAGCGGCGGATGCTGCGCGGGTCTTCCATCATGAACGTAATGCACTGCCGCGTGATCGCGTCGTATTCGTCGTCGATGCGCTCGTCCTCCCTGACGGCGTCGATCGCCGCCTCGGCGTCGAGACGCGCGAAGGCATTCATTGCGGCACGCAGCATGTCGAGCACGTGGTTGCCGAGGTACTTGAGTTCCCGGTAGGAATCGGTCGGCCGGTCCATCGCGGCGAGCTGGCTCGCCAGGAAACCGATCTTCTCGGCCTCGTCGCCGATGCGCTCGAGATCGGTGATCGTCTTGATGACCGCCACGATCAGGCGCAGGTCGCTGGCGGCCGGCGCCCGGGTCGCGAGGATGCGGCTGCACTCCTCGTCGATCGCAACCTCGAGCTTGTTGACCTTGTAGTCGTCGTTCGCAACCTTGAGACCCAGGTCGCTGTCGCCGCTGACGATGGCTGCGATCGCTCGCGAGAGCTGCGCCTCGACCAGGCCGCCCATCGTGAGCACGTTATTCCTGAGGTCCTCAATATCTTTATTGAAGCGCCGGGAGATGTGATCCGTGAGATTCGATGCTTCCATTCACTGTCTCGGGATTCGGTGAACACGGCCCTGCGCCCGGGCCGCATGCGGGTTGAATTCTATCACGCTAGCCTTGGGCCGTCCGTGCTGCGCCACGTTCGACCGGCGTTTCGGCAATGCGTTCCTTCGGAAACTGGCAGCGGAAACGGCTGCCCTCGCCCGGCACGCTGTCAATGACGAGCGTCGCATCGTGCCTGGAGAGGATGTGCTTGACGATCGCGAGCCCGAGCCCGACGCCGCCGTCGTCGCGGCTGCGGCCGCGATCGACGCGGAAGAAGCGTTCGGTCAGCCGCGGCACGTCCTCGGCGGCGATCCCCTCGCCCGTGTCCTCGACGCCGAGCACTGCCCCGCGCTTGCTGCGTTTCCAGCTTACCGTGATGACGCCGTCTACCGGCGTATGCCGGATCGCGTTGCTCACGAGGTTGGAGATGACCGATTCGATCTGCGTGCCGTTACCGCGGATGCGTATTCCGGCGTCTGCGTCGACCTCGATCGCCGGGACGCCCGGACGGCCTTGCCAGGCCCGGCATGCCGAGTCGATCAGGGCGGCGACGTCCACCGTGTCGGCGGTGCCCGCGCGGCCCGCGCTCTCGAGCCGGGACAGTTCCATCAGCTCGGTGATGATCTTCTTCATGCGCAGCGCCTGTGCGCGCATCTGCGTCAGCGGCATCTGCCACTCGGCGAGCGTCTCGTCCTCGTCCATGCTGTCGAGATAGCCCGAGATGACGGTCAGCGGCGAGCGCAACTCGTGCGAGGCGTTGGCAACGAAGTCACGGCGCATCTTGTTGAGCCGCATGCGCTCGGTCACATCCCGCAGCAGCAGCATCTTCTGGTCGGCCCCGTAGGGCACGACCCGGCAGTTCAGCCAGTCACCCGAGCGCACCGGCGACTCGATTTCGACCGTCATGTCGGCATCGCCCGCGACGAGCAGTTCCGCGAGCTCGGGATCGCGGAGTATGTTGTCGACCCGCTGCCCGCGGTCCTTCTTCGGCCGGAATCCCGCGAGCTGCTTCGCGGCTCGGTTGCACATGACGATCTCGTTGTCGTTGTCGATGACCACGGCACCGTCGGGCATCGCGTTGGTCGACTTGCGGATCTCCCGCAGGAGCTCCCGGTAACGCCGCTTGTCGCGCGCGCTGAGCTCCTTCAGGAACGCAAAGCGGGAAAACAGCTGTGCCCAGAGGCCTTCGCCGTGGCGAAACGCATCGAAGTTGCCGCTGCGCAGCGCACGGTCGAAGGCCAGAAGCTGGCGAACCTGGAAGGCCAGCGCCGCCAGCGCCGCTACCAGGAGACCGGTCTCGGTATGGCCATACAGCCAGCCGACGAAACCGCCGGCGGCAAGGAACAGCAGCAGGCCTGCGAGAAAGCGACGCCAGGACTCAGGCACGACCAGGGCCTTCCCGACATGCCCTGAAGGGCAGTGGAAACCCGTCAGGTGTTGCGCGTCGAGAAACGATAACCGGCACCCCGGACCGTCTGGATGTACTCATCGGCCCCGGCGGCCGCCAGTGCCTTCCGAAGCCGGCGGACGTGGACGTCGACCGTCCGCTCCTCGACGTAGACGTTCGCGCCCCAGACCCGGTCGAGCAGCTGCGTTCGGCTGTAGACACGATCGGGATGTGTGATCAGGAAGTGCAGCAGCCGGTATTCGGTCGGGCCGAGTTTGACCTCGGACTCGCCGGCCGTAACCCGGTGGCCCGCCGTGTCGAGTTCCAGGACGCCCGCGTGGATTACCTCGCCGGTGCTGGTCTTCGCCCGGCGCAGGACCGCCTGGATACGCGCGACGAGTTCCCGCGGCGAAAACGGCTTGGTGATGTAATCGTCGGCACCGCCCTCGAGACCCGCTACCTTGTCGTACTCGTCGGCACGCGCGGTCAGCATGATCACCGCGAGATCCTCGTTGTCTTCGTCGCGCTTCAAGAGGCGCGTGAGTTCGAGGCCGCTCATGTCGGGCAGCATCCAGTCCACGAGCGCGAGATCGGGCCGCTCGTCGGCAAGCAGCTGA
>JAZBNZ010000278.1:0-6166 GCA_036350895.1 Woeseiaceae bacterium
GAACGCCGGGATCGAGGTAATAGACGATGGGCTCGACCGCCTCGCTGGTCTCCGCCGCCGGGTCCTTTTTCGCGAGGCGGTGGCGGATGCCATGGTTCCTGCGAAGCTCTTCGCCTATGGGCGTTGCATAGTCGGCAAACCCGCGGTCACCGTAGGTCAGACCGATGATCCCGGAACGCGGATCGTACGGCAGCGGCTCGTAGCCGCCGTCCTCGATGTCGGGGAGCCGGATGAACGAGTGATGCAGGTGAACCGTCACGGCTGCCGGGTCGGGCACGACCGTCCGCAGATGCGGCCCGGTCGGCTCCCCCGTGAACGTCACGATGGCTTCGACCTCGGTATTGTCCGGGAATGCCCTGGTCCGGGGCAGGTAGATCGCGGAACGGTTCCGGTCGATCTTGTAGCTGCCCTCCTTCGCTGCGGCAAGCCGCGCGGCGACTCCCACCGCGTCCCGCAGGAAGAAATCGGTGCCGTCGACGAGCACAGCGCCATCGCGCTCCTCGACGATCTCGAAGCCCCAGAGCACCGAGCGTGCGAAAGACTCGGCGACGGCCTGTGCCTCGCGGGCGTTGTCGCTGGTCGCGCGGTACTCGAGGTTTTCGGCCATCAGCAGGATGCGCGGACCGTTGCGAACGAAGCGGACCACGTGGGACGGGCCGAGCCGCCCGCGGTCGAGACCGAGATCGTTGGAGCCGACACCGCGGGCCAGCGCGGACTGGTAGAGGAACGGCGTGTCGAAGCTGTCGATACCGATGAGCAGCCTGCCGGTCGCGGCTTCCCGGTACAGGTCGACGAAACCGTCCAGGCGCTCGAGGCCGTCGCCCGACGGGGCGGCGGGTTCGGCGGGCGCCGCGGCTTCGGGAGCGGGTTCGGGCGCGTCGCCACAGCCGGCAACGGCGAGAAGAAGGATCGACAAGAGAAACGGGCGCATTATGTCTCCGGGAAAAGCCGAGGATGGACGCGCTGCCGTCGACTCAGGCAGGCGCGGAAGTCCGGGTCATGCGGCCGGCGATACTACCGGCCACGAGCAGGAACAGGCCGATCCCGAACAGGTATTCAGGATAGCTCCGGGTAATCCCGCAGTAGTAGATCAGGATCACGTTGACGAACTGGAACGCGTTGATGACGGGATTCGGCCAGATCGTCATCTTCGGGAAGCGAATCCGGGACACCATCGCGATGGCCAGCACGAACATCAGGACAGGCAGGTACAGCTTGAGCGGCAGGCTGTCGGCGATATCCCGGTGCTTGAGCAGCACCAGCGCCATCGATGCCGTCAGTCCACCCCCGGTCGCAGTGATCGGCACGCCGACGAACCAGCCCTTGATCGGCGTCTCGTTGGTGAGATTGAAGCGGGCGAGCCGCATTGCCCCGGCCAGCGCGAAGACGCTCACGGCGACCAGCAGCAGCCAGTACTGGTTGGAACCGATATCGATGCCGCCGACCTCGATACCGACGTTGAGGACGAGGATTGCCGGCGCGACGCCGAAGGACACGAGATCGGCCATAGAATCGAATTCGGCGCCGAAGTCCGAGGTTGCCTTGAGCAGGCGTGCGGAGAGGCCGTCCATGACGTCGAGCAGTCCGCACCAGACGATCATCCAGGCTGCAAGCTCCAGGTTGCCCGCCTGCACGGTCACGATAGAGCCGATGCCGAGCAGCAGGCTGAGCGATGTGAAGGCGTTGGGGACCGTATAGCGGATCTGGTACTTCAAGAGAGGCCGGCCGTAACTGTCCGAATCCACCGATTCTGCCACTTCGCCGCCGCTCTTCCCAGCGGCGGCCCGGGTTTCCCGGCCAGGCCGGCCGGCGACCGGCCTCCCCGGCGCGCTGATCCCGGGCAAACCACCGGCCTGGCCGGGCCCGGGGAATCTCAGTCGGCGAATTCGGCGCCGACGATGCGGACGGGGCAGCCGCTGCCCGAGTAGGGTGACAGGCCCGTGTTGACGGCGCCGATCTCGCCCGGCTCGAGCGGCCCCGGAATCGTCTCGGCGAGCCTGCGTGTGAGCCCGTCGCTGCCCGTATAACTCACTTCGAGACGGACGTTACGGATGCGTTCCGGCGCATCGTTGCGCACCTGGACCACGAGATTACCGCGGCTGTCCGCGACGCAGTTGTATGGCACGTAGTTCGACGGGTTTTGCGGCAGGTCGATACGCGCAAGCCGTTTCCGGGCGGCGTCGCCGTAGGCGCCCTGCTCGCTCGCGAGCGCGCCGTAATACTCCCGTGCCGCGTCGAGGTCGCCGCGCGCCTCGGCGAGCTCGCCGAGATTGTAGTAGGCCGGGGCCGTCGGCATGATGGCGACGCTCTGCTCGAGATCGGCGCGTGCTGCGTCGGCCTTGCCGAGTTCCTTGCGGGCGATCCCGCGCTGCAGCGGGTAGTAGAAGAAACCGTCGCGCCGATCGATGGCGCGCGTGTAGTTTGTCTCGGCCGCCGCGTAGTCTTTCTGCAGCAGCCGGATGTCGCCGCGCAGGGCGTGGAAGTGCGCCTCCGCGGGGAGCAGATCGAGCGCCTTCTCGGCGAGCGCAAGGGCTTTGCCGGTGTCGTCATCGGCCAGCGCCTGCCGGCCATGGTCGTAGGCTTCATAGGCCGGCATTGCCGCCCGGGTCTGCCGCATCGCAGCGGCATAGCGCTCGACCCCCAGCTCACCGCCGGCGGGCAGCCTCGCCGCGGTCTTGCGATTCGCCTCGACGCGAGCCCCTGACGGGGGATGCGACGCGAACAGCCCGGAGAGCCAGTCCTGGTTCCGGCCCTCGCTCAGCCGCAGAAACGTTTCCTGGAGGGTGACAGCCCCCTCCGGGTCATAGCCGGCCTTCGACATGTAGAACATGCCGTACTCGTCCGATTCGAGCTCGGCGCCGCGGCCGTACTTCGACAGCGCTAGCTGGACGGCGGTCGCGGCGCCACCGACGGCCAGGTCGCCATAGCCGCTGTTGCCCGTAACCACGGCGGTCGTCGCGACCAGCACCTGGCTGAGCATGCCGCGCGTCATTTGCTGGGCGCCGTGGCGGGCGGCAGCGTGCACGACTTCGTGGCCGAGCACGGCGGCCAGCTCGGCCTCCGAGCCGAGCTCGGTCAGGAGACCGCGGTTGATCGCTATCTTGCCGCCCGGCAGCGCCCAGGCATTGGGCACCGAGTTGTTGAGGATGACGAACTCGTAGGGCAGCGGATTCTCGGCATAGGCCGCGACCCGCGCGCCGACGTTCTTCACGTAGGCGGTGAGCTCGGGATCGAGATCGTAGACACCGCCCTGCGATTGCTGCGAGGGCCCGTAGGCCTGCTCGCCCATCGCGATTTCCTGGGCGGGACTCACCGTGATGAACTGGCTCTCGCCGGTGACGGGATTGACGGCGCAGCCGGCGAGCCAGAGAGCCGGCAACGCGGCGGCAAGTCGTTTGAGCATCGTCGGCATGCGACGGTATCCGTATTCCTTCGCGTGCAGCAATTATAACGGCGACCGCCCGGCAAGCGGGTCTTTCTGTACGATTCCGGCGCCGTGGGGTATGTTCACACTGTGAATCCACGACCATCTCCGGGCGGGACAGCAACAAGGGAGTTTCGATGAGTATTCTCGATTTCATGAAAGACGCGGGCGCCAAGCTCTTCAACACCGATGCCGAGGCGGCACGCAACATCAAGGAACACCTCGAAGTGAAGACCAGCGGATTGTCGAATCTCGAGGTCGATTTCGACGACGGCGTCGCCACGCTCCGGGGCAAGGCCATCAATCAGCCCACGAAAGATCTCGCGATCGCCATCGCGGGCAACGTCAAGGGCGTTGAACGCGTCGACGCCGCCGGCATCGAGGTTCCGCCGCCCGCACCCGAAGAGCCCGAGCCGGAACCTGCCGAGTACTACGAGATCGTCAGCGGCGACACGCTCGGCGCCATCGCCAAGCGGTATTACGGCAAGGCATCGGCCTACATGAAGATCTACGAAGCCAACAAGGACATCATCGAGAATCCGGATCGCATTTATCCGGGTCAGAAGATAATCATTCCGAAGGACTGAGCGGTCGTTCGACGGCCACAAAAAAACCCCGCACGAAGCGGGGTTTTTTTTGTGCTTGCCGGTGACGACGAGCAGAGGGGATCAGAAGCCCCAGATGAAGCGCACGCCGATGTTGGTGCCCGGATCTTCTTCGAAGGTCGTGATGTCGCCCCGCTTGATCTTGATCGTATCCTGCAGGAGGTTCTGCGCTCGGATCTGGAAGGTCATGCGATCGGTCGGGTAGAAGAAGTAGTTGATGTCGAGCGAGTTGAACGGCTGCTCGAAGGCATCCGCCCTGCCAGGCAACCCGTAAGCGAACAGGCGCTCGCTGAACGTGTTGTAAACGAGCGAGAGCGTGTGCTTCGAGTCGAGCGAATCGAAACCGAGCGTGAAGTTGAAGACATACTCGGAGGCGCCCGACAGCACGCAGTCGCCGGCAAGCGCGTTTCCGTCCGCATCCCGGGGTTCGCAACTCACCGCCGGCGCGTTGGCACCGATGACGATCTCACGGTCCCACTGGTAGGTAAAGTTACCCTGGAGGAAGAACGGCTCCGCCCACTTGCCCAGGAAACCCAGTTCCTTGAGCCACTCGACCTCGACGCCCTGTATCGACGCCGCTTCGGCGTTCTCGATCTCGCGGGCAATCGTCGTGTCTGAACCGAGCGTCTCGAAGAACTCGATCGGGCCGCTGATCTGCTTGTCGAAGATGGTGATCGAGAACAGGTCGCTGTTCGCGAAGAACCACTCGGCGCGGAGATCGATGTTCTCGACGTCGGCCGGGCGCACGTCGGCGTTACCGCGGGTCAAAAAGCCCGTGATCGGGTCGATGTAGCTCGCCGCCGTGATCTCGCGCAGGTCCGGGCGCACCGCAGTTTCGCTGTAGCCCAGGCGCAGCTGGAACGTATCCGCCCACAGCGAGCCCATGTAGGTCAGGCCGACGGACGGGTACACCTTGTCTTCCTGGAAATACCAGGATTCGATCTCTGCGAGCCCCTCGGGCGTGATATTGCCGCTTTCGGGCGGGCTCTCGAAATCCGCGTTGACCTGTGGCTCACCCAGCGTAAACCCGTACGGGTTCCAGGGCACCGAGGCCTGCCGGTAATCTTCCCAGCGTGCACCCGCTGCGATGCGCCACGTGTCCGCGATCGTCCAGTCGATCGCCCCGTACGCCGCGTCCGTCATGGTGGCCGCGAGGTAGCTGTTGGTATCGGCGCCCTGCCGGTTGAACTCGAACTGGTTGACGAAGATCTCGCTGCCGGGAACGCCGACGTTGGGATCCGGGTTCGGGATCGTGTCGAACAGGCGCTCGTCGCTGAACAGGTCACCCAGTTCGCCACGGAAAGTGGCGTCCGGCGACTCGGTGCCGTAGCCCATCTGGAACTCGGTCTGCCGGTAGAGACGTGCCTTACGGGCGTGCTGGGCGCCGGCGGTCACCTCGACGTAGTTCGAGCCGAACTCGAACGGCACCATGAAGTCGTAGCCGTAGTTCTCGACTTCGTCCTCGAGCTCGGTGAAGCGGAAGTCGGCGGAGGTCGACCCCGGGCTCAGGCGCTGGTCGATGATCTCGCCGTTCTCGTCGAGGAACAGGTCAGAGACGATCTGGACGCGGTTCGGGATATTCGTATCGGCTTCGGACTGCGAATAGAACCAGCTCACTTCCGCGTCTTCCGGGATAAAACCGAGCGCGTTCAGGAACGGCAGCCGCTCCTTCGTGTTGGCGCCGAGCCGATGCGTACCGCGGATCTGGTTGGTGACCAGCTCGCGCTCTTCCCATTCGAGGCGGGTCTGGCGAAACTTCAGGCCATCGCCGGCGAGGCGGTTCTCGTTGAAGAAGTCGAAGATCTCGGTCTCGTCGTCCGTGTTGCGCAGCCAAAGCGACGTCGTCGAAATCTCGTGCTCGTCCGTGAAACTCAGGCCGAGGTTCAGCGTGCCGAACATGTTGATGTTGCGGGTCGACTCGTCGGCGACGCCGTTGATCTCGTCGGGCTGGCCGACCGCCGCCGTCGTCTGGCGCGTGAAGCGCCACTGCTGCTGGTACTGGCCGCCGAGCGAAAAGCCAGCCTCCCAGTCGCCGCTCTCACCGAGCACGAACTTGTTGCCCATGCTCGCTCGAAGCAGGTAGTCGGGCTCCGTCGATTTTTGCAGGATGCTGATGTCGCGGTTGAGGTTGGCCGCC
>JAZBNZ010000279.1:0-7830 GCA_036350895.1 Woeseiaceae bacterium
CGCCAGCGGAAATATCGTCCTGGCATCCTCCTCGCCCTACCGGCGGGACTTGCTCGACCGTTTCCTGGACGACTACGAAGCCGTCTCGCCGAACGTCGACGAAAGCAATCCGGAGGGCCTGGCACCCGCCGAACTCGCCAGCCGGCTGGCTCGGCTCAAGGCCGAGACCGCGTCCGCCTCGTTACGCGACGCGCTGATTATCGGCGCCGACCAGCTCGCGGTCCTCGACAATCACGTAGTCGGCAAACCGGGCAGTCACCAGAAGGCCGTCGAGCAGTTGCTGCTTGCATCGGGCAAGAGCGTGACCTTCCTGACGGCCGTCTGCATCCTCGACCCGGTCGGACGGAACCGCTACGAGCACACGGACGTCACGACCGTGCGCTTCCGACGTTTCGACCGCAGGCTCGCCGAGGCTTACCTGAAACACGACGAACCCTACGACTGCGCCGGGAGCTTCAAGATCGAGGGTGCGGGCTTCGTGCTGTTCGAGTCGGTCGACACGAAGGATCCCACCGCCCTGGTCGGACTGCCGATGATCTGGGTTGCCGATCGCCTCCTGCAGCTGGGTTACCTGCTTCCCTGAGTCCGTCCTGAAAGCCACCACTGTTGGAGCCCGTCCCGACGGGCGACCCTCGCAAAGCTCCAGCCGCGACTACCGTCGGCGCCCCGCGCGCTTGCCGTCCTGGATACTCACGAGTCCCGTTTCGAGGAACTGCTCGAGGTCCTCGGCGAGCGGCGCCGTGAAGTGCAGATCGTTGCCGCTCGGGTCCGGAAACGTAATCGACTGCGCGTGCAGGAACAGGCGCTTCAACCCGGCGCGCTGCGCCACGCGATTGGCCGCCTCGTCGCCGTAACGTTCGTCCCCGAGTATCGGGTGTCCCGCATGCGCCAGGTGGACGCGAATCTGGTGTGTCCGCCCGGTCTCCGGGTTGCACTGCACGAGACTCGCAACGCCGTAGGTGCGTGACAGGCGCACGCGCGTCGCCGCAGGCTTGCCGTCCTCGCTGACGACGACATGGCGCTCGCCGTTCCTGCGATTCTGCACCTTGAGAGGCGCATCGAGTCGCACGTCGCCGAACTGCCAGTCCCCCGCGACGAGCGCGAGGTAGTTCTTCTCGACGCTGGCGTCACGGAACAGCGCGTTGAGTTCGCGCAGCGCGCTGCGCCGCTTGGCGAGCACGAGGCAACCGGAGGTCTCCCGGTCCAGGCGATGCACGAGGCCGAGGTCCTTCAGGTCCGGCCGCGCGTGCCGGAGCGCCTCGACGACACCGTGGCTGATACCGCTGCCACCGTGCACGGCGATACCCCCGGGCTTGTTGATCACCAGCAGGCGCTTGTCCTCGTAGAGCACACTCGCGAGCAGGCGTTCGGCGAGCCGCGCATCGGGCCCCGGCCCGGCCGGGCTGATGCGGACCGGCGGTATCCGCACTTCGTCGCCCTCTTCGAGCTTGTATTCGGCACGGATACGGCCGCCGTTGACGCGGACCTCGCCGCGGCGCAGCAGGCGATAAACGCGTCCTTTCGGCACACCGGGCAGCATGCGCTTTAAGAAATTATCGATGCGCTGACCGGCCGAGTCGGCGTCGATCCGCAGCTTGCGGACACCCCGTAATACCTCGCCCGCGCTCGCGGAGTCTGCAGACTTTTTATGCATGATCAATGACTTGATGGGAGTCCGTACTGTGCTATATTAAGCCGCCATGGCGCCCCCGAGCCTCATTGGCGGATGTCATTCGGGCGTTCCGGCAATGACCGTCCCGGTCATACCCGGTTTACGCAATCATAGAGTTTTTGGTCTCGCAACGCGCGTGACCTGGTTTCAACGGCAGCAGTCTCCGGAACTACCCCGGCAGAGCCGCCTCGCGGACCAACCGCAGGGAAATCAAGAATGATCCTTTTCTTGAACCTGATCGTACGCGATCTCGTTCGGACACTCTTAACACGACGCGACAATCCTGCACCGGCGGTGCAGGGTCACGGCCGCCCGTTCCCTGCCCCCCGCGAAATCGGCCCCGGGCCCGCCTTGCTGCCGCTTCACTTACAAGCAGGGCAACATGAAAAGAATGCTAATCAATGCAACTCAGCAAGAAGAGTTGCGCATGGCGATGGTCGACGGCCAGCGCCTTTACGATCTCAATATTGAAGGACCGGCGAACGAACGCAAGAAAGCAAATATCTACAAGGCCAAGATCACTCGCCTCGAACCCAGCCTCGAGGCAGCCTTTGTCGATTACGGCGCAGATCGCCACGGCTTCCTGCCGCTGAAGGAAATATCGCCGGAGTATTTCGTCAAGGAACCGTCGGGCGGCGGCAAGCCGAACATCAAGGAGGTTCTCCGGGAAGGTCAGGACATCGTCGTCCAGATCGACAAGGAAGAACGCGGCAACAAGGGTGCCGCACTGACGACTTTCGTCAGCCTCGCCGGACGCTTCATCGTCCTCAAACCCAACAAGGATCGCTCCGGCGGCGTGTCCCGACGCATCGTCGGTTCGGACCGGGATCTCGCCCGGAAATCGCTGAACGACATCGAAGTGCCGGAAGGGATGAGCGTCATCCTGCGCACGGCGGGCATCGACCGCAGTCCCGAGGAACTGCAGTGGGATCTCGAGAACCTGATGGCCGTATGGCGCGCCTTTTTCGACAACCGGGTCATCGACCGGCCGTCGCCGTTCCTTATCTACCGGGAAGGCAATGCGGTCGTCCGTGCGCTGCGCGACTATCTCACCAACGAGATCGGCGAGATCCTGATCGACGACGAGGCCACCTACAAGGAAGCGCTCGAGTTCGTCGAACAGGTCATGCCGCATAACGCGCGCAAGCTCAAGCACTACACCGACCCGGTACCGCTGTTCACACGCTTCCAGATCGAGACCCAGATCGAATCTGCCTTCGCGCACTCGGTCAACCTGCCCTCCGGCGGCAGCGTCGTCATCGACCATACCGAGGCGCTGGTGTCGATCGACATCAACTCGGCGCGCGCGACCAAGGGTGGCGACATCGAGGCGACGGCACTCAACACGAACCTCGAAGCCGCCGACGAGATCGCGCGACAGCTCAGGATTCGGGATCTCGGCGGGCTCATCGTCATCGACTTCATCGACATGGGGCCGCAGAAGAACCAGCGCGAGGTCGAGAACCGACTCCGCGAGGCCGTGCGCCAGGATCGCGCCCGGGTACAGATCGGCAAGATCAGCCGTTTCGGACTGCTCGAGATGTCGCGGCAGCGGCTCCGGCCGTCGCTCGGCGAGTCCAGCTACCAGACCTGTCCGCGCTGCTCGGGATTCGGCACGATCCGCAGCGTCGAGTCGCTCGCGCTCGCGATCCTGAGGATCATCGGCGAGGAAGCGCGCAAGGAACGCACGGCCAAGGTCATCGCCCAGCTGCCGGTCGAGGTCGCGACCTACCTGCTCAACGAGAAACGCGACTGGGTGCAGAACCTCGAGACCGACAACCAGATGCAGGTCGTACTGATCGCAAACCCGGCCCTCGAGACACCGCACTACGAGGTGCGCCGCGTCCGCGACGACCAGACGGAGTTGCCGGAAAACGCCGGCGCGAGCTACCAGCTTACCGAGGCCGCACCGGAGCCGGTCGTGCCGCAGGCGATCCACGAGCGCGCACCCGCCGAGACAGCGGCCGTCGCGACGCTCAAGCCGTCGACGCCGGCGCCGCAGCGCCGCGAGCCCGAAGTCGCCGAGAAGCCGGCCGAGCCGAAAGGCCTGTTCAGCTGGCTGGCCGGGCTGTTCGGTGGCGGCGCGGAAGAATCCGAAGAACCCGCCGGCAAGCGGCGTGGTGGCCAGTCTGGCTCCGGCAAGCAGGGCGAGCGCGGCAAGAAGACGACGCGTTCGCGCGGCGGCCGACGCTCGAAGAGCAGCCGCGACGGCGACAGCGGGGATACGCGGGGCACGGACGGTGAAACCCGCAAGAAATCCACGAAGAAAAAGACCAAGAAAAAGACCAAGAAGACGGCAAGGAAGCAAACGAGCAAGCGCGACGCCGACACCGGCTCCACGCAGCAGGGTCCCGGCCAGGACGAATCGCCGAAAGACGATACAGGCGGCACAGAATCGACGAAGAAGAAGAGTTCCCGCAGCCGTCGCAGCCGCGGCGGACGCCGGCGGCGGCGTTCGCAGGATGGCGGCGACGCACCGGCACAGACGGCCAGGGCGAACGGCGGCGACCAGGCTTCCGACAAGCCGTCTACGCGCGACGCATCGGCAGGCAAGTCGCAGGCGGCAGACCAACCACAGTCGACTGACAAGTCGAAGGTCGAGGACAAACCGACATCGGCCCCGAAACAGGATCGGGCCACGGCGGATTCCCGTAAGCCCGAGTCGGCCGAGCCGCAGAAGGACGCGAAGCCGGAGCAAGCCGCTGCTGAGGCGAAACCCGCCGGGTCATCTCGCCCGGACCGCGGTGACGAGAAACCGAAACCTGCCGCCGACCGGGCTACCGGCGGCGATAAGGGCGGGGCCGAGACCAGCGAGTCGAAACCGGCGCGCCCGGCGGACGACGGCGGCAAGAAGGCCAGCGAACCGAAGCAGCGCGATGCCGAGCCGGCGAAGGCCGCGCCGGACGACGGCGGCAAGCCCGAAAAACCGCAGGGCGAACCGGCAGACGACAAGCGCGGCAACGGCCGTCCCAAGGACGACAAGCCGGCTCAGAAAGGCGCCGAACCGGGTGCCGCGGGAGGGCTGCTGCCGTGGGAACCCATCGCACCGCCCGCCAAGCCGTCGCCTGACAAGGCGTCAGCACCGGCATCCGAGGGTGCGAAGGTGGACAAGAAGCCGACACCGGATTCCGGAACGAACCCGCCGTCGGATCAGTAAGCAAGCGAGTCACGAACGGCCCGGCGCCAGCGGCGTCGGGCCGTTTTTTTATGACTTGACCCGCAACTCGTCGATGAGTCGGCGTGAGGCATCCTCGACCAGGTCGAGTACGCGCTCGAAACCCGTGGCACCGCCGTAATACGGGTCCGGCACCTCGTCGTCGCTGCCGGATGCATAGCTCAGGAACAGGCGGATCTTTTCGTGGTGCATTTCCTCGCTGACGGCTCGCAGGTTGGCGAGGTTGTCACGGTCCATTGCGAGTATCAGGTCGAAGCGCTCGAAATCCTCGGGCGCCACGCGCCGCGCGCGAATCTCGGCAAGCGCATAGCCGCGCCGCTCGGCCGCCGCCTGCGAACGCCGGTCCGGTGGCTCACCGACGTGATACGCATGCGTGCCGGCCGAGTCGATAAAGAGCGACTCGGCGAGCCCGGCCTCGGCCGCAATGTGGCGGAACACGCCCTCCGCCGTCGGCGACCGGCAGATATTGCCCATGCACACGAAAAGTACTTTAGTAGGTGAGGTTGTACTCATAGGTCTTTGTTTATTTTAATTTTCCGGTCCGGACATGTCCATCGAAATCCGGGGCTATCCGGCACGATTTGTAGCCAGAATTGTACCCAGAAGCACGTTCCACAGTTCAGAAGATACCGGGTCCAATGTCCATCGACTTGTGCGGTATGCCAATGATATCGACGTACTCTTCGCTGATGATATAGAAGATGACGTGGCTACCTTCAGGGAAGCTCCGGTATCCAGGGTGAACATCGTCTCGTTCGCGGCCTGCGAAGGGATTCCGGGCCAGCCACTCGAATCGTTTGTTCAGGGACCGCAGGTAGTCCTCCATCTGCGCCGGCCCCCACTCTTCAAACGTGTAGTCCGCAATCCCGTCGAGATCTGCAGCCGCTCTCGGTGTGAGCCGGAGTTGGGCCGTCATGCCCGATCTTTGGTTCGCTCGATGACTGACTCGATATCATAGCCTTTGACAAAGTCCTTTCTGGCCGCTTGCCCGGCCCCTTCGGCCAGGTGTGCCCTAAGCGCCTCGAGTCGCTTTCCCCGATCTTCGAGTTCACGAAGCGCGTCTCGCACGACTTCACTCGCCGTCGAGTATCGGCCGCTCTTGATCTCTTGCTTGATGAATTCTTCCCAGTGCCCGCCGAGGCTCAATGATGTAGTTGCCATTGTTACCTAACCCATCAATTATTCAAAATGAATAATACGTTACTCAACGTCGTAGAGCAATGGAACAACGACAACAATCTCAGGACATTTGGGAATGCGGCAGTCCTGTCCTTTTCGTTTCCTGCATCAGAATCTGGGTCACGAGCGGATAGTGCGGCGGATAGTACGTATAAGCGGTCATTATGTCAGGAGCGAAATCGTCGGAGCGAGCTGAAACCGCCTGAAGCCGGCCCGACGACGGCAGATCGTTGCCGCCATCGGGCGGAGACGGCCCGACCCCTCGCCGTTCAGGCGCCTGAATCTTCCCCTTTCACCCGGAAATGCCAGCGCATCACGGCGCAAGCCAACACCCGCCCGTCCCGGCACGGGCCCGGGTGGTGATGAACAGGACGAAGCGGTCAGACCAGACGATCGCCCTGCGGCGGCGCGCGGCTCGGATGTGCCGGATCGACGGTCTCCGCGGTGCGGCCGAGATGGTCCAAAATCCGCTCAATCACTGCGGATTCCTCGATACTGGCGATCACCCGAAGCTTCCCGCCACACTGCCGGCAGGGCCCCATAATCGCTGAGTTTCTTCCCGAAATCCGCTTTGGTAACGATGACTTAGCCTATCGACGGGTCCTTCCCTTAGGTGGTGTCGAGGGTCCCGCCCGCCTCCGGATTACGCTAGAAACTGCCAGAAACCAGCTTCCTTCCAGACAAACGGCTGCTTTGCCAGTAACTCGACGTTGAGGGGCTGCTATTTCGTCAGGGGCACAGGCTCCGACCGGACAAAGCGAGGGCTTGGAACGTATGAAATAGCGTGCCGCCGAACGATGCGCGGAAGACCGAGCGGACTGGCAAGAGATCAATGGCCCTGATCCTCAAAATCCTTCTCGCTGTTCGTATGTTCATAGGAAGACCAGGCAGAGTACGTCGACGCAGTGGATTGAAATTGCAACTCACGGTGAAGGTTATAATCGGCCGGAGTGGGTCGGTCTCAATGAAGTCGGTGGAGTCACAATTTTCTCGAGGATAGATCGGTGGATTCAACGTCAACTTGCTGGAGTGGGAGCCTGCACTTATGATTGAGTCGGTTCATCACTTGCGCTGTCGCGCCCTGTCGTTGATCACTTTTCTAGCAATTGCAACAGTTGCATGCGACGGTGAATTTGCCAAAAAGTTCGACTACGGTCGTCCCCTCCCTGACGTGCGCTTCGAGGTAACTCTAGACAACCCCACTCCTCGAGATACCGTGTATCGTGAGATCGAAAAATTGGCCTATGAGCAGGGCTTTACTGTTCTTTCTGGAGATCACGAGGCACGACTGGCGCAGAAAGGTAGGAGGTCCTTCGGATGGCGTTACGATGGTGATCCGATTTCCTACTCGTCGGTTCTATTTATCTTGAATTCTGACGCTGAGAATCAAACGTCCTCATTCGAACTAATTCTCTATAACAATGGCCTAGAGACTCTCGGAGTCGAGGACTGGAGAGACTTTGGAAGATGGAGAGACGAATTATTGCCTAGCGCTTTTCCAGGCGCTCAAGTATCCGTTACGCGAAGTCCGATTCAGAACACCGATCCCCAGCGGCTTGAACAGATAGTCGCAGAGTCTGGCGTGCAGATCGGGCCGAACTAGGTTGCCGGATAAAGCCGACTTTCATGGTATGGACTATTAAGTTCGGATACCGTAGCCGCGTCCGCCGCTGAGTCAGAAAAGATTGCGTCAGTCGAGTATGACAAGACTCCGATTCGTCTACACTATGCTCCGACGAATCGGGAGTTTTCAATGAAATCAAATTGGTTTGCATTTGGAGCAATCGCCGCGGCGATCGGTGTA
>JAZBNZ010000280.1:0-3657 GCA_036350895.1 Woeseiaceae bacterium
CCTACAGCAGAAGCGTTCGGCACCGATGAATCGCGGACTGTAGGAGCGGCTCTTCAAGCCGCGACCGCGATGACTTCAAACACGGCGCGATTCCAACGGCGGCGCAATCGCCCGGCGCGTGCTCCAACACGTTCCTGCGGCCTTCAGAAACACTCGAAGTCCTCGTCGCCGAGCGGGCGGCAGTGATCCGTCCAGCCGTGGGTGCGCCAGTACTCGACCAGGTTGACGTCGGTGACGAGCTGCTTGAATGCCGGCAGCTTGCGGACCTCCGACATCACCGGGAACCACAGCGCACCGTAGCGGATCGTCGTCTTGCGTGCCTCGTAGGCCATCGCCTCCAGCGCAAAGTCGGGATCGCCGAAGAATGCCGCCAGCAGCGCAATGTCGTGGTACTTCGACGGCCACATCACCTCGCGATCGTCATGCACGGATCGCAGCAGTTCCAACGCCTGCCCGGGCGTATCGAGGACGTCGAGTAGCCGCTCCCGGAGCACGCTCGCAACGGCCGTAGCGGGCGGCAGGCTGATCAGCTCCTGCCGCATTGCTTCGATGTCGCCGCCGTTGATGGCCACAATGAACGAGAACGGCAACGCATCGGGGGACGCTCCGGACGACGTATCTCTCATTGCGCGTACTTTGTCGAGATCGCCGGTTGCCATGTAGATCCAGGCGACCATCCCGCCCGAACCGCCCGCGTTGCGTTCGGCAATTGCCGCACGCTGCGTGTAGCGTAACGCCTCACTGGAACGCCCCGCACGCATGAGCATGTTCGCGTAATGTCCGAACGCCACGCCGCCCGGCAGGATCTCGATCGCCTTGAGGTAATACTGCTCGCTCGACAGCCAGTCGAAGGTCGGGTAGCTGGCGGTAGCAAGCATCGTGTAGGCAAAGGCCGAATCCGGTCCGAGCTCGATCGCTCTTTCGAGCACCGGGATCGACCTGTCCAGTATCCCGGGCGCGTCATCGACCGGGAAGAACCACATCCTGGAAGCAATGATCAGGCCCAGCGCCGCCCAGGCGGCCGCGTAATCCGGGTCAAGCTCGACAGCGCGCTCGAGCAGCCGGACACGCTCATCCGAGTTGGCCAGCGGGAACGGCGGCACATGAGCCGCGCGCAGGTAAGCCTCGTAGGCCTCGATGTTCGCCGTGCCGGCACCGCTGAACGCGTTGACGTCCCCGACGCCCATCCGGACCCCGAAGGCGCCCGCCACGGCCTCGGCAACCTCGGCCTGGATTTCGAAGATATCGGTGAGCTCGCGGTCGTAGCTGTCCGACCAGAGGTGGTAGCCGCTCGCCGCGTCGATGAGCTGTGCCGTGACGCGTATCCGTCCCTCGCTCTTGCGCACGCTCCCCTCGAGCACCGTGGCGACGCCGAGCTCATCGGCGATAGCGCGCGTATCGGTGCCGGCAGCCCGGTAGGCGAACGACGACGTGCGGCTGGCGACGTCGAGACCCTCGAAGCGGGTCAGGCGATTGATGAGTTCCTCGGCGAAGCCGTCGGCGAGGAACTGCTGGTCCTGCGACTCGCTCATGTCGGCAAACGGCAGGACGGCGACCGAGAGGCCGACGTCACCGTCGGCGACGAACACGTCCTTGCCGAGGACCAGCGCCGCGGCAACGAGCACGATGCTTGCCGCCACGTACCACGGTTTGCGCGAGCGTGGCTTCGACGTCCCGTCGAGGATCTCGACGTCGGCGAGCAGCCGGTAGCCCTGGCCGCGGATCGGCTCGACATAGCGGGGATCCCGGGCATCATCGTCGAGCGCGTCGCGCAGCATCTTGACACGCTGCGCCATGGTTTCGTGGGACACCGGGCGGCCGTCCCAGACGCGTTCGGCCAGCGCGTCGTAGCTCAGCATGGCCGGCGCCGCCTCGGCGAGGGCGACGAGCAGGTCGAAGGTCAGACCGACGACCTTGAGCGAATGGCCGTCCCGCGTGACCTGTCTGGAGCCGGTATCGACGACCAGGTCGTTGATTTCGTAGCGAACCGGCGAGTTTTCAGGTGCTGCGGCCATAGGGACGACCCTCCCGCAAGACGACGGCAAATGCCGTGCTTCATTGAAGTTTAGCGATTCTTACGGGTTCTTTTCGTCGAATTTCAGTATTTCGGGACCCCGCGTCGCCTAGTCTGGCTCTTCTTCGGCCGCCCCGACAGCGGCCTGTCCGCAGATCGAACTCAATCAACGACGACGAGGACAAGCAAATGACACAAGAAAGAAAACAAGGAGCCGGCACGAAAATCTCCATCCTGGCCGCGGCGGCCACGCTACTGGTATCCGGGACGGCGCTGGCCCAGCCGTGGTACGGCAGCTGGGGCGCATCGACACCGCAGCTTCGCACGGACGGCGCACAGGTGCCCGGCGGTTGCCCGATCGAATCACCCGGCGGAACCTTCATCTTCACGGCGAGGAACCCGGGCACCGGGCTCGATATCTACGTGAACCAGCGTGCGATGGCGGGAGCGCCCTACGAGCCTGGCGCCGCACTGCCCTTCCCGATCAACGATGCCGCGGCCGGCGACTTCTGCCCGACGCCGTTGCCCGATAACAGCCTCTACTTCGTATCGACCCGCGATGGCTGCGGCGGTGCCGACATGTTCCGTGCCGTGCAGAACCCGGCGACCGGCTGGACCACACCGGAGAATCTCGGCTGCCACCCGAACGGTCCGAACACGCCGGGCACCGAGTTCAGCCCGTCGGTGGTCGAGACCGCCTGGGGCACGTTCCTGTTCTACTCGACCGACTACCACACCGGCAACCAGGACATCTATCGCAGCCACATGCGGGCGGACGGGACCTTCGGCCCCGGTGTCCGCCTGCCCTCACCGATCAATACCGGGTATGACGACCAGCAGCCCAATGTGAGCCCGGACGGGCGGGAGATCGTGTTCGCCTCGAACCGGCCGTCCAGCGACGACGATACGTCGGGCTTCGATATCTTCTACGCGAAACGGGCGCAACCGTTCATCCGGTGGCGCCGCGCGACGAACCTGAGCGAGACGGTGCCGTTCGAGACGGTCGGTGCCGGCGAAACGCGTCCGTCGCTGTCGTGGGACGGCAAGCGGCTCGTGTACGGGAGTGGTGGCGTTTGGCTAAGTGAGCGGGAACGGCGGTAAGCGAATCGTTTATAGAATGCAGTATCGAGGGCCGGGCAGCACCCGGCCCTTTTTGTTTTGAGGGATGTCAACGAAACCGCTGTTGGAGGCGCTGTTCAAGCGCCGACGAATTGCGCGCGCTGATCGACGACATCGCGGTCGCGGCTTGAAGAGCCGCTCCTACAGTCCACGATTTCGACATCGACGAATGTTGCTGCTGTCGGAGCGCCTCTTCAAGGCGCGACTGCGACCAGCCTTCGACGCGCGGGATCGGCATCCCGGCTTGTAGAGCCGCTCCTGCAGTCCACGATTTCGACATCGACGAATGTTTCTGCTGTAGGAGCGCCTCTTCAAGGCGCGACTGCGACCAGCCTTCGACGCGCGGGATCGGCATCCCGGCTTGAAGAGCCGCTCCGACAGTCCACGATTGAGGTCATGGCGAATGTTTCTGCTGTAGGAGCGCCTCTTCAAGGCGCGACCGCGATACCGCTGACGACAGAGACATAGCGCAATCGCGCGCCGATTCGGATTCCCCGGCTGGATCGATATCTCACGCACAGGCG
>JAZBNZ010000281.1:0-2458 GCA_036350895.1 Woeseiaceae bacterium
AGAATCGGTACGTTACCGCCCACGCGTCGCGGAGACGGGCCAAACCGCTAATGTTACGTTCCCGGCGGTGAGCCGCAAAGTCCGCGATGCCGCAGCCGGGGATACGGTAGACGTGCGTTGGCGGCGGAAGTTTCGCCAGCGTGCCTCTTGCGGCTCGTCGAGCGGATTCTCGAGCACCTTGGCCGTGATGCCGGGTGGCTCGATCCGGCTTCACATCGTGCTGGCGCCGATACTTCCGGTCTGGTGGACCTATTCCGAAGGGAAAGTCCCGCCAGGATAGCGCTATCGACTGGACATCATTGCGCCCGACCACGATTAGCAGTGGGCTCCGCCTGGCTTCCAACCGCTGGCTAATCTATCGAGTGACAGGTTTCCGAGCGCCAATAAAGATCAATGGCTTACGCAGCCGTGAATGACGGAGTCAGTGACCGCTTTGCAGCGCTTCGTCTATTGATTCGCGAGCAGCGGGAACCGCATGAAAAGCTGCTCGGTGGTCGTGCCGGTGGGGATAAGGAAAAGCAGTCCGCCGCTCCTGAACGTCCCGTGCACGAGCAGCGCACCCTCCCGGTCGCGAAACAGCTGCAAGTTCTCCGCCCGGCTGCCAATAGAGCCGGTCAGCAACATGAAAGCGGGTAACCGGTCCTTTTTGCCCGTGGCCAGCCATTGGCCCGCTTCACAGGTTACGGTGTCCGCCGAGAGTGTGCGCTCCCGGTACTGACCGTCGGGCAGAACCAGGTGTAGGACGATACCGCCGTCGGTCGAATGAAGCACCCTGAGGAGGACTGCCGCCGGGTCGTCATCCTCTGTGGCGTCGTTCCCCACGACCTCCGGGCGAAAGAACTGGTCGCTCGCCGAGCGCCGATCGAGCGAGCCGTCGAGGCGAACGCTGACCCCGTCTGTCGAATAATCGCCAGACAGGTCCTGACAGTCGCCGATACCCGGGACGGTCACGCCGGGCCCGGCGACGGGTTGGTTGACGGGATCGTAAGGCGGAAAACTCGCCCAACCGTCGCCCGTGAACTTCACCGGCATGACCACGGCGACCATACCCTTCTCCTCCCACAGCTGCTGCATCAGCAGGCCACCGTCCTCGGTGACCTGGAGGCGCAGGCGCCTGCTCTTCACGCCGACAGACGCCCACAAATAGAAGACATCCCCCGGCAAATCCAGCTCCATTGCATCTTCCGCGCAACGGATCGAGTCGCTCGGAATGAGCTCCGTCTCCTCGGCGCCGCGGGCGTCCGTGAGGGTGACCAACAGACCGTCATCGGGGCGGTAGTCCAGCGCCACCGAGCGGTATTCGAGGAAGGACTCCACGGGCCGGTTCGCGACGTGTGCGACGAGGAGCAGTTCACCGGTCCCGTTGCTGCTCTGATAGAAGCCGCGGTTTTGCAGGATCAGCGGGTATCCGAGATCACACAGGGACCGCAACTCTTGCCCGGCGACAAGCGGCCGCACACTTGTCTCCTGGAAGGCACAGCCGGCGACCTGGCCAAGTGCTCCAACCAGGAGTAGAGCAAGCAAACGCGAAGCACACATGAAGCCACATCCTCTTCGAGATGCTGGCCGGGCTCCATCGCTGAGGCCAGTGCCTGATCATTCTCCTGTTTTCGGAGCAAGGCAAGATATCTTTGCGGCAGAGGCGGGACTGCGAATAGCCTGGGCAATTACGAGGTGGTCGAGCCGCTGATACGCGAGGGCATCCGCCGGCAGAGCGACCTGTTCGGGCCCACACATCCCATGACCGTCCGCTACAAGGCCAATCTCGCATCCGTCTTCGTAGTGAACTAGCGCTGGGACGTCGTGCTGGAGTTGTGCCGCGAGAAATTCGGCGAGGAGTTCGCCTACGCCGTCGAGACGGCGGAGTATATGAAGGAGCGGGGGATACTTCAGGCTTTGAGGCTGGTGGTCGGGGTTGCTGCTGACGGGCTCAATTATCCTGGAACTGCGATTGCAGAGCTTTTGTCGGCGCTTCGTCACGCTCGATCTGGTCCGAAACCCGTTCCATCGACTGTGGCATCTAGCTACCCCGAAGCGCAGTCATGGCCAGGGTTATCCAGCCGAGGATAAAACAAAGCCCGCCGACCGGCGTTATTGCACCCAGCCATCGTACACCGGTAAATGTCATCAGATACAGGCTGCCGGAGAATAGAAGAATTCCAAGGGTAAACAGCCAACCGGATGCATTGGGCAAACTACCTGGCCAACGTCCCGCAGCCCAGGCAACGGCGAGCAATGCAAACGCGTGATACATCTGGTAACGAACGCCGATCTCGAAAACAGACAGGAGGTCTTCGGTAACCCGCGATTTCAGCGCGTGAGCACCGAAGGCGCCGAGAGTTACACCGATCGCCGCGGCGATTGCTCCAAATGCAAACCAATTTGATTTCATTGAAAACTCCCGATTCGTCGGAGCATAGTGTAGACGAATCGGAGTCTTGTCATACTCGACTGACGC
>JAZBNZ010000282.1:0-2629 GCA_036350895.1 Woeseiaceae bacterium
CCTGGATGAACAGGTCCGGACAATGGCCCATTTCCTGCGCGAGCCGCGCGAAGGTCTTGGCGAGCTTCAATCGGTCGAGCGCGTGGAAGCTCTGGAACAGCTCGAAGGCCTGCCGGGCCTTGTTGCTCTGCAAGGGGCCGATGAGATGCAGGTCGATGCCCTGGTAGCGCTCGCGGAAGGCAGGCCACTTGCCTGCCGCCTCCTGCACGCGGTTCTCGCCGAAACAGCGGTGGCCCGCCTCCAGCACCGCCTCGACCCGCTCGAGGGGCTGCACCTTTGAGACGGCAATCAGTTCGACCGACCCCGGCGCGCGGCCTGCTGCCTGTTCGGCGGCTGCGATCTGGTTCTTGATTTCGTCGAGGCTCATGGGCTGCTCCTTCTTTCTTGCAGTGTTCCGACAAGATAAGCGGCCGGTTGAAATGAAAAGGGGCGCGCCAAAGGCACGCCCCGAATTCAGGAGTGTTGGATCAACTTAGAAGTTGAACTGAACACCCAGGTCGGCAACTGTGTTGTCGCTGGAGTCGACGCCGACGCCGCCGCCCAGTTGCACACCACCGCCGAGGCTGTGGCGGAAACCGATCGCGTAGGCTGTGGTCTGGTTCACGGTTGCGGTGTCCGCAAGACCGTTGTCGCTGACGACAAAGCGGATCGAGGTCGCGGAGCTGACAGCGTAGTTCAGGCCGAGAGCCATTGCCACGTCATCCTGCGACGCTGCGGAGGAGTCTGCGATCAGGACGTCGTAGCCGAATGCGCCGAAGGAGCCGTCAACGCCAAGTGCCCAGAAGTCGCTGTCGATGGTCGCACCGTCGTTCTGGTCACCGTAGACGAGACCAACGCCGATTGCGTCGCTGATGTCGTAGCGTGCACCGATCATGTACTCTTCACGAGCGTCGTCGCGTGCGTTGTGCTGGTAGGACGCCGCGATGGTGAACGCGCCAACACGGTAGTCTGCTTTGACGACCGGGTCACGCGGGCCAGGGTTGCCGAAGCCGGATGCCGGGAAGTTGTCGAAGCTGAAGCCGGACGAAAGTTCCGCAAATGCGGCGGTCAAGCTGGCTGCGTCGCCGTAGAAGTCGACGATGTCGCCGGAGTCGAGCACGTCAGAGGTGTCGCCCACGAAAAGGCTGAAGCCGCCTGCGGACACGCCGAATTCCGGTGCTTCCACGTTGCTTGCGCCAACCTGGCCATCGCCAGTGTCGTTGGATTCGATACGGACACGTGCGGTGAACTCGACGCCGCCGTCAGATTCGGTCGTGCCGCGGATGTCGAGACGGAACCGGTTCTCCAGGCGCGTTTCGTCAACGCCCGTCGTGCCGTCGTTCTCTTGGTAGATGAGGCCGAAACGGCCGTAACCACCGAACGTAACGTCGGCCGCTGCGACGCTGGCTGTTGCGACCAGTGCCGTCGAAGCGATAAGAAGTTTTTTCATTGTCTTACCCTCAGGATTAGAATTTCGCCGAGCCTGTTCATTCAGGCCTCGGAATAAGCAGACGTTTAGTCCTGCAAGCTCTCGATCTACAAGCGGCCTACGGGTTCCCGTAAACGTTTTGGGGTAGCTGATGCGCGATTGCCACACCCCTGAAGCCACC
This sequence comes from Woeseiaceae bacterium, assembly GCA_036350895.1. Taxonomy (GTDB): domain Bacteria; phylum Pseudomonadota; class Gammaproteobacteria; order Steroidobacterales; family Woeseiaceae; genus UBA1847. The sequence goes on from JAZBNZ010000282.1 coordinate 1,590, forward strand.
GCGCAGCACGGATCGGATCTGCCACTGCCCTTGCCGCTTCCAGGAAACGGGGATATCGTCCGCAGGAATTTTCGGAGGGCGTTGTCCGTGAGCAAAAAGTTGGTCGCTTGCGTCGTTTCACTGTTGGCTTGCTCGGTTCTGGTGTCCTGCGGGGCGCGCCCGCAGTCGCTGTCGTCGACGCCCGACGAACGGCGGGTCAGTGGCCGCGAAGAAGACGCCATCGGACAGACGACAATCTGGGAGGCCTTCGCCGCGAACCGGGTGCAGGAGAACGTGGTTCCGGTAAACAAGTACCTGTGGGCCGCGTCGCTGGAGGTCCTTGAGTTCCTGCCCGTCGAATCGGTCGACCCCTTCACCGGCGTCATCATCACCGGGTTTGGCACGCCGCCCGGCGGCAGCCGCGCCTACCGCGCTACCGTGCTGATCGACGACCCGGCGCTGAACGCGCGTTCGCTCAACGTCTCGCTGCAGACCCGCAATGCGCCGGCAGATGCCGCCACAGTGCGCGCGATCGAGGATGCGATCCTCACCCGTGCACGGCAGTTGCGCATCGCCGACAACAGACTGTAAGACACTTCCGACCAGACAACAGAACTGCGCGTGGCCCGGGGCACCGTGGCCCGCCCCGCCATTTGTAGAGGACGACGCATGCAGCGTTACACCCCATCGGACATCGAAGCGCGCTGGCAGCAGGCGTGGCAGAAACACGACGCCTTCAAGGCGGTGCGGAGCGCCGACAAGCCCAAGTATTACGTGCTGGAGATGTTTCCCTATCCCTCGGGCCGCATCCACATGGGCCACGTCCGCAATTACACCATGGGCGACGTGATCTCGCGCTACAAGATCGCCACCGGTCACAACGTGCTGCACCCCATGGGCTGGGACGCCTTCGGGATGCCCGCCGAGAATGCCGCAATGGCGATCGGCGGCCATCCCAAGGACTGGACCTACGGCAATATCGCCGACATGCGCGACCAGATGAAACCGCTGGGGCTGTCGATCGACTGGAGCCGCGAATTCGCCACCTGCGACCCGGAATA
>JAZBNZ010000283.1:0-2162 GCA_036350895.1 Woeseiaceae bacterium
CCGGCCTCTGCAACTGGACCTGATGTCGCTCGGCCTGGCCTCGCTCGGCATCTGCGAATCGCACGTGCTGGCATCGCTCGACCGGGTCATCGAAATACTGGAGCTGCTCAACGAGAGTGACCGGACGGAACGGCCCGACGAGCCCGTGGACTTTCACTCCGGTCCGCTGATACTCCGGGACAATGCGACGGCGCTGCTGGGCCCTGAAGCCGGCGAGCGGGCCGTGCGCATCATGGTGACGATGCCGAGCAGTGCGGCGACCGACCAGCGGCTCGTCGAGGATCTTCTGCGTGCCGGGATGAACGTCATGCGGATCAACTGCGCGCACGACTCGGCAGAAGCCTGGCGGGCAATGGTCGCCAACCTGCGGGCCGCTGAGGAGCGAACGGGCCTGACCTGTCTCGTGCAGGCGGACCTCGCCGGTCCGAAGGTCCGAACCGGGCCCATCGAGCCGGTTGGCCGTATTCTCAAGGTCAAGCCCATGCGTGACGCGTTCGGCCGTACGATCCGGCCGGGGCGGGTCTGGATTTCGAGCAGCGATGACAGCCGGCCGGGTCCGGCGGACGGCCTGTTACCGGTCAGCGGGGCGGCCCTGAGTAAACTCCGGGTCGGCGACGAGCTCCATTTCCGGGATGCGCGTGGCAAGAAGCGTGACCTCGTGATCGTCGACGACGTCGACGGCGGTTTCATCGCCGAGGGCGAGCGTACGGCCTACCTGATCACAGGGTTGCCGATGCGTATCCGGCGCGACACGAAGAAGAAGGGCAGCATCAAGATCGGCATGTTGCCGGAGGCCTACGAGCCCATACGCCTCGAGATCGGTGACGAACTGATCCTGGTTCGCGACTTCGAGTTCGGCTCGGCCGCGCCACGGGACGAAGACTATTCCGCGACCGGCCCGGCCCGCATTCATTGCACGCTGGGCGAGGCCTTCGACCTGGCCGGGGAGGGCGAGCCGGTCTGGTTCGACGACGGGTCTATCGGCGGGGTCATCCGCCGCAACGACGGCCGTGAGATGAGCGTCGAGATCACGCATACGGGGCCGGATGGCGGCCGCCTGCGAGCAGAGAAAGGCATCAATTTTCCGGACACGAGGCTCGAGGTCGATGCGCTGACCGAAAAAGATATACGGGATCTCGAAGAGGTCGTGCCGTTCGTGGATATCGTGGCGATGTCGTTCATCCGCCACCCGGACGACGTGCTGATGCTCGAGGAGCATTTGACCCGCCTCGACGCCCAGCACATCGGCGTGGTCCTCAAGATCGAGAACCGTGCGGCCTTCGAATGGTTGCCGAGAATCCTCCTCGCGGCGATGCGCTCACCGCCTATCGGCATCATGGTGGCTCGCGGCGATCTCGCGGTAGAGGTCGGCTTCGAGCGCCTGTCCGAGGTGCAGGAGGAAATTCTCTGGGTTTGCGAGGCCGCGCACGTGCCGCTGATCTGGGCGACGCAGGTGCTGGAGGGGCTCGCCAAGACGGGAGCGCCCACGCGGGCCGAAGTGACTGACGCCGCGGCCAGTCAGCGTGCGGAGTGCGTCATGCTCAACAAGGGCGCCCATATCGTCGAAACGACCCGCTTCCTCAGCGACGTGCTGGCCCGGATGGGGGCGCATCACCGCAAGCGGCGGTCGACTCTGCGCAAGCTGTCGATCGCGGAGTCGCTCTAGAGGGAGGTTTTGTGCCTGCTGGGGGCGCTCAGCTGCCAGCGTCGATCGCCAGGACGGTATGCAGGAGGACGCTCGCGCCATTCGCCATGTCCTCGGCCGACGTGAATTCGTTCGGTGAATGGCTGATGCCGCCGACGCTGGGGACGAAAATCATGCCGGTCGGCGTGATCTTCGTCATGTCCTGGGCGTCGTGACCGGCGCCGGACGGCATGGGACGCCACGAGAGTCCGAGTTTGTCCGCCGCACCGGCAATGACGCTGCGCATGCCCTCGTCGGTCGGTGCGGGAGGGGCGGCGACGTCAAGTTCTTCGAAGTCGATCGTCGTGCCGCTCGCATCCGCGATGCTGTCGGCCTCGGCGCGGACCAGGTCAAAGACTTTCTGCATCTTGTCGGCGTCGAGATCCCGAATCTCGAGGCTCATGCGCACCTCGCCCGGAATGACGTTCGGGGCTCCTGGGAACGCCTCGATGCGTCCGACGGTCGCCACCTGCCGGCC
>JAZBNZ010000284.1:0-6423 GCA_036350895.1 Woeseiaceae bacterium
AGCACGTGGAGTACCGACGACGTCGCCGAGTACCAGTAGTTCACCCGATTCATCGGTGTTTTGCGTGCCCACCAGGCTTCCGCGAGCCCCAGCGCGGCGAAGACTGCAAAGGCCGACGAAGCGACAAATACCATGATCGACACGGCAGTCGGTTTGCCCAGTGAATCGAAAGGATCGCTGATAGTCGCCGCGAGCAAGCCGAAGAAAACCAAAAAACTCAAGCCGGCCAGCAGAGGCCAGGTCCTGACGCGGATCGTCGCGCCGCCGGGAATCCGGCCGCGCAGCCTGCGCACACCCCAGACCAGCAGGTAGGGAATGGAAATGACTATCGACACTGCCCACAGGACTGCAATCGCCAGGGTCCCGTAGACCACCAGCGGCGAGACCCTCTGCAAGACCCGCGTGTTGGCGTGAATCACCGGGCCGGCAAGCGCATCCTCTACGGCAGACATCGAGACCAGCCCGGACTCCTCTTCCATGAACAGCCGGTCGGCAACCGGCAGGAAATAACGCACCTCGCCGCCCAACAGCCCGCGTCGGGCCAGCTTGCCGTCGTCGACGTACAGCCACTGGATGTTCAGCAGATAATCGAGGAAGCGCGTCACCTCCTGGCGCGGGTTGATGGCCCGGTAAAGCCCGGCCAGCTGCGTGTGCACCGGCGCGAGTTCGACCGGCTCCGGCGCGTCGGGCGGCTCCAGGTCACGCGTCAGGTAGCCGCGGACGAGTCGGCTGATCCTGCCGAAGGCCTCGCCATTAGCTGAGTTGATCGCAAAGTGATAGCCACGACCGGCCTCGGGCAAGTAGGACAGATCCGACAGGCCGCCATTGACGCCGCCGTTGTGCGAGCGGAATGCCCAGCGTTCATACGTCGAGGTGTAATTGTGCAGGCCATATCCCGTGGCTTGCCCTGCGGCGGCGGCGGGCGTCGAACCCACCGTTTCCATGCGCCGAATCGAGGCTTCGCTGACTAGCGGCTCCCCATCCACGCGGCCGCGTTCGAGGAAAAAACGGACGAACTTTGCCATGTCTTTCGGCGACGCATTGATCGAGCCGGAAGGACGCAGGCTGATGTGCCAGTAGTCCTCAGGCTCGCCGCCCTGGTACAGCGTGACGCCGCGCTTCTCGACTTCTCCGGACAGGCGGTAGGTCATCGTCTCCATACCCATCGGGTCGAAGAAGTTCTCCCGGACATAGTCCTCGAAGTCCTGCCCGGTGATCTTCTGAACGATATAGGCCGCCACCGGCGGGCCGGAGTTGCAGTAGGACGACCGAGTACCCGGCTTCCAGCGAGACTTACGGGAGTGCGGATGCAGGTCGAGGCCCTCTTTGAGCGTCAGGGGCGCAGGGTCACTGCTCGCATACTGGACCAGGTGCATGTCATCCCAGCCGGTCGTGTGCTCGAGCAAGTGCACGATGCGAACGGGATCGGTATCCGCCCAGGGGTTGTCCCATTCGATTTCCGGGGCCAAATCAGCCGCCCTGTCGTCCAGTGACAATCGGCCTTCCTCGACCAGCTTCAGCACCGCCAGCGCGACGAACATCTTCGACGTCGAGCCGATCCGGAACATGGAATCCGGCGTCGCATCCCTGTCCCCGGCGATATCTGCCTTGCCCAACGCATCGACCCAGACAGGACCGTCCTCTTCCACGACCGCGATACCGAGCGCCGGCACAGCTTCCTCGTCAAGGACTTCCTCGATGGCCGCCTTTAGCGCTTCGAGGGTCTGCGGTGCCGCTTCTTGTTCGTCTTCCTGGGCGAACCCCGGGTTGCATACGCCGGCGGCAAGAAACAGCAGCAGGGAAAGGATTAGTCGGGATGGCATCGTCGCTTCCGAAGTTATTTTTCTCAGGGTAACAGAAGCAGTGGCCTCGCCTGGGGACTTGACTCGATTCGGCCCGTGCCAACTCCAGTGGTGTCAGAAGGTCTCGCAAGCTCGGCGCCCCGGACGCTGGTGCGTTTTGTCGAACTTGCGACCCCTGCCTTCGGAGGGCAACCCAGATAGCCGGTATTGATCGAGGCGTATCGGTAGAGGTGGGCGAATTACTGTTAAATCCACGCCATTCCTGCGTTTCTTTGGCGGCGCGCTAACACCGCTTACTCAGGGAGTCTGCCGATTTTCACCTTCAAGCAATTGCGCCTGCGCAGCGCCCGATCGGTCCCGGACACACCGCCCGGCTCAGTCGAGTGCGGCGAGGCGCTCCGCCGCATCGTTCGCCAGCGGACCGCCTTCCGGGCGTAGCGCGAGAAACTGCGCGTAGCTCGACTGCGCCGCGGAGCGCGTACTCAGGGCCTCCTGGACCCGGCCGTGCCAGTACGGCAGTTCGGCCAGCCACCGGTAGGTCGGCATGTCGTCAAGAAACAGCGACGCCGCTTCGCCACGGCGAACCTGTAAAGCCGTGAACTCGCCGAGCGCCTCCGGGTAGCTGCCGGCGCGGAGGTAGGCCTTACCAATCTGCAGGCGGATCAGCCACAGGTCCGCCGTGTCGATCGCGCGGCGCAACGCGAGAATGGCCCCGGTCCTATCACCTTCGGTCTCGCGCGCGAGGCCCGCGAGCATCTGTCCATACGCGCGTGAATGTGCGTCCTTCTCGAGCAGCAGCTCGTCGGCTATCGCGCGCGCCGCCGCAGTCTCGGCCGCGTCGAGGTAGACCATGGCAGCCGGCACGCGTACCGCGACACCATCGGCCAGTTGCAGCGCATCGGCCGCTGCCGCGATCGCCGCAGGCCTGTCGTTCGCATCGGCGTACGACTGCGCCAAGGCGACCGTTTTCAACGCCGCGGCCTCGTCATTGCCGGCGTTGATGTCGGCACGAATCGCATTCGCTAGGCGTTCGCGGGCGGCAACGATCCTGCCCGTGTAAAGATCGACATCGGCGAGACCGAGCGCCGAGACCGATGCCCCGGCGGCCGTTTCAGCCGCGGCCGCCATTCGCCGATAGGTGTCCCGGGCCGCATCAAAGTCCGCGACCGCGAGATCGGCCATCGCGAGCGGCAAATAGGCGGTACCGTAATCCGGATCCGCAGCGATGACCCGCTCCGCTTCTTTTCGAGCGGTGTCCCAGTCGCCCTGCCATATCGTGTACATTGCCAGACGCGTTCGGCGCCCACGGTCTTCCGGAAAGACTTTCAGGCTCTCGCGCATCTGTTCGACTGCCGTGTCGAAGTCGAGCAGGCTAAGCGAGACCGCGGCGTAGCGGTCGCGTGCTTCAACGTCGGCCGGATAGTGGGCGATGAGGTCGGCATAGGCTTTAGCGGCGAGCACGTTGTCCACATCGCCAAGCTCGGCGTAACGAGCCAACGCTTCGAGTCGTTCACGCTCGGTCAGCGTACCAAGCAGCGGTAGAGCCTTCGACCAGTGCATGGCAGCCTCGTCGGCCTGACCGAGTGCGTACTCGACGAGTGCAAGCCGCGTCCAGCCGCGTCCCAGCCCGGGATCCAGTTCCACGGCGGCCGCGTAATCCGAGGCCGCCTGTTCCAGCTCGCCCGCGAGTTCGAACGCTCGGCCGGCGGCCCAGGTACGGGCGGCCTCGAGCGATGCAGCTTCGAAGACGCCGGCCTGCCCGGCCGGCCTTTCGGCTGTAGCCGAGACGTCCATCGCCTTCTTCACCCGGCCAGCCAGCTTGCCGATGGCGGGTAGCACGCCGTTTTCTGAGTCGGCTTTCTGCTCGACCGTAAAGGCAGACCGGGACGTTGCCGGATCGATACCCTCGACCGCGAAAACATAACCGCTGCCGGCGGTCTGAATCGACCCGGCCAACAGCACATCGATACTATGTTGACGGGCAACCCGCAGCGCCGACTCGAGATCGAAGGTTTTCGCGGTCGTCCCGGGTATGCGGCCGATCTGTTCCGCCCGCAGTCTTTCCGAGGTCGTTATTGACGGAGAAGTTTCGAGATTGACGCTCAGCGCCTGCTCGATCGCCTGTCCGAACGACGGGGTATCAACGCCAGCGTCGAAATCGACGATCAGCACCGACACGGTATCCGGGATGAGGGTGTCCGCGTCATTCGCCTGATTCCTGACGTTGAGCGAAATCGACACGAGGAGCGCGAGTACGAGCAGGCCGATAATCGCAAAGTCGGTCTTCTGGACACCCTGCGGCGATGACGCTGCACCGGTCGCGTCGGCCTGGACTTCGATGCCTTTCGCGCTGGCGTCGAAGAACCAAGCCAGTATAAGCATGATCGGGAAGCCCACGACGGCCGCAATGATCGCGCCGCGCACGAGCCAGACGGGACCGCCAAAGGCTGGCAACAGGACGCTCGCGACCTCTATCAGGATCCAGCAGATACCGACGTAGAGGCCGGCCGTGCGGAATACTTCGCGGCGTCGCAGTTCCCGGATGAACTTGTTCATCGCTCCTGACAAGTGATCGTGATCAGGTACAGAAGCCTAACACCTGTCGAGTCGTTGTCGCGCTTTCGCTGGCCCGGCCCCGTGTACCGCGTGCCAGACTGCGGGACCGGAGCGCAGCCCGAAGGGTTGCGGTCCGGCCCCACTCATCAGGCGCAATGCGGCTCTATTGCCTGTGCCCGGGTGAACGACACCATTCGATCACTGGTTCAGGTTGATCGTTGCGTAGTCACCGGGGGCGCCCCCGCTGTTGCTCTGATTCGCGCGGATCTGCAGCGTGAACGGTGCCGACGCAGCCACACCGGGGGGCAGCTGCACCCAGTAGTTACCTCCGGTCGTACTCGGACACAGTCCGGCCGTCGAGGACACGAAACTTGCCGGCTGGGTCGTCAGCACGTCGATCAGCGCCGTACTCGAATCAAGTCCCTGCGCATCGATCCGCACCCAGTCGCCGGCGACGAGACGGTCGTTAACCGGATCGATCGGCGTACCGCCGAAGTCGAAACACGCGGTTGCCGTGCTGACCCCGGTGATGATCGGCGCGGCGGGCGTCGCGCTGAAGGTCATCGAGAAGTCGTTCGTTCGATCACCGTTGGCGTATTCGACCCAGATCGTGGCCGGCGCGGTGCCGGAGGACGGCCGCAGCGCGCCGTCGAGCCGGATCGTCGTACCGCCGAATACGAAGTTGCTGGTCGACGTCGTCACGCCGGTCGCCTCATTTCGCGCCCACAGAATATCGACGTCCCGCTGGAGTCCCGGTCCATTGACGATATTGAAGGTCACGAGCTGGCCGAAGCCAGGCGCCATCGGATTCGGCGTCGCGGCCGTGATCACGGGCGATGGCGACGGATCGACCAGCGTGATCGGTATCGACACCGTGTCGATGATCACGTCGGTACCCTGCTTCAGCTCGATGCGCGCCATGGCCGGACCGGGCACCAGCGTACCGCTGCCGGCAGCCAGCGGGTTGCCTGCTGCTACAGACTGCGCGCGCGTACACGGGCCTGGCGGAATCTCGCGCAAGACCGTGCCGCAGAAAACCACCGACGCTCCGCCGGCGCGGTAGACGCCACCGGGCTGGTCGATCCACGTCTGGAGGGCAGCATCTGTAATCACCGCAGCCGTGTCGTTGCTAAACGTCGTCGTAAACAAGGCCGACGGACCGCCGAGCTCGAGCGTCGTAGTACTGAGAGACACCGACGTGAACTGTGCATTGATGAACGGCGCTTCGTGCAGCGCATAGCCATTCAGCACAGCCCGACCGGATTCGCCGGTAGAACCGGCTCCCGGCGCGAACGTGACCGTGACCGTCGAACTCGATGCCGTGAAATTGGCAATCAGGTTGACCGCGTCCGGCTGCCAGTCGTCGAGCACCCATGTCACACCGTCGATGGTCACGTCGACCCGGTCGCCGGTCGTGTTCAGATCGTTCGAGAACAGGAGCTGCAAGCGGTAATCGGTTCCAGCCGTCAGGCCGCCGATCGAGAAACTCACCGGACTGAGCGTCGTGCTGAAAGCCAGGTCGGTCAGCAATGCGTCGAGGTCCGCAGAGAACGGATCGACGGAGAAGTCGCCGACCCCGTTCCCCCACGGCCCGTTCAGGCCGCCCTGGTCGGTGCCGAAGACGACCCCGTTGATGACCAGCGCGTTCGGTGATCCACCCAGGTCATTGGCCACGACGAAGACACCGTTGTTCAGTATGTCGGTGTCGTCCGTCACGACCGTCTCGGTGAACACGACGTTGCCCGGTACATTTACCACGGGGGTCACCGACACGTAGTACGCGCCGGTGTTGTCGTTGTAGAAGTTGTCGTTCACGCCGATTTCGAGGTCGCCGCCCGCGGTCGCGGTCAACACAGTCGGTCCAGCACCGACGAACTGCCAGGGCCCGCTGCCGATCCGCGCAACGAGGCTCATCACCGGCGCACCGGGCAGCAGGCAGTTCGATGGACAGACGTCGCTGCCTTCCGGCGTGTCGATCGGGCCCAGTCCGGGGGCTGCGCGGTTCGCAAAGCCGGTCGCCGTAATCGAGACCTGCTCGCCGGCGGAGAACGTGCCGGCAACGATC
>JAZBNZ010000285.1:0-8770 GCA_036350895.1 Woeseiaceae bacterium
GGGGTCGGCGGCGAACCGGTATCGGCACCGCAACCTCCGCAGCCCGACAGCCCGACGACCACGGTTGCCACGATCGAAATAAGAACTCTGGTCATTGCCTTTCTCCCTGCCCCCTGGGCCGCCGCGTCCTCACTCGCTGCCGGCGACCCGACAAGCCCCGGCGGCAGCGTTGGCCACGTTCCGCATAATCTTCACGATAATAACGCCGCTATCGTCGTCCGGTTGACACGAGAGTCGCCTGCCGTGTCGCAAATCCCGCGTGCATGGCGAGCGCGGCGATAGCTCAGGCGACGGCGGGTGTCGGGACCACACCCGGCCGTGCGGGACGGGTGACTGGCGCAAAGGCCGTGCTCGTTACCCTGCAGCCGGCAATCGTCTGGTGCACCGTCAGGCTGACCGGCTCGCGGCACCCCGACGGGGTGAAGGCGAGCAGCAGCTCGACCGCATGCAGACCGGCGTTGGCGGAAGCCTGGATGTTGCACTTCACGGTGAATCCGGCATCCGCGAAGGCACCGGCCTCGGTGAGAATGTCGAATGCCGTGTACACCTGGGCCTCGACCCGCGCGCGCAGCTGCGGGCCGGGCTGTTCGAAAACCGCCCAGCGGGTCGCGGCATCGACGGCATGGATCAGGCTTAGGCACAAGCGCTGCACCCTGAGGTCGGCCTGGCCGCGATGAGGCGCCGTGCCCCGGGCGAGCGTCCGGTCCCCGCGGAGCCTGAGTCGGTGGGTGCCGTCGCTGACCAGGACATTGAAACCGGATCGCTCGAGCGGCCGGTGGTCTTCTGCATCGACGCCGTATGCCGGCCGGTACTGACGTCGAAGCGCCAGTCCCTGCTGGTCGAGCGACTGCCAGGGACCGTGATGACGATCGAGCTTCGCGAGCAGGCCGGCAATCGCGGCTCCGGCCGGACGGGACGGGCCGTCGGGGTGGCTGCCGTCGCGGATGCGCGGAAAATACCCGAGCATGTTCGGGCTCGAAAAGCCGAGTTCCCGGATTCCCGCTACGGCCTCGCCCGCATTCGTCCATGCCGCACGCGGGTCGACGACCAGCAGCGCCCCGCGCTCGCGGCAGTAGCGCTCGGCAGCGAGGATTGCGGTCGGCCCGGGATCCCGCGACTCGGACACGGGCGGCAGGTACAGGAGATCGACGCGATCGACGCGGTCCAGCGCGAATATACCGGTCGCATCGGCCCGCGATCCGACCAGGTCGTAGTCGGTCAGGTGCTCCCCGTCGGAGCCGTCCTGCGCCGCCTCGACATATTCCACGCCGACACCGTGTTCCAGGCCGACGGTGGGCTCGGGCCGGTGCGTCGGCAGAGGCCGGTCGACCCGCGCCATTTCCGACGACAGGAGTGCATCCAGCACGAAACGGCCGGAGTCTTCCCGATAGCTCACGCGCGCGAAGTATTCCTGGTCCAGCAGGAAGCCGGTTGCCCGGTCGAGACGCTGCAGCGTCAGGTTGAATTCATCGTCGGCCCGGACGGCATCGTAGTCGACGGCGGCACGCAGGGTTTCCGTGGACCCCGGCTCCAGCGCCCGCAGCACCAGTGCGCTGCCGCTGGCCGGCAGGCAAAGCATCGCGCCGCGTGCGTTGTTCGCGACGCGGACGACGAACAGGCGCCTGCCACCATGGGCGAAGAAATCGTTCACGGCTGGACCGAGCGTCGACTTCGGACCGGCATCGCCGAAACGGCGCCGGAACTCGCCGGCATTGCGGACCAGCACGGGATTGTTCAGGGGACCGCGGAGCGTCCGACCGACGAAGGCCACAGTCGTTTCGGGAGCGACGTCGACGGGCTGGTCCATCGTTGCGAGTTCGCTGACCGTGATGCCACGGCCGGATGCATCTGACAAAACTGTCTCCGCGCCAGTCAGATATTGGTGCCGTATTCTAAGTCAGGCTCCGCCTCGCTTGCACCCTTCGCCGCGCCGCGCGCCGGTCTCGTGCATAATCGAGCGATACTTCCTCCGCCCGGAGCGCTCGATACACACCATGAACTACCTCGGTGAACGCTTTCCGGGCATCGGTAACGCGCTCGAAACGGCGGGCCTGGTGCTCGCACCGACCTCGCTGTCGAGCCACCTGCTCACGCACGCGGGACGACAGCGGCTCGTCTACGTCAAGCACGACGAGTCGAGCGGCCGGCTGTACGGCGGCAACAAGGTGCGCAAGCTCGACTACCTGCTCGCCCGGGCGCGGCAGCGCGGCGCCCGGGCCGTAGCGACCTTCGGCGCCGTCGGCTCGCACCATGCGCTTGCGACGGCGCTGTATGCCAATGCACTCGGGTTCGAACCGATCTGCTTCCTGGGCCACCAGCCGTCGATCGACCATGTGCGTGACGCGCTCGGCGCGCATGTCGCCATCGGGACGCGCATCGTGCGTTACGGCGGCGATCGCGCGAAGCGCGTCCGGACACTGCGTGAACACCTGCACAGGGACAAGACCTGGGTGATCCCGGCGGGTGGCTCGTCGTGGCTGGGCGCCGTCGGCTTCGTCGACGCGGGACTGGAACTCGCCAGTCAGCTTGCCGAATCCGGCGAAGCACCGCCGGCCCGAATCTACGTCGCGAACGGCACGATGGGGACGGCCGCCGGGCTCGCACTCGGCCTGGCGCTCGGCGATGTCGACACCGAGGTACACGCAGTGCGCGTCACCGACGAGGCATTCGCGAGCCGGGAGGGGACCTTTCGGCTGATGGTCAGGATAGCCACGCTGCTGAACGGCATCGACGATCGCTTCCCCGCCGACCTGCCCCGCCGGGCCCGTATCCGGCATCGCGGCGAGTTCGTCGGCGACGGCTACACCCGGCCGACCGCGGCCAGCGAAGCCGCCATCGACGCGGCCCGCGACACGCTCGGGTTGACGCTCGAAACGACCTACACGGCCAAGGCCTCTGCCGCCCTCTTCGCCGACACCGCCTCGCGGGCAGCGGGCGACGCACCGCTCATGTTCTGGAACACCTACAACGCGCGGCCGTTGCCGACGCCTGGATCGCTGACCCTCGAAGACACGGGGTTACCGGCAGATTTCGCGCGTTACTTAGACTCGCCGGACACGGGCTCGCCGCCGGCATTCTCCTGAGGCTCGCTGCGCCGCCGGTCCAGCTCCTCGAGCGCCTCTTCCTCCTCGCGGCGCTTGCGGGCGATCTCCTCGAGCATCAGGTCGAGCCACTCGCTCATTGCATGCTGCCCGGGGCTCCCGCCGGTGCGTCCGGCGTCTCGTCCTCGCCCGCCGCCATGACCTCGTCGATCATGTCCCGCACCTCCTCGAGCGTCGGCGCGTCGGGGTCCGTCTCGACGGTGTTGAGTACGGGCAGCGCCCGGGCCAGGTACTCGGCGGCGTCATATTCGTAGACCCGGACCGGCACACCGTGACCGTGAGTCGTGATCGCCTCGATGTGGTTCTCCGCGCGGTCGGGCAGCCGCACCCGGTACCGGTCGACGAACGCAGCGACCGCCTCCGAGAGGCGAACGGCCGGGGCGACCGCGTCGTCCTCGAGCGGCGCGTGCGCCTCGAAAAACAGCTCGCCGTCACGCTCACCGAGCATGAAGGGCTCGTTGACGATCGTCACGGGCGTCCCGATCGGGACTTCGGGGAACAGGAACTCGATGTTCTCCGGGTACAGCCGCACGCAGCCGTGACTGACGCGCATGCCGACGCCGTAGGGCTGGTTCGTACCGTGGATCAGGTAGCCCGGCATGTCGAGCTTCAATACGTAGGCCCCGAGCGGGTTGTCGGGTCCCGGCGGGACGACCGCGGGCAGCGGGTCGCCCATCTCGGCATGCTCCTGCTGCACCGACCAGGGCACGTACCAGCTCGGGTCCTTCGCCTTTGCGGTCACCACGGTGCTGCCGACCGGCGTCTCCCAGCCGACCCGGCCGATACCGACCGGAAAGGTGTAGACGACCGCTGCGGCGGCGCCGTCGGCGGCCGGGAAATAGAAGAGGCGCTTGCTCGCGATGTTGAGCACGACGCCTTCGCGAACCGACGGCAGGACATACTGCGTGGGCAACAGCACGCGGGTCCCGACGCCGGGGAGCCAGGGGTCCACGCCGGGATTGGCGGCGACAAGCTCGTCGTAACCGAGCCCATAGGCACGCGCGAGGTCGGAGAGTGTGTTGTCGCCCTCGACCTCCACGACCTGCGGGTCGCCGACGACCGACTGGTCGGGGTAGGCGAGCTCGAAGCGATTCGGTTGCTGCGGGGCGACGACGACCGGCGCCGAGGTATCGGCGGCAACGGGCGGCGCCGTCTCCGCCGGCGGCACGGCCGCACAGCCGGCCAGCAGCAGGAACGCGGCCGGGACGATGTGCGGCAGAAGGACTGGCAGTCGCTTGAGCATCGCGGAAGTGTAAGAGAAATCGCTGCCGCTGACTAACGCTGCCGGGCCGGCGCGAGCAAGCGAGCGGGACGCCCGCTGCGGGCAGGGAACTTCGGATACCGCCGGCGCGGCATCACCCGGTGCGCAACGCCGCCATGCCTGCTCAGGGTCCGCAGTTCGGAACCTTGCCCGCCGCCTGTGCCTCGTTATAGAGCCGGAGCGACGTGCCGAACTGGCCGACGAGCTGATCGATACGGGTTTCGTCGGAGGGGTGAGTCGACAGGAACTCGGGCGGCTTCTGGCCCTTGTTCTCTCGTGACATGTTCTGCCAGAGCGGCACCGACTGGCGCGGATCGAAGCCGGCTCGTGCCATGTATTCGAGACCGATGATGTCCGCCTCGGACTCCTGGCCGCGATTGAACGGCAGCATGATCCCGAACTGGCTCAGCTGGTTGAGGCCCTGGTACGCCGAGTAGGTTGCGCCGCTGTGCCCTGCGCCGAGCAGGACGGCGGCAACCTGGATGCCGATGCCGGAGGTCACGGCCCGCGAGGCTCGTTCGGCCGAGTGGCGCGCCGTCACGTGGGCAATCTCGTGTCCGATCACCGCGGCAAGCTGATCCTGGTTCTCGGCCGCCCGGAGTATGCCCTTGAAGACGCCGATCTTGCCGCCGGGCATCGCGAACGCGTTGATCGCACTCTCGTCGAAGATGGCCATTTCCCAGTTCAGCGTATCGTGCGGCGGCGGCAGCTCCTTGACGATCGCGTTGGCGACGCAGGCGATGTAGTCGATCGTCGCCCGGTCGGTCATCAGCGGCGTCGAGGCTTTCATCTGCGCGAAGGCCTGCGCGGATTCTGCCTCGAGCTCGGCCTCGTTAGCCCAGATCATCTGCTTGCGCCCCGTCGGCGAGGTCGCACAGGCCGCGACGACGAGCGCAGCAAGGAGCGTGGCAATCAGCAAGCGGAATCGGTGCATTCGGGGTTTCCTCCGTTCTCGCCGGGATTATAGCGACCGGCGGATGCGTTTGTGATTACCGTTTAAGACCGTCCCGGGCGGCGGCGGTTCCGGTGCGGGCGTCGATGACCGACGGAGCGCGCCTCGAAGCGCCGCGGTCGGCGCGGATTACCGCGGCAGGCGGGAGTCGAAGCGCCGCCGCCAGGCCAGCGCATCCGCCTTCTCCAGCAGGCCGTCGACGCTGGACATAAGGCGCTTCTGCAGAGGCTTCTTGACATTGAACGCCACGCGGTAGAGGTCGCGTTCGGCGCCGAGTCCGACCAGCAGTTCGTCGCTGGTCCGGAGCTCGTCGGCGAGCCCGAGTTCGAGCGCACGCGTTCCGTACCAGTGCTCGCCGGTCGCCACCTTCTCGAGGTCGAGCTCGGGACGGTACCGGGCCACGGCAGCCTTGAAGAGTTCGTGCACGTCTTCGAGGTCCGCCTTGAGCTTGGCGCGGTCTTCGTTGGTATTCTTGCCGAACATCGTCACCGTGCGCTTGTACTTGCCGGCGGTGACCTCCTCGAAGTCGACACCGTGCGTCTCCAGGGCGCGATTGAAGTTCGGGATCTGCGCGAGCACGCCTATCGACCCGAGAATGGCGAACGGCGCCGCGACGATACGATCAGCGACGCAGGCCATCAGGTAGCCGCCGCTCGCGGCCACCTTGTCGACGCAGACGGTCAGCCCGATACCGCGCTCACGGAAGCGGACGAGCTGCGACGCGGCCAGGCCGTGCTCGTGGACGACACCGCCATGATTGTCGAGGCGGACGATGACGTCGTCATTGTCTTCGGCGACGTCCAGTATCGCGGTCACTTCCTCGCGAAGCGACGCCACGTGGCTGGCCTTGAGATCGCCTTTGAAATCGAGGACGAAACTCCGGGGACGCCGCTCGTCGGACTTGCTCTCGGCCTTGCGGCGCGCCTTCTCCTCCTTGCGCAACGCCTTGCTCTCCGACTTGCCGAGCACGGCGGCCTTCAGGGAGTTCGCGAGTTCCCGGTACTTGTCGTTGAGTTTCTCGACCTCGAGCGTATCGGCGTTCGCGCGCTTCCCCGCCTCGGTCGCCACGCCGATGACGACGATGATGGCGGCCACGATCGTGGCAACCTTGAGCAGGAACAGGCCGTAGTCGGCAAGTAACTCGAGCATGGGCATCTCCCGGCCGCTACGGCGTTGCCGCGAGCCCGACGTTGTTCTTCTGAAGCACCTGCTCCGCCCGGTAGCTCGAGCGGACCATCGGCCCGGCGACGACCTCGAGGAAACCTTTTTCCAGGCCCTCCTCGCGATACATCGCGAACTCGTCGGGCGTGACGAAACGCTCTACCGGCAGGTGATTGGGCGTCGGCCTGAGGTACTGGCCGAAGGTCAGAATGTCGACGTCGGCCGCGCGCAGGTCGTCCATCGCCTCGAGGATTTCGCGGTCCTTCTCGCCGAGGCCGAGCATCAGGCTGGTCTTGGTCAGCACGTCCGGTCGATGCGCCTTTGCGAAACGCAGCACCTCGATCGTCTGTTCGTAGCTCGCCCGCGGGTCCCGCACCGGGTGCGTCAGCCGCCGGACCGTCTCGACGTTCTGCGCGAACACCTCCAGCCCCGAGTCGACGACCGTGGCCACGTGTTCCTCGACGCCGTTGAAGTCGGGCGTCAGCGCCTCGACGGCCGTCGACGGGTTTTGCCGCTTGATCTCGCGAACGCAGTCCGCGTAGTGCCCGGCACCGAAATCGGACAGGTCGTCGCGATCGACCGACGTGATGACGACATACTCGAGGCCCATCAGCGCAACGGCGCGCCCGGTGTTGTACGGCTCTTCGGGGTCGATCCAGCCTTTCGGGTTGCCGGTGTCCACCGCGCAGAAACGGCACGCCCGCGTGCAGACCGAACCCAGCACCATGATCGTCGCCGTGCCGGCATTCCAGCATTCGCCGATGTTGGGGCACATCGACTCTTCGCAGACCGTGGCGAGGCGATGCTCCTTGACGATCCTGCGCGTCGACGAGTAGCCGGCGCCCGACGGCATCGGCGCACGCAGCCACTGCGGCTTCTGCCCGCGCTGGACGGGCTCCGCATCGCGTCGCTGCTTGACGCCGTTCTTGATCGCGGAAAACCCGGCCTCGGTGCGGTACTTGCTACCGGACTGGACGATCGGTATGCCCTTCAGTGTCGGTTTGTCGTTGCTCATTGCAGGAAATTCGGAACGCCTGTCAGAAGATAAACGGTCGGAGATTGTCGCATTTTGACGAAGGCCACGCGAGCCGGCACTCACTCGGCAACGCCGAAACCCCAGGCGCCCATCATGATGTCGAATATCCGGTTCTGCTCGATGACCCCGCGGACCGCGTCGCTGCCAGGGCCGATCGCGTAGATCGCGACATCTTCGCCACCGTGGGTCTCGTCGTGGCTGGTGTCGCCCGAGATCGTCACGTACTCGATGGGTACCAGGGACTGCGCGACGGCCGTCAGCCCGGTGTCCGGGCGCGGCCGTTCGCCGCGGACCGCGTTGGGTCCGTTGGCGTAGCCGACCGTCGTGTAGGGCTGTCCATCGCCGCCGAGGGTCGGCTCGGCCATCGGCCGGCCCGAACGATCGTTGCCATACACGAGACCGAGGATGTCGTTGCCCCGGGTCGGGTAGCCCGCCAGCGTGAAGACGTGCGAATGATCGGCCGTCACGAGAATCAGCGTCTCGCCGAGGTTAACGCGGTCGACCGCCGCCTGCACGGCATTGGCAAATGCCTGCGCCTCGGACAGCGCCAGCCCGGGCTGCCCGTCATGGTGACCGTGATCGATGCGGCCGCCTTCGACCATCAGGTAGTAGCCTTTGCCGCGGGCCTCGAGGTGATCGATCGCCGCCGTGGTCATCGCGACGATGCCGGGCCCGCTCGTGGTTTCCTCCCTGAGCGCCTCGTAGGGCATGTGCGACCGTGAAAACAGCCCGAGCACCGTGCTCTCGGCGCGCAGCCCGTCGAGCTCGTCGGCGCGGGTAACGTATTGCCGCCCCGGCTCGGCTGCCAGCCACTCGGCGACCAGGTCCCGGCCGTCACGCCGCTTGCCGTTTTCCGCCACGGGCTTGAACTCGCGCCAGCCACCGCCGAGCGTAATCGCCGGCGCACGCTCCGGCGGCAGGCCGACGAACTGGCGCGCGATGTCCACGCAGCCCGCTTCGAGCTGGGCCTCCGTCAGGTACGCATCCGATTCCCAGTCGCGCTCCGGCAGGTGCGCGTAAACCGTCGCGGGCGTCGCATGGGTGATCCGCGTCGTCGTCACGATGCCGTAGTCCTTGCCGTGCGCCACGGCCGCGTCGGCGATTGTCGCGAGCTCGGCACCCCGTGCCGAGGCGCAGTCACGGCGAAAAGCGGCCGGGCCGACACCGATCACGCCGGCGCGCGTCTTGACGCCGGTGTTCATCGCCGTGGCCGTACCGGCCGAATCCGGGACCTGCTGGTTGCTGTTGTAGGTCTTGAC
>JAZBNZ010000286.1:0-3943 GCA_036350895.1 Woeseiaceae bacterium
CGAAGCTTTCGGCCTTGCCGTCCGGCCCGGCCCGTCGGGCAGCCTGCTCGTCGTTCGGGGCGACGTGGCACCAGGCCGGGCGCCAGCCGCAGAAGCCGTGATCGAGCCGCAGGTGCCAATCCCCGAGATCGTCGTCACGTCCAGCCTGCATCGGCTCGACTACGCCGACGGGGCGACGCACACCTACCTCGACCGGGAACTCGCAACCCGCATGCCGACCACCGCGGACGAGGCAGTCAGGCTTACGAGCCGCCTGCCGGGTACCGCCAGCGGGGGAGTGTCGGCGCGAAGTCACATTCGCGGCGGCGAGCTCAACGAGGTGCTGTTCCTCTTCGACGGCGTCAGGCTTTACGAGCCGTATCACCTCAAGGACTTCCAGTCGATCGCGACGATCGTGAACTCGAGCGCGGTCGGCGGCATGGACTTCTATACGGGCGCCTATCCGGCGCACTACGGCGATCGCATGAGTGGCGTTCTCAGCATAGACATGCTGGAGTCCGGTCCGTCATGGCAGACCGAACTGGCGCTGAGCTTCTTCAATGCCTCGGTGCAGTCCGGCGGAGTATTCGGTGACGCAGCGCAGGGTGACTGGCTGCTCAGCGCGCGGCGCGGCAATCTCGACCTGCTCGCCGACGTCATCGACCCGGAATTCGGCAGCCCCTCCTATCACGACCTGCTCGGACACGTTGGCTGGAGTTTCGGGCCGCGTGCCGAGGTCAGCGCCAACGTCCTCGTCTCCAACGACCGGATCACGCTGAACGACGTCGACCGAGGGGAATCGGCGGGCGCGTCGTACACGAACCACGTCGGCTGGCTGAAATGGCGCGCGGCATGGACCGATGCGCTATCCAGCGAAACCCTCTTCGCGTCGAGCGATATCACCAATCGGCGCAACGGGACGCTTGCCCTGCCGGGGATCGTCAGCGGCCGACTGAATGAGTACCGCGAGTTCAACGTGCTGGAGCTCAGGCAGGACTGGCGCTGGGTGCCGGCCGACGACTGGATGCTGCGATTCGGCCTCGACCTGAAGGACCTCGATGCACAGTACAGCTTCGATTCACAGCGTACGATCGCAGCCCCGTTCGACGCCATCCTCGACAACGAGCCATCGACGAGCCGGGACTTCGAGCGCACGCCGGCCGGCCGCCAGTATGCCGCGTACGGCGAGCTGCGCTGGCGATTCGCGCGCCGCTGGACGGCCGACATCGGGCTTCGCTGGGACCGGCAGACCTACACCAGCGCGGACGACGACCGGCAGTACAGCCCGCGCCTGGGCGTGCTGTACCAGCCTGGCGAGGCAACCGAGATACGCCTCGGCTGGGGCCAGTTCTACCAGGCGCAGGAGATCAACGAGCTGCAGCTGCCGGACGGGATCGAGAACTTCTTCCCGGCGCAGCGCGCCGAGCATTTCGTCTTGAATGTCCAGCACGCGTTCCGGGGCGGTCTCGACGCGAGCCTATCGATATACCGCAAGAGCTTCCGCACTCTCCGACCGCGTTTCGAAAACGTCTTCAACAGCCTGACCCTGCTGCCGGAGATCCAGTTCGATCGCGTGCTGATCGATCCGCGCGGCGCCGAGGCAATCGGAATCGAGCTCCTTCTGACGCAGGGCACCGCCGACGAAGACCTGTTCTGGTGGGTCGGCTACAGCTGGGCCGAGACCGAAGACGAGACCAGCGACGGGCAGGTGAAACGCAGCTGGGACCAGACGCACACCCTGAAGGCCGGTGCGAGTTTTCGCCGCGGACGCTGGGACTTCAGCGCCGCCGCCGAAGTGCACACAGGCTGGCCAGGGACGTTCATGACGGGCGAGAACGTCATCAATCCGGACGGCAGCACGGGACTGCTGCTGGAGGTCACCGGGCGCAACTCGGCACGTTACTCCGTGTTCCACACGCTGGACGTGCGGATAAGCCGCGACATCGAGGTCAAACGCGGCGAACTCACGGCGTTCCTCGAAGTGTCGAATCTCTACGACCGGGCGAACCCCTGCTGCGTGGAATACTCGCTGGCAGCCGACGGATCCCTGGCGAGCCGCGAGGCAGCGTGGCTGCCGCTGGTCCCGTCTCTCGGCGTCGTCTGGCGCTTCTGACCGCGGCCTTCCTGCCCTGGACGGTGTCTTGTCGACCGATTCGACGAGGTATGATCGTCGCCGACCAGTTTTGAAGGCACGGCGGTTTGTGCCCTGCCTGGAGGAGGATCAAGCGAATGCCCGTCGAACTCAAAGTACTCGGATACGCCGCACTGCTGCAGTTCGTGCAGTTCATCGTCATGGCAATACCCGTCAACCTGCAACTCGGCGTCGCCTACACGGGCGGCAACCGCGACGAGCAAAAGCAGGCGACCGGCGTGCCCGGCCGGCTGAAACGCGCGCTCGACAACCACTTCGAAGGGCTGATCCTGTTCACGATTGCCGTCCTGGTCGTCGTACTCGGTGACGCCGGCAGCGAGTTGACGGAAAAGTGTGCGTGGGCGTATCTCTGGGCGCGCATCCTCTACGTGCCGGCGTACGCTTCCGGCGTGTATCTCGTCCGTTCGCTGATCTGGAGTGTCGGTTTCGTCGCGACCGCGGTCATGCTGGTGGCGGCCCTCGCCTGACCGGCGATCGATACCCGGCACCGGACTGGATTCCGGGCCGCCGGCGTTCCCGGTGTCCAGGCCGGGTCGGCGAATTCAGGACGCGCGGCGTACCGGTTGTTCGAGCGTGTCGGCCGCCGCCTTGCCGTCGAATACCAGGGCGCCGTCTTCGAGCGATGACTCGAGGAAACGCGGGCGGTCCCTGCGATAGTCCTGCGGGTTCAGCCAGGGCTCCCGGTCGCCCTGTTTCGGGAGCGTCGGCATGACGCGCGTGAGGTAGCCCGACGAGAAGCCTTCGATATACGGCCGCATCGGCATGTCCTGTTCCGACTCGCGCAGTTCCGGCGTACAGACGCGGTAGTCCCGTTCCCGCATGTGCGTGAACAGGCGGCAAGTGAACTGTGCAACCAGGTCGGCGCGCAGGGTCCAGGAGGCGTTGATGTAGCCGAAGGTCGAAATCATGTTGGGCACGCCCTGCATCATGATGCCCCGGTAGGCGAAGCGGTCCGCGAAATCGACAGGCCTACCGTCGACGCTGAACGTGACGCCGCCCATGACGACGACCTCGAGTCCCGTCGCCGTGACGATGATGTCGGCGTCGAGCGTTTCACCCGACTCGAGCTCTATCCCGGTTTCGGTGAAGGTCCCGATCCGGTCGGTGACGACCGAGGCTCGCCCCGACTTGACCGCCTCGAACAGGTCGTCGTTCGGGATCAGGCAGAGGCGCTGTTCCCAGGGGTTGTAGGTCGGCGTGAAATGCGTCTCGACGTCGTAGTCCTTGCCGAGCGCACGCCGTGCATGCGAAAGGAGGAAGCGACGGACGATGCCCGGCCGCTTCCTCGCCAGCTTGAAGATGAAGGTCTGCAGGCGGATGTTCTTCCAGCGTACGATCCGGTAGGCCAGCCGCTCGGGGAGAATCTTCCGCAGCACGTTGGCGATCAGGTCCTCGTCGGGAAACGCGATCATCCAGGTCGGCGAGCGCTGCAGCATCACGACGTGGCCGGCCAGCTTCGCGAGTTCCGGCACGAGCGTGACCGCGGTCGCGCCGGAGCCGATGATGACGACGCGCTTGTCCGCGTAGTCCAGGTCTTCCGGCCACGCCTGCGGGTGCACGATGTCGCCACGGAACCGGTCGCGACCGGGGAAGTCGGGCTCGTGGCCCTTGTCGTAGCGATAGTAGCCGGCGCACATCAGGAGGAAGCGGCAGCGAATCTTCCGGTGCTCGCGGTCGTCCCCCGCAGCCAGCGTGAGCGTCCAGACCTGGTCGCCGGAGTGCCAGTCGGCGGCCACGAGGCGCTGGTGATAGCGAATTCGACCCTCGATGTCGTGTTCGGCGGCGGTCTCGTGCAGGTAGTCGAGGATGGCC
>JAZBNZ010000287.1:0-2173 GCA_036350895.1 Woeseiaceae bacterium
GTTGGCGTGCCGCGCTGCCGGCCCTGCTGATGACGCTCACCGGCTGCGTGTCGTTTTCGCCCGACGCCGACTGGCATCATCCCCACCTCGAGCGCGCCCAGGTGGAGTCGACAGAAGGGATCTCGGTCTCGGCCGTCGTGCTCGAGGACGAGGAAGCGAAGCGAGTCTATGGCGTCGACCTGGCGCGCATGGACATCCGGGCCATCTGGCTGTCGATCCGCAACGACACCAGCGAGACCTTCCACCTGCTTCCCAGTTCGCTCGACCTCGACTATTTCTCGCAGAACGAGGCGGCCTATCGCTTCCACTCGATGTTCCGGCCCGGCCAGAACCGGAGTATCTCGGCACACTTCCACGATCTCGCGATCAGGAAGGACATCACGGCGCATACGACGACCGAGGGCTACGTCCTCGTCAATCGGCACCGCGGTGGCCGCTACCTGCTCGTGGAACTGCTGGGGGACAACTCGCTCGAGCGCTTCGATTTCATGTTCACACTGCCCGATGGTTCTTTCGATTTCGAGTCGGTCGACCTCGCCTCGCTGTACTCTCCCGACGATTTAACCGAGATCGACGTAGAGGGCCTGGCGCGCTGGGCCGAGTCCCTGCCCTGCTGCACGACCGACGAAGACGGCGAGCGCGACGGCGACCCGCTGAACGTCTTCTTCGTCGGGGATACCAACGAACTCATGGGTGCGCTGACGCGGAGCGGCTGGGCGTTTACCGAGCGTACGCGGGCGGTCGCAGCCTGGGAGTCCGTCAAGTCGACGCTGTTCGGCTCCCCGGAGTTTAATTTCCCGGTGAGCCCGCTCTACGTGTTCGGGCGCGGGCAGGATTTCGCGATGCAGCGGCCCCGGGGGTCGATTCCACAGCGGAATCACATGCGTCTGTGGCTCTCGCCTCTGACGCACGAGGGCCGCTCGGTATGGGTTGCCCAGCTCAGCCGTGACATTGGCATCAAGCCGACCTGGCACTCTCCGTTCCTGCTGACGCACGTGATCGACCCGGAAGTCGACGAGGATCGTGCCTACCTGCTCGAACTGCTGATGCGGACCCAGTCCGTCGCAGCCTACGGTTACGTCGACGGCGTCGGCGAAGCTACGGCGGAGGCGCCGAAGTACAACCTCAGTGAAGATCCCTATCGCACGGACGGCCGGCGGCTGGTGCTTATCCTGGCGAAGGATCCGGTCCCGATAAACCAGGTATCGGTCATTCCGTTTCCGGGCCGGGTTCGGCAGCCATAGTGCCCGAGGTTGCGAGGTCAGCACTGACCTGGCCGAGGATCGCGTCGAGCAGCGCGGCGTGCGGGAACACCGGCTCGAATTCGCGATGCGCCCAGAACTCGAGTTCCTGCTCGATCTCCATCGCGACGGCCCAGTGGTCCGCGTTCAGGTAGCCGAGCACGGTCGAGCCGGGGATGAGTGTGCCGGTCGCGAGTAGCTGACCGTCATTGCGCTCATCGTGCTCGAGGAGCAGTTCCCAGCCCGGCACAAGCGAGCGTGCGAGGCGGTCGTGAGTCGTGAAGGCAGCCAGGGAGTAATAGCGGACGTGCGCCGGCAGCGTATGCTCCTCGAGCCACTGGCGCCTCAGGTCGGTGCGCAGGCTATGGACGACGCCGCTGTCCCCCTTGCTGCAGCGACTCATCGGCAGGTGGGAGAACAACAGGTGGTAGGGACCGTCGAAGAGATCGGCCAACGGCGAGCCGTAGACGGCGCCGGCGATGCTGACGACGGCATCGACCGCCTCGGCGTGCGCCGGATAATCGACGAGAAACTGCAGGATGTCGGTCGTGCCCTTCGAATAGCCGATCATGAGTAATGGGCGATCGGCCTCCGAACTACGGTCTTCGAGGAAAGCTGCAATTTGCGCCGCGTTGTGCTCCGTGCTCGAGCGTCCCCCGACGACCACGGTTTCGAAGCGATGACCGCTGCCTTCGAGGCCAGCGATTGCCGAGTGGAATGGCCGCGCATGCTCGCCGAAACATTCGCTGAAAGCCCCGGTCACCAGCAGGACGTCCATTACAACGGGCTGAGCCGGCGGGGCAACGACTGCTGTCGACGGCTCGTCATGGAGTCGGTGCAGCCAGCTCTCGCAATCGAGGCCGGTTCCGGCACCGTCCGTTGCGTCGAAAGCCTCGCAGAAACGGGGGCGAAACGCGTCTCTCGCGTCGGTA
>JAZBNZ010000288.1:0-6617 GCA_036350895.1 Woeseiaceae bacterium
CGCAGCGGAGGTGGTCGCGCCTCTCTCCGTGAGGCCCGACAGCCGCCTATTCCGCCAGCAGTTCGTCCAGCATCGCCACCAGCTCTTCGCGGGTCAGGCTGTGCGGCTGCCCATCGTTCAGTTGAAGCATCTCCAGCATTGCCTTCCGGACGGTCGACTCGGCCGAGTCCCGCGTCCCGACGATCATGTACCGGCGTCGCGGTTCGGGAGACTCGAGGATGTCCTGAACGGCATCGGCGATGCGCTCGGGAACGTCGTTATCGAGATCGTAATTTCCACCGTCCTCGAGCAACCAGCTTTCTTCCCACTCTTCCTTGTACAAGGAGTCATCCAGGCTGAAGCCGTTGGCCACCATCCGCTGGTAGGTTCTGGGCCCGATTTTCGAGTTGAAGCCGCCCGGCTCGATGATGCTGACCTTGACTCCGAACTTGTCCATCTCGAGCGCCAGCGAATCCGTGAATGCCTCCATGGCATGCTTGCTCATGCTGTACGGTCCATAAAAGGTGCCGGAGAGAATCCCGGATATGGATCCGATCGTGGCAACGCGGCCCCTCGATTCTATGATCAGCGGCGCAAAGGCCCTGGTAACCCGGTACGGCCCGTAAATATTCACGTCGAACAGGAAATCGAGGTCCGACTCTTTCGTTTCGATCAGTGGGCCGAGGATGGCGACCCCTGCATTGTTGATGAGCCCGTACAGGCCCCGGCCTTCCTTTCGTACCGTATCGACAGCCGCATCAATCTCGTCCTGGACGGTGACATCCAGGCGAATCGCCTTGATGTTGTCGATGGCATCGAGGGCATCCAGGTCCTCCTGCTTGCGCGCGCCTGCATAGACGAAATAGCCCCTCGACGCCAGGGTTTCCGCGATGACCCGGCCGCTGCCGGAACTCGCACCGGTGACGAGGACGGCTTGCTGCGCCGCGTCCTGAGCCGGCAGGCTGGACGAAAAAAGTACGAAAAATCCAATCCACAGCAGATGCTTGAGTGTCATCGTATTTCCTGATGGTTTCTGACGGTCGTTGAGGATACCTGAAGCCATTGCGGAACGAGATAGCAGTAAGCGATTGTCGTGGCTGCCCGTTCTATCGCCCGGCAGATGTTGATGCCTTATCGAGCAAAGCAAGGAGCTCGTCGATGCTGCGCAGTTGCCATTTTCGCTGCATCAGCGAGTTCATAGCATTTTGCTCAAGCATGCTGACGGCCACCTCAAACCCGCTGCTCGTCTGCATGCAACCGAGGTCGAAATCGACGATTTCATTGCGAATACCGGACAGCGCGGTTTCGTCGATGCGGGCTCGAATCGGAATACACCGGTAGATAGCCGGGACCTGATTGACGGAAGTATCGATAGTCATCCGTGACACCTCGCGCATGATGTCGAGCGCCTGGTCGTAGACCGCCAGTTTGTCGCGGAGGAGTTCGTTACGCAGCATGCTCAGCTGGCCCGCATCGCGCATCTCGAGGTAGGTGGCAGAACTGGGCGGCGGCACGCGCTGCTGGCTCAAGGCATTGATAGCACTCGACAGCCTTTTCCGGTCGACATCTGTACGCTTAAGTTGACCGCCGGTCGCTCCGATCAGGGAGAAGAGGTAATCGGCACCTTGAATCGCATTTTCGTAGACGGAAAAGTGCTCCTCCAGCCGCGCCTTGATCGACAGGAAGTCGGCCTCGAGACGGTCGATATAACGCTGCTGCTGCCTGAGCTGCTCGCGATCGTCGACCCACTGCTGTGCCTGGATGCCGAGAAAAACACCGACAATCACAACGAGCAGTTCAACGGTGAGTCCTGCCCAGTTCTGTTTCATGAAGTGCTCTCGGATACGTCGAATCAGCATGGCTTTTCGCTTCAACTTGTCCGCGGCAAACAGGAACGGTAACGCGGATTGTGACGGGCGGGTTTGGTCATCGGGATGCCGATAGTACATCGACCAGGCAAGCGCCGGTCAAAGTTACTACGATGGCGTGACCTGCGGCTTTCTGGTTAGCGGGCAATCGATGTGACGCGCTGGCGCCGTGCCTTGTGGAACGCGGACAGAACCGAAGTGGCATAGCCGCGTCTGTCTTGCAGGGCGGGGACTCTTTCAGCGGCGACGGCGCAACTTGTCGAGGCGTTGCTTCCACTTCTGGAACTCGCGGGGGTCGCCGCCCTTGTCCGGGTGGGTTTGCTGGCACATTACGCGCGCCTCAGCGATCTCGGCATGCGGGATGGAGAGCGCGTAGCCGAGCTCCCGGATCTCGTCCGCCGACAGGATCCGGACGGGGTTCTCGATGCCGTCCAGCGGCGTGAAGCGCAGGACGCCGCGCACGTCCACGCGCCAGGGATGATCTTTCCGGGGTTTCATTCCGTCATCTTAGCCAGGCAGATGCGCGCCGGTTGTTATCGGTGTCGCAGAATTCGCACGCCCTCCGGGAGCCAGCATTCAATGTTGGTCCCTCTCGGCTTTCTTTGAGGCCATGACCTGCCGGTAGTATTTTCCGGTGGCCCTGTCGCGTGCACGCCTTTCAGCGAGTGACGCCGTGTTCAGTTCATTCTCGCGCAGCAATTTTCGGTAATTTCGCACGCGCCGCTCATCCAGCGCACCGCTTTCGACCGCGTGGCGAACGGCACAACCCGGCTCGGATTCATGACGGCAATCTGAAAAGCGGCACGTCGAGGCTATGGCCTCTATATCGTCGAACACGCTCGAGAGGGCCGCTTCGACTTCGGCAATCCCGAGTTCCCTGATGCCGGGCACGTCTACCAGGAGCCCGCCGCCCGGAAGCCGGTACAGGGCGCGATGCGTCGTCGTGTGGCGTCCTTTTTTGTCCGCTTCACGAATCTCGCTCGTGGCGGCAAGCCGGGTCTCCGCCAGGGTATTGAGAAGCGTGGATTTACCGACGCCGGATGAGCCTACCAGCGCAATCGTGCTGCCCGGCTCGATACAGGCCCTGACGCCGCCGAGGGTGCCGCTATCCAGCGCATTGACGCACTCCACGGGCACGCCCGGCCGGACACTCCGGGCTCGCTCGGCATAGTGATCGGGATTGTCTGACTGGTCGGCCTTCGTAAGGACGATCACCGGGATCACGCCGGCCTCGGCCGCGAGGGCAAGGTAGCGCTCTAGTCGTGATTCGCGGAACTCTTCGTTGCACGAGGTCACGATGAAAAGGATGTCAACGTTGGCGGCAATAAGCTGAAGTTCAGTCTTCCGGCCAGGGGCGATGCGGCGAAACACGCTCTTGCGATCCAGTACCCGCTCGACTCGCGACAGCCGATCGTCGAGCACTACCCAGTCACCCACCGTCGGCCTGTGTTCGGGAGGGGTCACCTGCCAGGACGACGTGAGCGGTATCGTCCGGTCGCCCGAACCATCGAACACGATGATCAGCGACCGCTGAACCTCTATTACCCGCCCGACACGTCCCTCGGCCAGCTCGTCGGGCGACGTCTGACGCGCAAAAAACGGAACGAAGCCGTAGTCCGTTAGTGAAGTTTTCATCGACCAAGAGTCCGCCGGGGGCGTTACACAGATACAGGAGACGATTCCGGGCCGTCACCGAACCTCGAGTCTAGCACCAGCCCTGTCACTACGGGTCGAGACGAGAGCATTGACGATCACGCCCCGCGACGAGTCAGGGTCTCAGATCGGCCGGGGAACAGCGTTCATTCCTCGTTCTGCAGAGAGCCGGAATGCGGGAACTGAACCAGGGAGAAGTAAAAAACGATCAGGAATGTCGGCGCCATGACGAGCATCGAGATGAAGATGAACCCGACCGGGTACAGGGGCTCGTTTCTCAGCACCACCCAGATCAGCAACCCCAGCAGGCCAACCGCGAGCGCTGTCACGACACCTCGCCTGGCTGCGCGCTGAATGGCTATGCTGGATCGATTCGTCCACATGTAGAGCAACGTGCCAATAAAAACGGCAAATCCAATGACGAGTCCGATGATGAGAAGAACGAGGCCGGGGTTTTCTTGTATGGCGAGCATTGTTTTATCTTTATTGATCGTTTCGGCGTATGGCGGTTCGGTTCAGGACGGGCTGCAGCTTTAGCGGCCGGTCAAGAAAGGTCTCTTTGCGGCCAAGAGGGTACAGTCAATCTTTACCAGCTTCAGGCTTCATGTAGCCCAGCGATCTATTGACTTGATTTACGAAAGGTGGGTGCCATCCTTGAGAGTCGCGCACCATGAGCCACACGAATGCCGGATCACGTTCCGCGACTGAAGTGAACCACCTGTTCCATTCACCAAAGAGATCTTCTGAGAAGATTCCCGCTTCCCTCGTCATATAGGCCCGCTCCCAGGCCGCGTAAAGCAGCTCGATGTAACCTTGGAATCGCAGCGCTTCGTCAGGCGATAACTGAGTCGGGTCGACATATCCTTTCGCCAGTATCGAGGACAAGTCGGAGCTCTCGATTACCAGATACCTCCGTTGATGTGTATACGACAGGAGTTCCGCCTGAATATCGGCATCTTACTCCAGTGTGGTTCGACGTATTTCAAGACCGACGTAAATCAAGGAAATCACAACGGCGGCTGCGGATATAATCTCCGCAATCGCGACCCAGTTTCCAGGTCTACGTTCAGTCACGATTCATTATCCGGGAAACGCCGCTCAAGGGTCTTAATAGAGATAACTGTTACCCTGTAGAAAAGCCCGTCCGCAACGTGTCAGTAGAAGTCATCCTACCTCAACATGACTGGACGGCTGGAATCGGCCGTGAGTGGCCGCAACAAGTGTGCCGCATTGTTAGGCGGTCGACGCAGTGATGTCACTCATACGTCCTTTGAGGTCGAGCGAGTCATGATGGTCTCGAGTCTCGTTGCGACGTCCTCATCGAGCTCCAGCGAGATCCGCAGGCGAGTCAGTATCGCCCGTTCCACAGGGGTAACGTCACCGTCCTTCAGAGCCTCGGCCAGTGCCTCACTGTAGATTTGCTCCTTGCGGAAAGCCCGGTACTCTGGTGTATCGGTGACGTTAGGCATGGCTACTCCAGACAGCCGCTCCGACGCCCGATGGAGCGGGGCGAGAAAGAACACAAGCGCGCCGGTCGCAAGCAGGCCAAGCACGCTTCCCAGGCGGTCGGAAAGTATTGTGGCCGCGCCCTCGGAGACCACAAAGAACACTGCAACGAAAACAGCCGCAATCGTCCCGCGCTCGAGGGTCCACTTAATACGTATGTCGATGTCGAACAGATGGGCTGACGCGATGCCGTAAGCGGTGACGAGGACATAGAACAGCAATGCGAAGGATGCGAGCTGAAGCAGGGGTAGTCCAATGATCGGCAGATTCTCGGGAAAGAGGCCGAACCCCAGGAACACAGCACCCCAGAACAGGTCTCGGGTGCCGAAGGCGAGCGCAAGGGCGCCAGTGCGTCGTTTCGCCACCGGGCTGCGGGCCCGGAGCCAGCTCAGCAAAGTGGCAATGAAGCCGTACGTATAGCTCAGGGCCAAGAGGACAGCGACGATCGGCCACGCTCGTCCGGGGGTTGGCAATAACACGGGCCCGAAGTTCGGCGGGGCCATGGACACATCGGCCACAAAAAGATCTGGACGGGCCAAAGTGAACGCAGCTCCTCCGATGCCGATGATTCCGAGCATCCAGACTCCGGGGCCGTTTCGGAAAGGCCGGAATAGACGCGAGTCTACCGCCACGGAAACCGCCGGCAGGTAAACCGCCAGGAGTAGCCAGTCGTTGGCGAAATGAGCCAGCGACACCAGCCGGACTCCTTCGGCTGACGCGATCCACAGCGCCGGACCAGAGGAGCTAGTGACAATCATGACCCCTTCGATGAAGAGAAGGAGTGAGAAACGCCTTCGGATACTCGGGTCGGGCGCCGTTCGGAGAATGAAACCCGCCGCCAGCCAAGCGGCGAGCCAGGCGATCAGCCCGGAAAGGCCCCAGGGTGTCCAGACTAAGAGGTCTTGAGACGTGGCGTCCACACGTGCCTCAATTTGTGCGCTTCATTGAATCGAATCACTTATGGCACAGCTACATCGTGTGTACAGATGAATAACACCATACCCCACAGAAGCGATATGCCGAATGTCGGCATTGGGTCGCTTAGGAGTCAGCCGGATTGAGCCAGGACCACCGGCTCAGTTCGGCCATCTGCGGCCGCTCGGTTTTCCATCAAGCGCAATGAAATGCTAGTTCTGAATCGCGCGAAAGAATGCAGAAGGGTTAGCTTTGCTCAGCGCCAGTGATTGGCGCAACCAGCAGAAATGCGAGGTAAGTGACCCATGGAAAGAAGATATTTGCGACCATCCATAACTTTTTCTCCTTGAGAGGAATGTATTTCTCATAGTAGATCGCGAACGTAGGAACTCCCCAAATCATTCCGACGACGAGGAGAAAGGCAAAAACGGTCGTCAATAACTCACTCACTGCATACTCCGTCTGTGGTGAGAGCTGCCAAATTAGCAGTCAATGGCTCCAAAGGGTCAGTAGCAGAAATCATACCGCAAACCAGGCGACCGTCGCCCCACGGCCAGAAGGAGACGCTGCACCAAAACCGACAGCCTAGATGCGCGTCTTGCCTTTGCCCAGCATGAGTACTTTTAGGTCACCCTTTGCCGCGACGCTTGCCCACAACAAATAGATGGATAAAAACATCATCCCTCCAAAAACAGC
>JAZBNZ010000289.1:0-2024 GCA_036350895.1 Woeseiaceae bacterium
AATGCGATTCGTGCCCTGAGCATGGACGCCGTGCAGGCCGCCAACTCAGGCCATCCTGGTGCCCCGATGGGCATGGCGGATATTGCCGAGGTCCTCTGGCGCAGCTACCTGAAGCACAGTCCCGGCAATCCGGAGTGGGTGGATCGCGACCGCTTCGTGCTGTCGAACGGCCACGCCTCGATGCTGCTGTACAGCCTGCTCTACCTGTCGGGGTATCCGCTGGGGCTCGACGAGATCCGCAACTTCCGCCAGTTCGGCGCCCGCACGGCCGGGCACCCGGAATACGAGCCCGATCTCGGCATCGAGACCACGACGGGGCCGCTGGGGCAGGGCATCAGCAACGCGGTCGGGATGGCGCTGGCGGAGAAGCATCTCGCGGCGACGTTCAACCGCGACGGCCAGACGGTCGTCGATCATCGCACCTGGGTCTTCCTCGGCGACGGCTGCCTGATGGAGGGCATCTCGCACGAGGCCTGCTCGCTCGCGGGCACGCTGAAGCTCGGCAAGCTGATTGCGTTCTACGACGACAACAGCATCTCGATCGATGGCGATGTGCACGGCTGGTTCACCGACGACACGCCGGCGCGCTTCGAGGCCTACGGCTGGCAGGTTGTTCGCGCTGTCGACGGTCATGACCCCGAGGCCATCGCGAAGGCGATCGACGCGGCGCTCGCCGAGGACGAGCGCCCGACACTGATCTGTTGCCGGACCGTGATCGGCTTTGGAGCGCCGAACAAGGCCGGTACCGCGGCCACGCACGGTGCACCGCTCGGGGCCGAAGAAATTGCCGCGGCCCGTGAAGAGCTCGACTGGCCTTACCCGCCGTTCGAGATTCCCGACGCCATCCTCGAGGCCTGGGACGGCCGCGAGCGGGGCCGGCGCGAAGAGGCGGCGTGGAACGAGCGATTTGCCGCGTACGCCGACGCCTTCCCCGACCTGGCCGCCGAGTTCACTCGCCGGATGGCGGGGGACCTGCCGGCCGACTGGGCGGAGACCGCCGGGAAAGCGGTCGCGGAGATCGCGGCAGCCGCCGAGTCGATGGCCACGCGCAAGGCATCGCTGGTTGCGCTCAACGCGCTGACGCCCGCGCTGCCCGAAACGCTCGGCGGGTCGGCCGACCTCACGGGATCGAACCTGACCCGGCACGACGGCTCCGTCACCATCAGCGGCGACGATGCATCCGGGAACTACGTCTACTACGGCGTCCGGGAATTCGGCATGACGGCCATCGGCAATGGCCTGGCGCTGCATGGCGGCGTCATTCCCTACTCGGGCACTTTCCTCGTGTTTTCGGACTACGCGCGCAACGCCGTGCGCATGGCCGCACTGATGGGACTGCGCAACATCCTCGTCTACACGCACGATTCGATCGGGCTCGGGGAGGACGGTCCGACGCACCAGCCGATCGAGCACCTCGCAAGCCTCCGGGTCATGCCGAACCTTAAGGTCTGGCGCCCCTGCGACACCGTCGAAACGGCCGTCGCCTGGGTCGACGCCCTCGAACGCCGCGACGGCCCGACGGCCCTCGTGCTGTCGCGCCAGGGACTGCCGTTCCAGGCGCGCGACGACTCGGCGCTCGCCGCGGTCCGCCGTGGTGGCTACGTGCTCTGCGACTGCGACGGCGAACCCGAGCTCCTGCTGATCGCGACCGGATCCGAGGTGGCGCTGGCCGTCGACGCTGCCGCCCAGCTGGCGGGCGAGGGCGTCCGCGCGCGGGTCGTGTCGATGCCGTGCACGAGCGTTTTCGACGCGCAGGACCACGCCTGGCGGGAGTCGGTGCTGCCGGCGACCGTCAAGGCGCGCGTCGCGATCGAGGCGGGATCGCCGGATGGCTGGTACCGCTATGTCGGGCAGGACGGCCGCGTCATCGGTATGACCACCTTCGGTCAGTCGGCCCCCGCGGGCGAACTGTTCGAGCACTTCGGCTTCAGCGTCGACAACGTCGTCGCCGTGGCGCTGGACGTACTGGCCGGCAATCATTAAGCACTGCCGCTGCCGCAGCCGCGGCAGCGCACTTCGAACAC
>JAZBNZ010000290.1:0-15719 GCA_036350895.1 Woeseiaceae bacterium
CGCGGCGCGGCTGGCGATGCACGGGGACGGGACCCACAAGGTGACGCTCGACCAGGTCATTGCCACGATGCGCCAGACCGGTCTCGATATGTCGTCCATCTACAAGGAAACCTCGCGGGGCGGCCTGGCGGTCAACGTACCGGAATGTTGACACGCCGCTTCGCGCACGTTTGAAATCGGCGGGTGCCGGCTGTTAGGCTGATCCGAATCCAGGAAGCGCGGAACGAGGAGGATGCCCATGCTCCGGAAACGAAAAACCGAATTAAGCCTGCTGATCGTGGCGGGATTCCTTGCGGGCTGCGCGTCGACGCCGTCGAGCGACAATGGCGTGACGACCGGTGCGGCAGCCGCGGATGGCGCGGCCGCTTCGGAGGCGGCTCCGGCGGAACCGAAGGTGGTGCAGACGACCGCGCAGGCCAAGAAATATGCCACCGAAGAGCAGATCGAGCAGGCCCGCCGCGAGTGCATGCGCAAGTTGCGGCGCGTCACCGGGTCGCGGATTCCGCGCGATGCCTGCCAGGGCAGCGCGGGCCTTTACAGCGGCGCGTACAACCAGGTACAGGAAGGCGCCGGCCAGGGGGAAGGCGCGGCACTGCCGTCGAATTGACCGCCAGTCAGGAACGGCGCTTCCTGGGATAGTCGTAGAGGTCGAGCGTGATCTCTGGCCGTTCGTAGAGGCTCCAGTCTTCCTGTTCGAAACTTACCGAGACGACGCCGCAGGTCGGCAGGTTGTTCGTCAGCCCCGGAACCAGGTAATTCGCGAAGTCGGTCAGCCCCGGGTTATGGCCGAACAGCATGATGTTGTTGAAGCGCTCGTCCTGCGCGACCAGGACATCGAGCAGCGTGTTTACCGACGCCAGGTAGAGATCGTCCTCGCGCTGCAGGAACTCCCGCGGGTAGCCGAGCTCCTTCGCAATGATCTTCGCCGTCGTCCAGGCCCGTTTGGCCGGGCTGCTGACGATCAGTGAGGGCCTTATTCCGGCGGCGGCGATACGCCGCGCCATGTCGGGCGCATCGTTTTCGCCGCGCCTGCTGAGCGGTCGGTCCCTGTCCGACAGCGATGTATTCTTCCAGCTGGACTTCGCGTGGCGAACGATCGTCAGTGTCTTCATGCGTCGGTGCCCGGGAGCGTCAGTACATGATGCCCGTCTGCAGGCGGGCTTCCTCCGACATCATCGTCTGGTTCCAGGGCGGGTCGAAGACCAGTTCGACGTGGACGTCCGCGACGGTCGGCACGAGCGCGATCTTGTCACGCGCATCGGCCACGAGGATGTCGCCCATGCCGCAGCCGGGAGCGGTCAGCGTCATGTCGACATCGACCGTGCGTTCGCCGTCCGGCAGCGATTTGACCTCGCAACGATACACCAGCCCCAGGTCAACGATGTTGACGGGAATCTCGGGGTCGTAGCAGGTCTTGAGCTGGTCCCAGATCACGGCCTCGATGTCGGCGTCGGTGGGGTTCTCAGGTACCTCGGGCGGCGGTGTCGGTTCCTTGCCGAGTGCGTCGGCATCCTTGCCGGGAATCCGGAACAGGTTGCCTTCCACGTACACCGTGAAGCTGCCGCCGAGGGCCTGGGTGATGAACCCGGTGGTGCCTTCGCGAAGCAGCAGTTCCTCGCCGGCGGGAATGATGACCGCGCGCACGTCGCGCGACAGCGTTACAGGCTCGTTGGTATGACCGAACATGGGTTTCCTTTACTCCGTCGTGACGGGCTTGTCGCCGCGCTCACGGGTCGCCGAGGCCATTGCATGCCAGGCGAGGGTTGCACACTTGACCCGCGACGGATACTGCCGCACACCACCGAGCGCACGTAGCGCGCGGGGGAGCGGTTCCCCGGTGGCGGCGGTGTCGCCGTCGAGCATGGCCATGAAACGATCGAAAACGCCGTGTGCCTCCCTGAGTGACAGGCCACGGATTTCGTCGGTGAGGATGGACGCGGATGCGATCGAGATCGCGCAGCCCGTACCTTCGAAGCGGGCGTCTTTGATCCGCTGGCCGGCGTCGATCTGGAGGCGGAGCGCCAGCTTGTCGCCGCACAGCGGGTTGATGCCGTCGGCGGCATGAGTGGCTGCCGGCAGCGGACCGAAATTGTGCGGTGAACGCGCGTGCTCGAGCACGATCGACCGGTATAACTCGTGGTCGTCCTGCCGTGCGGCCGCGGTTTTCGTGCTGGTACTCATCGGAACAGCTTGATCGCGCGCGTCAGTGCGGAGACGAATCGGTCGATATCGTCTTCGTTATTGTAGAGCGCCAGGGAGGCCCGAGCCGTCCCCGGAATCTCGAAGAACTGCATGACCGGCATCGCGCAGTGATGGCCCGTCCGGACGGCCACGCCCTGTTCGTCGAGCAGCGTGCCGATGTCGTGCGGATGCACGCCGTCGACGACGAACGACTGGACGCTCGCTTTCTTCTCTGCTGTGCCGATCAGGCGGACGCCGTCGACCTCCGCGAGGCGCGACATCAAGATGTCCAGGAGTCTCGTCTCGTGCGTGGCGATACGCTCCGTCCCGACGCGCTCCACGTAATCGATCGCGGCGCCGAGGCCGATCACTCCGGCGATGTTGGGTGTGCCGGCTTCGAACTTGTAGGGCAGTTCGTTGTAGACCGTGCCATCGAAGCGGACCTCGAGGATCATGTCGCCGCCGCCCTGGTAGGGCGGCATTGCGTCGAGCAACGCTTCGCGGCCGTACAGCACGCCCGTGCCGGTCGGCCCGAACATCTTGTGGCCCGAGAACGCGTAGAAATCGCAGTCGATGGCCCGGACGTCGACGCTGCCGTGGGGTACACCCTGGGCGCCGTCGATCAGGATCGGGATTCCGTGGCTTCGCGCCCGGCGGCATATGTCGACGACCGGGTTGATCGTGCCCAGGGCATTGGAAACGTGACCGATCGCGAGCATCTTCACGCGTTCGTCGAGCAATGCGAACAGGGCATCCGTGTCCAGCTGGCCGCGTTCGTCGATCGGGGCAACGACGAGTTCGGCGCCGGTCTGCTCGCACACCAACTGCCAGGGAACGATGTTGGCGTGATGTTCCATGTGCGTAATGACGATTCGATCGCCCTTGCTGATCGTCGGTCGGACATAGCTCTGCGCGACCAGGTTGATCGACTCCGTCGTGCCCTTGGTGAGCACGATCTCGCTGCGGCTCCCGGCGTTGATGAAGGCCCGGATCCGGTCGCGCGCGCCCTCGAACGCTTCAGTCGCGCGATGGCTCAGCGTGTGCACGCCCCGGTGCACGTTCGAGTGATCCCGCGACTGGTAACGGCTGACGGCGTCGATGACCGACTGCGGCTGCTGGGCGGAGGCAGCGCTGTCCAGGTACACGAGCGGCTGCCCGTTGACTTCCTGCTGGAGTGCGGGGAAATCACGGCGGACGTCGAGTTCGATATCGGCCGGCAGCGGCGTGTCGGGCAGGCTGCTCATTGGCTGTCTCGCTTCCTCAGGAGGTCTCGAAGGCGCTGTTCGAGCAGCGCCGTCAGGTGCTGACCGATTGCCGTAACCGGCAGCATGTCGAGCGTGCTGGCTGCAAACGCGTTGACGAGCAGGCGGTGTGCATCCTCCGCGCTGATGCCGCGGGAACGCAGGTAGAAGAGGGCTTTCTCGTCCAGCTGGCCGACGGTCGTGCCATGGCTGCAGCGAACGTCCTCTGCGTAGATTTCGAGTTCTGGCTTCGTGTCGATCTCGGCATTGTCGGAGAGCAGCAGGTTATGGTTGGACTGCTCGGCATCCGTACCGTCGGCGCCCTCGTAGACCAGCGCCTTGCCGTTCCAGACGGCGCGAGTCCTGCCGGAGAGTATCCCGCGGTACTGCTGTCGCGAGGTCGCCGGGCCGACGCGGTGGTCAACCCGCGTGTGATTGTCGACGTGCTGTCCGTCACCGGCGAGATAAAGCCCGTTGAATTCGGCGCGCGCGCCGCGTTCCGGCAGGTCGACGAGCAGGTCGTTCCGCGAGAGCTTGCCGCCGAAGTCGAAGGCGGCCGAGCGGAATTCGGCGTCCCTGCCCAGCGTGACGCGAAGGTTCTGGGTCTGGCTGTGCGTGCGGCCGCGATCCTGGATACGGACGTGGTTGACGGCGGCGCCCCGCGCCAGGTCGAGCGTGAGGAATGCACTCGAGTAATGCGCCTCGTCGCCGAAGGACGCGTAGTACTCGACGATATCGGCACGGGTGTTGTCGGCAACGCGGATCGCGACCCGGCATGGTGCTATGCCGGGCGCCGTTTCGGCATCGTCCAGGAACACGAGCCCGATCGGTCGCTCCGGCGTCCGCTCGATGTCGAGCAGTAGCCCGTCCTCGAGAAGTGCCGCGTTCAGGGCAGCCAGCGGCGTGGTGATCTCGGGCGCGACGGCGGACTCGCTCATTGGACGCAGCGAGACGCCTTCGACCGCCATGGACGGTTCACTCGCGCGGCCATTCCGCACGACGATCCAATCGATCTCGGTTTCTGCGGTCAGTCGGCCGAGCCACGCGTCGGCCGCGGGCGAGGGCGCCGATTCCGGCGTGTCGGTCAGCCAGCGCTCGCTCAGCGCGGATATTTCGCCGAGATCCGTGTACTTGAAATGCTCGTCCCGCGTCGTCGGCAGCCCCGTTTCCGTGAGCGCGCGTACGGCGGCCTCGCGAACGGGCGCCAGCGCCGCGACGGGCAGGGCGGAGGCGCGCTGCCTCAGCTTGGCGATATCGATCACGCTCATGCGGTCGCCGCCTCGACGACCCAGTCATAGCCGCGATCCTCGAGCTCGGTTGCGAGGGTCTTGTCTCCCGAGTGAATGATCCGGCCCTTCGACAGGACATGCACGTGGTCGGGTTCTATGTAGTCCAGCAGCCGCTGGTAGTGCGTAACGAGGACGATCGCACGGTCCTCGGCCCGCAGTGCGTTGACGCCCTCGGCGACCGCTTTCAATGCATCGATATCGAGGCCGGAATCGGTTTCGTCGAGGATCGCAAGCTTCGGTTCGAGGATGGCCATCTGCAGGATCTCGTTACGTTTTTTCTCGCCGCCCGAGAAGCCTTCGTTGACGCCGCGATTCAGGAACTTGGGATCCATGCCGAGCAGCGCCATCTTCTCCTTGGCAAGTTTCAGGAACTCGTAGGCATCGATCTCGCCGAGACCCTCGTGTTCGCGCTTCGCGTTGAGTGCGGCCTTGAGCAGGTAGGCATTGTTGACGCCCGGAATCTCGACCGGGTACTGGAAGCCCAGGAAGATGCCGGCCCGCGCGCGCTCCTCGGGATCGAGATCCGCGATATCCTCGCCTTCGAACTCGATGCGCCCCGCCGTGACCTCGTAGTCTTCGTGGCCGGCGACGGCCTGGGCAAGCGTGCTCTTGCCGGAGCCGTTGGGGCCCATGATGGCGTGCACCTCTCCGGCGTTCACCTCGAGCGAGAGGCCGTGCAGGATTTCCGCATCGCCCGTCCGGACGTGCAAGTCTTCGATTTTCAGCATAGTCATTGGTCCTAACCCACCGCGCCTTCGAGGCTGACGTTCAAGAGGTTTTGAGCCTCGACGGCGAATTCCATCGGCAGCTCCTTGAAGACTTCCTTGCAGAAGCCGTTGACGATCATGTTCACCGCGTCTTCCTCCGAGATGCCCCGCTGCCGGCAATAGAACAGCTGGTCGGCGGAGATCTTGGAGGTCGTCGCTTCGTGCTCGATCTTCGCGGTCGGCTGCTTGATCTCCATGTAGGGGAACGTGTGCGCACCGCACTCCTTGCCGATCAGGAGCGAGTCGCATTGCGTATGGTTGCGCGCACCTTCGGCCTGCGGCAGCACCTTGACGAGGCCGCGATAGGCGTTCTGCGCCCGGCCCGCCGAGATGCCCTTCGATACGATCGTGCTGCGCGTGTTCTTGCCGATGTGAATCATCTTGGTGCCGGTGTCGGCCTGCTGCATGTTGTTCGCCACCGCGACCGAGTAGAATTCGCCGACCGAGTTCTCGCCGCGCAGGATGCAGCTGGGGTATTTCCAGGTAATGGCCGAACCGGTCTCGACCTGCGTCCAGGAAATCTTCGAGTTGCGGCCGCGGCAATCGCCGCGCTTGGTGACGAAGTTGTAGATGCCGCCCTTGCCGTTTTCGTCGCCCGGGTACCAGTTCTGCACGGTCGAGTACTTGATCTCGGCTCCCTCCAGGGCGACCAGTTCGACGACGGCGGCGTGCAGCTGGTTCTCGTCACGCATCGGCGCGGTGCAGCCCTCCAGGTAGCTCACGTGGCTGCCCTCGTCGGCGACGATCAGCGTGCGCTCGAACTGGCCGGTATTCTCTGCGTTGATGCGGAAGTAGGTCGACAGCTCCATCGGGCAGCGGACGCCCTTGGGAATATAGACGAACGACCCGTCACTGAAGACGGCCGAGTTGAGCGCGGCGAAGAAGTTGTCGCGGCGCGGGACGACGCTGCCGAGGTACTTCCTGATGAGCTCGGGGTGCTCCCGCACGGCTTCGGAGAACGAGCAGAAAATGACGCCGGCTTCCGAAAGCTTTTCCTTGAAGGTCGTTGCGACGGAGACGCTGTCGAAGACGGCGTCGACGGCGACGCCTGCAAGACGTGCCCGTTCATGCAGCGGGATGCCGAGCTTGTCGTAGGTTTCGAGCAGTTTCGGGTCCACCTCGTCGAGGCTCTTCGGACGGTCTTCGTCCGACTTCGGCGCGGCGAAGTACGAGATCGCGTTGAAGTCGATCGGGGGGTAGTGCACGTGCGCCCATTCCGGCACCTGCATCTCGAGCCACTGCCGGTAGGCCTGCAGCCGCCACTCGAGCATGAATGCGGGTTCCTTCTTGCGCGCCGAAATCGCGGCGATCACGTCCTCGTTCAGCCCCGGGGGCAGCGAGTCGGTCTCGATGTCCGTAATGAAACCGTGCTTGTAGCGGCGGTTAACGAGATTCTGGATGTCGTCGGGTTCAGTTGCCATGAGCTTTCTTGCCAATCCTTACGGGAACGCCCGCAAATTTAAACGTGGGTGCCGGTCGCGTGTTCTTCAACAGGTCCTCGAGCGAAACGTCGTCCAGGGCGCGGCGGATCGCGACATTGATCCGCTGCCAGGCGCCGCCGACGTTGCAGGTCGACTCGAAATCGCAGCTCTTGTCGTCCGCGCTGCAGTCGGTGATCGAGACGGGGCCCTCGAGGGCGTCGATCACTGCGGCAGCGCTGATGTCGGCCGGCTGCCTCGCGAGGCGGTAGCCGCCGCGCGCGCCGCGGGTCGAGACGACGAGCCCGGCCTTCGACAGGAGCTTCAACAGCTTGCTGACCGTGGGTGCGGCGAGGCCGGTTGCCGCCGCCACATCGTTGGCGCTCGAAACGGTGTTTCCGGCCGCCGCGAGTTCGGCGAGGACGACCGTGCCGTAGTCGGTGAGTTTACTGATTCGGAGCATTCAAGCGGGTGTGATCGTGAAATTGGGACTATTTTAGTCCTCTTTTGGCCCGAGGCCAATGCCCCCGGGCTTGCACCTGTAACAAACCGTATCCGGCGGCATTGGCGGCGGCGCCGGGGCGTGAAGGATTCAGGCGCTTTGTTAACAAGAACTTGTGTTGCTTCGCGGTGTCTGTAGCATCGCGGTTTTGGCGGTCCCGGGGCGGACCGGTTGGTTTCTTTGGCAACGGCAATGGCAGACGCGTCCGACAAGCTGATCGAAATTCGTGACCTCGACTACTCGCGCGGTTCTCGCCCTATTTTCCGAGGGCTGAACATCACGATCCGGCGCGGCGAGGTGACGGCGATCATGGGGCCGAGCGGTACCGGCAAAACGACCCTGCTCAGGCTGATCACGCGCCAGCTGCTGCCGGACAGCGGCGTGATACTCGTCGGCGGCGTGGATATCTCGACTCTCAGCCAGACGGAGCTGTACCGCCTGCGGCAACGTTTCGGCATGTTGTTCCAGAACGGAGCGCTGCTGACGGACATGTCCGTATTCGAGAACGTGGCGTTTCCGCTTCGCGAGCACACTCGGCTGTCGAACCGGCTGATACGCCATATCGTCCTGACCAAGCTGCACGCCGTCGGGCTGCGCGGCGCCGCGGACATGATGCCCGGCGAGCTGTCCGGGGGCATGGCGCGGCGCGTGGCGCTCGCGCGGGCCATGGTGATGGATCCGGACATCATCATCTACGACGAGCCGTTCGTCGGCCTCGACCCGATTTCGATGGGGGTAATCGTACGCCTCGTCCGGCGCATGAACGACGCGCTCGGCATCTCGAGCATCATCGTCAGCCACGATGTGCAGGAGATTTCCACCGTTGCGGATCGCAGCTACCTGATCTCGGATGGCAAGGTGGCGGCGTCGGGCAGCCCGCAGGAACTCAGCACGGCCACGTCGGAACTCGTCCGGCAGTTCATGCACGGCATGGCCGACGGCCCCGTGGCGTTCCACTACGAGGCGCCGGACTACGAGGAGCAGCTTCTCGGCAGGGACGTAGAGCCGTGATAGGTCTCCTCCGCGAAATTCGCGACTCGCTGGTCGAGTTCATCCGCACTTTCGGTGCGCTGATGATCTTCTTCCTCGCGCTCCTCAAGCATTCGCCGGACACGCTGTTTCGCCGCTTCGCCCTGGTGGTCGGTCAGGTGCACAACAGCGGCACGCTCTCCCTGGTGATTATCCTGACCAGCGGCCTGTTCGTGGGCGCGGTGCTCGGGCTGCAGGGGTATTCGAACCTGGCCCGCTTCAATGCCGAGGACACGGTCGGCACCTTTGCGGCATTCGCACTCATCAAGGAACTCGGCCCGGTCATCACGGCGCTTTTGTTCGCGGGCAGGGCGGGTACCTCGCTCGCTTCCGAGATCGGCCTGATGAAGGCGACCGACCAGCTGTCCGCGATGGAAATGATGGCCGTCGACCCGGTCAAGCGCGTCGTCGTTCCCCGGTTTCTGGGCGCTTGTATCGCGATGCCGTTTTTGACCGCGGCATTCTCGGCGATCGGCCTGTTCGGCGCCCACCTCGTCGGCGTCAGCCTGCTCGGTGTCGACGTGGGAGCCTTCTGGCAGCAGATGCAGCAGGCGATCAGCCCGAAGGACGTCGAGGAGGGCATCGTGAAGAGCGTCATATTCGGTGGTGCGGCCAGCCTGATCGCCGTCTGGGAAGGCTATAACTGCTTCCCGACGGCCGAGGGTGTCGGCCGGGCCACGACCCGAACCGTAGTTATTACCGCGATTGTCGTACTCATACTGGATTTCATGATTACGGCACGCTACCTGTGAGGTGACACATGCGACAGACACGTGCAGTTGAATTGGGCACCGGGCTCTTTGTCCTGCTGGGCATCGGCGCGCTGTTCTTCCTGACGACGCAGACGACCGGCGGCGATGATTACAACGCCGACGATGTCTACGAAGTCGAGGCGCGTTTCCAGAATGTCGGCAGCCTGAAGCGACGCGCACCCGTTTCGATGGCGGGCGTTACGATCGGCCGCGTGACCGATGTAGAATTCGATCCGGTGACGCTGGAGGCGGTCGTTACCTTCGTCATCGACAAGCGCTACGACATGATCCCGGACGATTCGGATGCGAGCATCCTGACGGCGGGCTTGCTCGGCAGTCAGTACGTCGGGCTCCAGCCCGGCGGGTCGGACATGTATCTCGAGGACGGCAGCGAAATCCTGTTTACGCAGTCGGCAGTAGTTCTCGAAAACCTGATTGGCAAATTTCTCGTGAACAACGGCTCGGATAATGACTCAAACTAGGCGTGTTGTCCGGAGGACATGACGTGAGAAGAAGCTTTTATTCAACGCTGGCGGGCATAACGTTCCTGCTGGCCGGCGCCGCCCACGCGACGGCGGAAACCCCCAATGAAGTCATCGAGTCGGCCGTCGTCGAGCTGGCGACCGCGCTCGACGGGCGGCGTGATGCCCTCGCGGCGGATCGCGAAGCCCTGTATTCGGTCATCAACGAAATCCTGTTGCCGCGTTTCGACCGCGAATACGCCGCGCGACTGGTGCTCGCACAGCACTGGCGCACGGCAAGCTCCGAGCAGAAGCGCCGCTTCGTCGACGCTTTCTACAACTCGATGCTCAAGCGCTATGCCGACGGCGTGCTGGAGTTCCAGGAAGACCGGGTAGAGGTCCTGACGTTTCGGGGCGACCTGTCGAAGCCCCGCGTGCTGGCCCGGACGATCGTGCGTCTGAACGACGGCAGCAAGGTGCCGGTGGACTATGCCTTCGTGAATCGCGATGAGCAGTGGCGCCTGTTCGATGTCACGGTCGAAGGGGTGTCCTTCGTCCGCAACTTCCGCGCCGAGCTCGACTCCGAGATTCGCGCCAGCAGCCTCGACGCGGTCATCGAGCGGCTCGAGTCCGAGGCGGCGGCTGCGCCGGGAACGCCCGGCGAATCGGCCGACACGGATGCTGAGGAACCCGGCGCCGGCGACAACGCCTCGGCCGCTGCCGCCGCGGCGTCCAGTGAATAAATTCGAGCTTCGCGACCTGGGTGAGGGTCGTTTCGCGCTGGACGGCGAGATGACCTTCGCCACGGCAGACCGCATTCTTCGCAGCAGCGAGGAGCCGTTCGAGCAGTACACGCGCATCGAGGTCGATTTCAGCGGCGTCACCAAATCCGACTCGGCCGGCCTGGCGCTGCTGCTGGAGTGGATAACCTGGGCGAATCACACGGTGCGGGAAATCCGGTTCACGTCGATACCCGAGCGCATCCTGGCGATTGCCAAGACGACCGAGGTCGATCACCTTTTGAATCGCGGCGAGCGCTGGTCGGGATTCATCGAGGCGCCGGATTCCGGCGCGGTCGCCTGACCGCCTATTCGTCGCCGGACGATTCCCCGTCGGCCGGTTCCGGGTCGTCCAGGTCATCCAGGTCGTCGAAATCGTCGAAATCGCCGAAGTCGTCGTACAGGTCATCATCGAGCGGCGGGCTGCCGTCGTAGATCTCGTAGCGACGGTTCTGGAGGTAGGACTCACGTAGCGTGATGTAAGGGTCCTCGGATTCTTCGAGAAACCGGTCTGCGCTCAGCAGGCGATATCGCAGATCGATCAGCCGCAACGCCCACAGCTTGTCGCGAACACTGGAATTGTCAACCTGCCGAAGTGCATCCGTGTACAGGTTTACCGGGATCGCGACGGCGTCGCGCAGCGTGGCCGGTCCGAGGAGC
Organism: Woeseiaceae bacterium; assembly: GCA_036350895.1. Taxonomy (GTDB): domain Bacteria; phylum Pseudomonadota; class Gammaproteobacteria; order Steroidobacterales; family Woeseiaceae; genus UBA1847. Next base: position 11,080 of record JAZBNZ010000290.1, read on the forward strand.
GGCACGATCACGAACGGGCCGTCCGGCACCCCCCAGACCGCCAGCGTCTGGCCGAAGTCCTCGTCGTAACGCTCGAGTCCGGCGTGGATGCCGACGTCGAACAGCCCGCCGATGCCGATCGTCGTGTTCAGGAGGAAACGGGCGAGATCACTTGCGGCGCGCGTGGGTTTCCCCTGCAGGAGATTATTGAGCGACGAGCCTGGTGTCCTGAGGTTGTTGGAAAAATTGGAGACGCCCGTCCGCATGAACTGCGGCAGCACGGCCCGGTAGCCTTTCGCGATCGGCTTCAGCGTGTAGCGATCGACGGTATCGTTGAAGCTGTATAGCGGCCGGTTGAGCCCTTCCCACGGATCGGTCTCGGCTGCGCTCGGCCCGGTGTTTCCTGACGTGGCACAGCCGGCCAGCGCACAGGTTAACGCCAGCACCGCCGGCGTGAGAAAGCGCGCCACCCGGAATGTCACGGATTGGTCCTGGCCGTGATCCCGCTGCTCGGACGACTGCGCTGCATGCGGCGCAGCTGCTCCTCGCTCATGAACTCGCGAATGAAATCGATGCGCGCCTCGAAGCGGATGCGCTGGATTTCCTCGAGATTCGGGACCAAGAGGGCCTGCCGCAGGAAGTTGATGCCGCCCTCGAGATTGCCTGTCATGAGGTGATACTCCGACATGTAATACAGGGATTCGGCCTGCTCGCCGGCTTCCGCTGCGGCGCGGGCAATCAGGCGGACCTGCTCGGGTGTCGGGGGGACGTTGTTCAGCAGGTCGAGCAGCAACGTGTGTGCCTTGTCGGCCATGCCGAGCTTCAGCAGGTCCTCGCCGTACTCGATGATCAGCGGCACGTTGCGGGGGAACAGCTCCACGGCACTTTCCCACGTGGCCAGGCCCTCGCGGCGCTGCTCGAGGGCAATTTGCGACTGGGCGAGGCCGATGTGGAAAGCGATGACGCCCTCGTGAGACGCGACGAGGTCCTCGAATATATGCTTCGCGTCGCGGTGCAGTCCGTTGCGCTGGTAGGCGACGGCCCGTCCGTAACGTTCGATGGTGTCCTGCGCCGCATAATCCCGTTCTTCGAAGCGCGCGACGGCAGCTTCGGGAGTGTCGTAGCGGGCGACGAGTGCCCGCATGCGCGCGACACCGTAGCCGATGGAGTCCGGCAGGTGTGAACGCGGGTAGTCGGCTGCGCGCCCGCGAGCCTCCGAGATACGCGTGGTCGTGACCGGGTGCGTGCGCAGGAACTCGGGCACCCTCGTTTCCACGGAAACCGGGGACTGGCGCGACAGGACCTCGAAGAAAGAGGCCATGCCGTACGGGTCGAAACCGGCGTCGTGCATGGCGCCGATGCCGATGCGGTCTGCTTCGTATTCGTTACTGCGTGTAAAGTTGATTTGCGCCTGCGCGGCCGTGCCCTGTGCGACGCTGGCCAGGCCGCCCACGGCGTCGCCACCGGCGCCGGCGGCGCCCGCAATGATGGCGCCCAGCATCAGCGCCGTCGAGATGATGCTCTGGCGCTGGCTCGCGTGGATCGCGCGGGCGATGTGCCGCTGTGTGACGTGGGCGATTTCGTGGGCGATGACCCCGGCCAGTTCGTGCTCGTTGCGCGTGGCTTCGAGCAGGCCGGTGTGTACGCCGATGTAGCCGCCCGGCAGCGCAAACGCGTTGATGGCCGGATCGTCGACGACGAAGAAAGTGAATTTCTGGGAGCCGTCGTTCGACTGCGAGGCGAGGCGGCTGCCGACCTCGTTGACGTATTCGTCGATGAGCGGGTCTTCGATGACCGCGCCGCTGGCGCGGATGCTGACCATGATCTGCCGCCCCAGCCGGGCTTCGTCCGACTTGGACAACACCGCATCGGCCGGGCTTCCCATGTCGGGGAGACGGATGTCGTCGTTGGCGCCGGCTCCGCTCGCGAAGACGAGCAGCGCGGTAGCCAGGGAGAGCAGAATTTTGATCGTCGGGTTCAAGCGCGCGTCACCGTTGGTTCGGGTCTTCGACCGCGAAGCCTCGGACCCGTTCCCGGATTGTACCCGCTCGCGGGCGGTCCGGCCGCAAATTCCTGCGGCGCAGACGTTTCAAAATGTGACATAACTGCCTGTTTTACCGGCGCTATTTCGCCAGGGACTTGACGGCTTCGAGGACTTCCTCGGCGTGTCCCTTGACTTTGACCTTGCGCCACTCGGCCCTGAGCTTTCCGTCCCCGTCGATCAGGAATGTGCTCCGCTCGACGCCCATGAAAGTCCGCCCGTAGAGCTTCTTCTCCTTGATGACGTCGAACTGCCGGCACAGAGTCTCGTCCGGGTCGGAAATCAGTTCGAAGGGAAACTGTTGTTTTTCCTTGAACTTTTCGTGCGACTTCAGGCTGTCTCGCGACACGCCGAAGATCACCGTCTTCTGGCGGCGGAATTTCGCGTGGAGATCGCGGAAGTCCTGGCCTTCCTGGGTGCAGCCCGGCGTGCTGTCCTTCGGGTAGAAGTAGAGAACCACGTTCTGGCCGCGCAGGTCCTTGAGACGTACGGTCTGGTCGCCGGTTGCGTCCGCCTTGAAGTCCTTGACGACGCGATTCATCGTGGGTCCGCTCACTGGAGTCTCCTTAAGGTGTCATTTTCCGGACAGCGGGCAGGGCCGGCTGCCACTCCAAAGCCTGAAATGAGGTCAGTTCTTGACCGGTTCAAGGATGGCGTCGAGATTCATGCGGTCGCTGAGGTCGAGGAACTCTTCGCGCAGATGCGCGAGATTGAGACTCGCCGGAATATTGATCGCCATCTGGACCGCGAACATCGGCGCGCCGGTGTGCGCCGCGGCGTAGCGCCGCGTTGCCACATCGGCGATCTCGATATTCCTTGCCGCAAAGAAATCGGCCAGGTTGAACATGATGCCCTGCTGGTCCAGTGCAACGACGTCGACGGCGTAGGGCAGGCGATCGTCCCGCGGCGCGTGGACGTCCGTCTTGCGTATCGTGAACGTAAAATCGCCGGTGTCATTGAGTCTCTCGAGGCTTTTCTCGAGACGGCTGAGCGTGTGCCACTGCCCCGAGACCAGCATCAGGACGGCAAATTCCGCACCGAGCGTCGCCATGCGGCTTTCCTCGACGTTGCCGCCACAGGCGAGGATCGCCTTGGTGATGTCCTGAACGACACCGGTCCGATCGGTACCAATGACTGAAATAACAATAAGTTGATTCATATAACTCGAAAATTTCTGGTTCTATACGGTTGCGCCCGGCCCGTGGAAGCGGCTGCCGCAGGGCGGCCAGAGTAGCGCCTTGCCAGCACTGGCAGCGAACAGTAACATCGCCGCCTTATTTGTGGCGAGTACATCCAGTGTTCAAGGGCAGCCTGGTTGCGCTGGTGACGCCGTTCGATGACGCGGATCGCGTCGATTACCCGGCTCTCGAGCGCCTCATTGATTTTCACGTCGACGCGGGCAGTGACGGCCTCGTCGTAGCCGGGACGACCGGCGAGTCGGCGACGCTGACCCGTGACGAGCATGCCGAGCTGATCGAAAGGGCGGCGGAGCTTGCGGCCGGCCGCCTGCCGATCATCGCCGGCACCGGCTCGAACTCGACTGCCCAGACGATCGAACTGTCCCGCGCCGTCGGCGGCGCCGATATCTCGGCCTACCTGCTCGTCGTGCCCTACTACAACAAGCCGACCCAGGAGGGCCTGTACCGGCACTTCACTGCCGTCGCCGATGCCGTCGACAAGCCCGTTATCCTGTATAACGTGCCCGGTCGCACCGTCGCCGACCTGCTGCCGGAGACGGTCGGTCGGCTCGCGGGGCACGACAATATCGTCGCCATCAAGGAGGCCACCGGTGACATGCAGCGCCTGGCCGACATCAGGGCGCTGGTCGAGGATGAATTCGGACTGCTGAGCGGCGACGACTTTACGGCGCTGGATTTCATTCGCCACGGCGGCCACGGTGTCATCACGGTGAGCGGAAACGTCGTGCCCGACAAGATGGCGAGGCTCTGCCGGCTCGCATCGAGCGGCAGCATCGAGGCTGCCGACGAACTGGACGGCAGCCTGCAACCATTGAACACAGCGCTGTTTATCGAGTCGAACCCGATTCCGGTGAAATGGGCCGTGAGCCGGATGGGACTGATGGGGCCGGGAATTCGCCTGCCGCTGACGCCCTACAGTGAAGAACATCACGCGGGGATGCGCGCCGCGATGGCAACGGCCGGCGTAAGCTTGGCGGACAACGGGTAATGCGGAGTATCTGGATCATCATTTCCTGCCTGGTTGCAGGCAGCGGGCTCGGCGCTTGCGGTAAGGCCGACCTCGTCCAGTCCTGCGAAGATCGCCGTGAGCCTTACGAAGAGGCGGTCGCGCATGACAAAATACGGGTACCGGACGATCTCGACGAGCCGGACCGCCTCAAGGAGTTGCCCTTGCCCGAGGCGGCGCCATCGGCGGCACGGCCGACGGATTCGCCGTGTCTCGAACTGCCACCCGGCGTAGCGCCGACGCAGGGGCAGCAGCAGGATGAGCAGGACGACGAGGAAGACGACGGCTAGAATCGCGGGCCGGACAAGAATTCGGAGAGGTGGCTGAGTGGTTTAAGGTGCTCGCCTGGAAAGCGAGTGTACGGTGATACCGTACCGCGGGTTCAAATCCCGCCCTCTCCGCCAGTAAACAAAAA
>JAZBNZ010000291.1:0-2466 GCA_036350895.1 Woeseiaceae bacterium
GGCCTCACGGAGAGAGGCGCGACCACCTCCGCTGCGTATGTTCCCGAAGCAACACGCTCCGTCCGTGACGCATGCGTCGGGAGGATCCGGCCAGGGCAATCCTGACCGACGCCAGCGACAGGACTCTAAGGTCCGGGTCGCCCGCCACGGTCGTCGCGGGGACTTAGGGATCGCCGAACAACAGCGGAGAGGTCGTTTCAGGCAGTCCTGAGCGACACCGCCAGGATGACGAGCAGCAGCGGCATGCCCGCGAAGTAAATCGACGGGAATATCCATCGGCAGCGCCGGTCGAGCAGATCGCCGGCGGCCCGTTGCCCGGCGCGATCCAGCTGGTCGACACGCAGGTTGACGACGATGGTCGCGGCAAGCAGCAGGTAGTTGGCGGCAATGAAACCCGCCATGAGCGTGAAGCCCGGAATCGAGGGCAGTGCCTGCTCGACCATGATCTGGAAGGCAACCACCGTCAGGAGCGCGATAAACGAGATATCCATACGGTTGCCGAGACTCTCGCGGTCCATCCAGAATATTACCCAGCTCAACGTGACAATCAGGGCGAGCGGCAGCACGACGACGCGTATCAGGTAACCGGGTTTCCGTTCCGCCGCCATTCCAATCTTGAGCGTCGAGCCGACGCCGACGACGCTGGCGCCGGCGATTGCCGATGCGCTGGTCTCTACCGACACCGTAATGTCGCTGATCGACCACTCCGCGTTACCGACCTTGCTCGCCCTCTCTGCGAGAAGGCCGGAGTCGAACTCGATAACCTCGAAGCGCGCTTCGGCATCGCTGTAGCCGAGCAACTTGAAGTCAGCTGCGAAGTGCTGCGTATCGAAAGGGAAATAGCGGAGGTCCATTGGCGACTCGGCAACGGCGTTGAATTCGACGAGGTACCAGACCGTGCCATCGGGCTCGATGCGGAGCACGATGCCCTGCCGCTCCAGCGGGCCGGACTGGTTGACGAGCACGGCCTGCGGCCACCATCCATCGAAGACTTCCGCGAACTGGTAGGGACCCTTGTAGACCCTCTCGGTCGTGCCGGCAGCGTCGGGATCGAAGGCTTGTCGCGGGTCCTGCCAGTTCAGCAAAAGCGCGCCCTCGAACTCGAAGGTCTCGGTGGCCTCGGCGACTTCGTTGACGTCGTAAAGCATGAACGCGGCTTTGACGATCACCGGGCGATCGCCTGGCGGCAGTTCGCTCGACGCACGCACTGTCGAAGGGATCGCCACGAGGGTCAAGGCAGCAAGCAGCAGGGTCAATCTGGACATCAGGCGAGATATACACCATCCGGGCCGGTGGCGTCGAATCACTCGCCCGGCGGATGTCCTTACGAGTGCCCCAATCGTTGCATCGACGCAAGGCTGACCGTCTGCGATGGGCTCCCCGCTTGAATAGTTCGCCGGGAGTGTTGCCTAATGACGCTTTCCACGAGTCCGGGAGAATCCCTTGGCCGGTGCCAGCCTGTTAACCCTGCTCGACGACATCGCCACCCTGCTGGACGACGTGTCTGTGCTGTCCAAGGTCGCCGCGAAGAAGACGGCCGGGGTCCTCGGCGACGACCTCGCGCTCAATGCCGAGCAGGTGACCGGCGTCCGCGCGGAGCGGGAACTGCCGGTCGTGTGGGCCGTGTTCAAGGGCTCGGCGCTCAACAAGCTGATCATGGTGCCCGTCGCGCTGGCGCTGAGCGCCTTCGTGCCCTGGGTCATTACGCCGCTGCTGATGCTGGGCGGAGCCTTCCTGTGTTACGAGGGCTTCGAGAAAGTCGCCCACCGCCTGCTCCACGCCAACGATCACGAGGAGGAAGACGAGCACAAGGCGCGGCTGGAAGCCGTCGCCGACGAGGCCGTCGACATGGTCGCGTTCGAGAAGCAGCGCATCCGCGGTGCGATCCGTACCGACGCCATCCTGTCGGCCGAAATTATCGTCATCGTCCTCGGTACCGTGCAGGACGAGACCTTCGTCACCCGCATCCTCGTCCTCTCCCTCCTGGCCGCCCTGATCACGATCGGCGTCTACGGCCTCGTGGCCGGCATCGTCAAGCTCGACGACGCCGGCCTGTACCTGATCAACAAGGAAGGCAACTCGCGCTGGGCCCGTTTCCAGAACGGCTTCGGCGAATGGATCTTGAGGATGGCTCCACGCCTGATGAAAGCGCTCTCCGTACTGGGCACGGCGGCGATGTTCCTCGTCGGCGGCGGCATCCTGGTTCACGGCCTCCCGCCGGTGGCGCACGCGATGCACGCCGTCGAGGCGTTCGCCCATGGCCTGCCGGTTGCAGCAGGCCTCGCCGAAGTGCTGGCCACCGTCGTGTTTACCGGTGTATTCGGTGTCCTCGCGGGTGCGGTGCTCGTCGGTGCCGGTGAACTATTCGCGCGCCTGCGCCCAAAGAAGTCGCCGCCAACCGGGGACTGAGCGAGGCACGGCCTCGGCCGCGTGCGGGGGTCTTGAGCTTCACCGGGGATTCGCTTA
>JAZBNZ010000292.1:0-9449 GCA_036350895.1 Woeseiaceae bacterium
CCGGACTGTCCTTCGAGCACGAGGCGCTCCAGGAAATAGCGCAGGTCGCCGGTTTCCCCGGCGTGGTAACGGCGCGGCAGGCGGTTTCGGTAATCACCGCAATCACGGAAATGCAGCACACAGGATCGCCACTGGTGCTCGCCGGCGGCTTCGAGCAGCATGCGGGCGTACGCTGATTCGGAGGAGCTCTCGAGGCCGTGCAGGATGACCAGAAGCGGGGCGGTCTGCGGAAGATCGAGGCCGGTTTCCAGCCAGTCGACTGCCGTTGCATCGCCGTCGGGCAGGTCGAGTATTCGCCGGACGAGGGGCGGGCGATAGCGACAGGCCCACGGCAGCGCCGTGAACACGGTCTGCGCGTGTCGATTGGTCAGCCACGGCGCCGGTTTGAAGGCGCTGCGGATAACGGTAGGTCCCGAGGTCATGTCACTCGCGTCGTCGCGTCCATACAACAAAAAGCCCCCCGCGTACGCAGGGGGCTTGCCGTGGAGTATGAACCCCTTCAGGCACTGCAACAGGGGGCGGGGGAGCGTTTCCCCGTCGCAGGTCTTTAGCTAAAACCGGCGCTGCCGGCCTGTCAAGCGCCAAGAGGGTGATGACCACCGGCCCCCGGCTCAGCCTGTGTTCCGCCGGTCCGCGGCTGTCTGCACTGCGTCCTCGGGCGCATCCTGCGCGCCCCTGCCGGCATCGGAATCGACGTAAGTGTTACCCGCGAAACGCTGAAAAACCTCGTCCTGCAGCGACTTGAAGCGGGCGAAGTTCTTCTGCGTCATATCCGCAACAATGCCGAGCGGGTCTATCCCGACGATGCGTTTCACCTGGCCGCGGAGAAACTGCTGCTGGGACATGAACAGGCGGAGGCTCTGCTCCAGATAGGGGGCCATGAAACCCGGCATGACGGTCCCGTAAGCCCGAATCACCTGCGACAGGAAATCCTCGCTCATGATGGGGTCGCCGCGGGATTCCTGTTCGCTGATCACCTGCAGCAGTATCGTGCGCGTGATGTCCTCCCCGGTCTTCTTGTCGATGACCTGGAAATCGACCCGGTCGATCACGAGTTCGCGTACGTCGGAGAGCGTTATGTAGCGGCTGGTCTCGGTATCGTAGAGACGACGGTTCGGGTATTTCTTGATGACGCGCGTGGTGCTCATTCGCAGTCCCGGTCGATTGCGGAGGCGTGAATTGCCCGATGTGCCGGTACGATAGCGGATTTCGGCCGGGTGGGCATCACTCGATCGATGCCGGTCGGTCTAGGCCTCAGGGCCGATACGGGTTTTGCCCACCAGTGGAGCCGGGTCCCAGTGCGCCAGCGCCCACGCCCAGATGTCGTCGGCCGTGGCGCTGCGGAGTGCGGGATCGGGCGCCTGGCCGAGAGCCTGGAGTGCGCGATACAGGTTGCTCGCGGCCGCGTCGATCTCGAGACCGGGCGCGCCTGTCAGCTTGCTGAGCTTGTCGCCGTTCGGGTGCACGGCGACCGGGATATGTGCGTAGGCCGGTGTCGGGTATCCCAGAAGGCGTTGCAGCCATATCTGTCGAAAGCTCGAGTCGAGCAGGTCGATGCCCCGGACGATACGGGTGACACCCTGCAGATGGTCATCGACGACGACGGCAAGCTGGTAGGCGAAGAGGCCGTCACGGCGCCGGATTACGAAGTCCCCGGACTGTGTCTCGAGGGTATGCGTCTGCCGGCCCTGTAGTTCGTCGTCGAAGGTGATCGGTTCGGCGGTCGTCCGGACCCGCCAGGCGTATTCGCGGGCGTCGGTTCCGTCCCGGCAGGTGCCCGGATAGATGATGCCCAGCGGTCCGGAGGGCTCGCCCGAGAGATCACGGCGGGAGCAGCCGCAGCGATAGGCGTACCCCCGCTCGATCAGCGTATCGACGGCGGCCTCGTGGGCCGCCGCGGAGTCACTCTGCCAGGTGACGGGGCCGTCCCATTGGAAGCCGTAAGCCTCGAGAACGCGAACGATGTCGTCGGCGGCACCGGGAACCTCGCGCGGCGGGTCGATATTTTCGATCCGCAGCAGCCAGCGAAGTCCGTGGTGGCGGGCGTCGAGGAAGCTCGCCACCGCTGCGAGCAGCGAGCCGAAATGCAGTGGCCCGGTCGGTGAGGGCGCGAACCGGCCAGCGCCGCCAACCGGTTCAGCGATCACGGTCGGTGCTTACCGGTAGCGGTCGTCGCGATCCCGGAACTGCCGCTCCGCCATTTCGCGCCGTTCCTGCGCTTCGAGACACAGGGTTGCGACGGGACGAGCCTCGAGTCGCTTGAGGCCGATTTCCTCGCCGGTCTCCTCGCAGTAACCGTAGGAACCGTCGTCGATACGGGCGAGGGCAGAGTCGATCTTGCGAAGCAGCTTGCGTTCACGGTCGCGCGTGCGGAGTTCGAGGCCGAACTCGGATTCCTGGGTGGCCCGATCGTTGGGGTCCGGGAAATTCGCTGCCTCGTCCTGCATGTGATGTACGGTCCGGTCGACCTCGAACATGAGTTCGCGCTTCCAGGCAGTGAGGATTTGCCGGAAGTGCTCGAGCTGTTCGTCGCTCATGTACTCCTCGCCGCGCTTCGGATTGTAAGGCTCGATGCCATGGATGGGCGCGGAGAGGACGTCGCCGCGGCTGCGCCGCGGTGCCTTCTTCCGGGCGGCCGGCTTCTTCGCAGCCGTCTTCTTGCTGGAAGCGGCTTTCTTCTTCGAAGCCGCCTTCTTTTTCGCGGCCGGCTTCTTGGTCGTTTTCTTCTTGCTGGCAGTCGTCTTGGTCTTCTTCTTGGCGACCTTCTTGCCGGCAGCCTTCTTCGTTACCTTCTTTTTGCTGGCCGCTTTCTTGCTGGTCTTCTTGCGAGACGGAGCCTTCTTGGCCACTTTTTTCTTGGCCACCTTCTTCTTGCTCACTTTCTTCCGGGCCGCCGTTGCCTTTTTCGGGGCGGCCTTCTTCCTGGAAACCTTCTTTCGCTTCTTGCTCGGGGCTTTCTTTGCGGCCATTGCGGTACTCCTGCCAGACCGAGAAAAGGCCGGGATTATACATGGCCTGACCGGCCTGGGAACCCCGATTTATCGATGGATTCAGCGGATCCGGCGGAGCTCGATTGCAGCGCCCTCGAAGGCGTCGGCCTCAGGCCCGGCGGGTGCATGGCCGGCGGTCAGGGCGCGCGCGCCCGGCGGTGTTTTCGCCCGGAATATCCTTTACACTAGCCCGCTACGTTATTGCGTTGGGCATACCTCCTCTCATTATGCGACTCAGCAAGATCAAACTTGCGGGCTTCAAGTCCTTTGTAGAACCGACCACGATCAACTTCCCGAGCAACCTGGTCGGCGTCGTCGGGCCGAACGGCTGTGGCAAATCCAACGTCATCGATGCCGTGCGCTGGGTGATGGGCGAGAGTTCGGCCAGTCGCCTGCGCGGTGAATCGATCACGGACGTGATTTTCAACGGCTCCGGCGCTCGCAAGCCGGTCGGTGCCGCCTCGGTCGAGCTGTTGTTCGATAATTCCGAGACGACGCTCGAGGGCCAGTATGCGGAATACGCCGAGATTTCGATTCGGCGTGAAGTGTCCCGGGACGGCATCTCCTCGTATTACCTGAACGGCACGCGCTGCCGACGCAAGGACATCACCGGTGTCTTCCTCGGCACCGGACTCGGGCCGAGGAGCTATTCGATCATCGAGCAGGGCATGATCTCCAGGCTGATCGAGGCCAAGCCCGAGGAGATGCGTGTATTCCTCGAAGAGGCAGCCGGTATTTCCAAATACAAGGAGCGGCGCCGCGAGACCTCGAATCGCATCAAGCACACGAAGGAAAACCTCGATCGTCTGCTGGACGTCCTCGATGAGGTCGAGAAGCAGATCAAGCACCTCGACCGGCAGGCGAAGACCGCGGAGCGCTATGCGAAGTACAAGGCCGAAGAACGGCGGACGGCAGCCGAAGTCCTGGCCCTGAAGGCAAAACACCTGGACGAGCGGGCCGCAGCGGCCGGCTCCCAGCTCACCGAGCGCAAGAATCAGCTCGAGGCGGTGATTGCAGACCAGCGCAAGTTCGAGGCGGAAATAGAGTCGCTGCGGGTCCGGCAGAGCGAGGAAAGCGACGCTTTCAACGAAGTCCAGGGCAGGTTCTACAAGGTCGGTTCGGAGATCGCCCGCCTCGAGCAGACGATAGAACACGCCCGGGAACTGCGGCAGCGCCAGGAGCAGGATATCGAGCAGGCCTCGAGTGGCGCGCGCGAGATCATCGAGCACATCGACAAGGACGAATCGGAGATCGCTCAGCTCGAGCTCACCCTGAGCGAGCTGGTGCCGGGGCTCGAACAGGCCAAGCATCGCGCTGAATCGTCATCGGGGTCGCTCCAAAAGGCCGAGACGGCGCTTGCCGATTGGCGCAGGGAATGGGACGACTATTCCGAAAAGCTCAACAGCGCTCGCCAGCAGGCGAACGTCGAACAGACGCGCGCGGAACAAATCGAGTCCAGGCTTGCGAGTTTCGCTGAGCGCCGGCGCAAGCTGGATGACGCCAGGCAGTCGGCTAACCAGGAAGAATTGAAGGCCCGCTACGAGGCGCTCAACGAGCAGGAGCAACGCAAGCGCCGGACGCGGGAAGACTTCGAGCGCCACCTCGGTGAAACTGCCGAACAGATTCGCAAGCTGCGCGAGCAGGATGCGAAGCTCACGAAGCTCGTCGAAGACCGGCGTACCCAGCTGCAGGAAGCGCAGGGACATTACGCATCGCTCGAAGCCCTGCAGCAGGCTGCGCTGGGCAGTGGCGATGAGAGCGTGAAGGAGTGGCTCGAGTCTACCGGGCTCGACAAGGCGCGGCGGGTCGCACAGACGCTTGATGTCGCAGACGGCTGGGAAAGGGCGGTCGAGACCGTGCTCGGTGATTACCTGCAGGCCGTGTGCGTGAGTGACGTCGACCCGGTTACCGAGTCGATAGGGAGCCTGAAATCCGGCGATGTCACCATTCTCGATACGCGGTCGCTCGACGTGGTCTCGCCCGAGAACTCGCTGGCGGCCAGGGTCAGCGGTGCGCCGCCGGCCATTGCTGCGCTGCTGTCACGTGTGCGCATTGCCGAGTCGCTGAATTCGGCAATGTCGATACGGGAGCTCCTGGACGACGATCAGTCGGTGATCACGGCCGATGGGGTCTGGCTCGGAGCACACTGGTTGCGAGTCTCGCGTGACAAGGACAGCCAGGCCGGCATCCTGGCGCGCGAGCACGAGATGCGGCGGCTGCGCGAAGATGTACGCGAGCGACAGGCGCGTTTCGAAAGCGCACGCAAGTTAATGACCGACGGCCGGGCGCGTCTCACGCAGCTCGAAGAGCGTCGCGAGACGTTGCAGGCAGATGCCGGCAAGGTGCTCAACGAATACTCCGAGATCAAGTCGGCGCTCGAGTCGGCTCGCTACCAGGTCGACCAGGCGGCGGCTCGCCAGGCCTCTCTTGCCGAGGAATCGACAGCGCTCGACAAGGAAAAACTCGCCGCGGAAGAGCAGCTGCGTGAGTCGCGTCGCAGTCATGCGCAGGCCTCCGAGGCACTCACGGAGCTCGAGCAAGAGCGTCGCAGCCTGGAGGCACGACGCGACGAACTCCAGAACGAGCTCGATCGTGTCCGCACGCAGGCCAATGAGGATCGTCAGGCGGTCCAGGACATGACTATCCAGTTCGAAAGTCGTCGAACCAGCAAGGAATCGGCAGCGCAGAACCTGGCGAGAATGCAGGCCCAGCTCGAACAGTTCCAGGCCCGTGAAAAACAGATCCGGGCTCAGCTCGAGGCCAGTGAGGCACCGCTCGAAGACAACAAGGCGCGTCTCGAGCAGCAGCTTCAGAAACGCCTGGAGATCGAGGAAGAGCTCGGCGCGGCACGGAAGCGGGTCGAGTCCGTGGAGTCCGAGCTTCGGGAGCGCGATCAGCAGCGCATGCAAACCGAGCAGTCCGTCGAGGCGGCTCGTACCGCGGTTGCCGAATCCGAAATGGCAATGCAGGAAATTCGGGTGCGCCGCGAGGGTGTTGCCGAGCAGCTCGGACAGACCGAGTTCGCCGTGGAGGAGTTGCTGAAGGAACTCGCCGAAGACGCAACGATCGACGGTTGGGAAGAGAAGCTCGACAAGGTCCGGAAACGAATTGACCGTCTCGGGCCGATCAACCTGGCGGCTATCGACGAGTTCAAGGAACAGACAGAGCGCAAGGCCTATCTCGATTCACAGCTCGAGGACCTGAACAAGGCCCTCGAGACGCTGGAAGGCGCAATCCGCAAGATCGACAAGGAAACGCGCTCTCGCTTCCGCGACACATACGAGAAGGTCGATGCCGGTTTCAAGCGTCTGTTCCCGCAGCTGTTCGGCGGTGGCCATGCTTACATGGAGCTTACCGGCGACGATCTGCTCTCGGCCGGCGTGACCGTGATGGCTCGTCCGCCCGGGAAGCGAAACAGTACGATCCACCTGCTTTCAGGCGGCGAAAAGGCGCTGACAGCGGTTGCCCTCGTGTTCGCGATTTTCGAGCTCAATCCGGCACCGTTCTGCATGCTCGACGAGGTCGACGCACCGCTCGATGATGCGAACGTCGGCCGCTTCTGCGAGATCGTGAAGTCGATGTCGGACAAGGTCCAGTTCGTCTTCATCACGCACAACAAGGTCACGATGGAAATGGCTCGTCAGTTGAGCGGCGTGACCATGCAGGAGCCGGGCGTTTCCAGGCTCGTGTCGGTGGATCTCGACGAAGCAGTGAAGATGGCTGCGAGCTGATTGCCGGACTTTTCCGGGGTGTAAACCGTGGATGGATTGCGATGGTTATTACTGGCGGTCGGCGTCGTGGTCATCGTTGCGGTCTATTTTTACAGCCGCCGCGAATCGTCACGGCGTGACGCCGGTGAAGCAGGAGGCCAGGGTCGCGTAGAGCCGCGACTCGACCTCGATGCGTCTGAAACCGAAGCGCCCGGGGAACCGGTCGAGCCGACAATCGAGCTTCCCGACGCAGACGACGATGCCGAGGTCGATGAAGACGAGCCGCCGCCCGCGGCCGCGCGTACGGCCCCCCAGAAGATCGTGACGCTGCGCGTCGTCGCGCGTAATCGGGGTGCGTTTCGCGGTGACGAATTAATCTTGTGTCTTCGTGGTATCGGGCTCCGGCACGGCAAGTTCGGAATTTTCCATCGTTACGATGGCGACGACGACTCGGCGACTATTTTCAGCGCAGCGAGCCTGGTCGAACCGGGCAGCTTCGATCTTTCCAACATCAAGGAACAGAAGATCCCGGGCATTAGCTTGTTTGCAGTGCTGCCGGGCCCCGTCGAGGGCGTCGAGGCCTTTGATCTGATGATTGCGGCGGCCCGTGCAATTGCGCAGTCGCTCGACGCCGAGCTGCTGGATGAAACCGGAAGCACGCTGAGTATTCAGCGCGAGCGATACATGCGTGAAGAAATTATCCAGTACGAGCATGCGCTGAACGTGAGCCAGTAAAGCTGAAAAGTGCACCCATGTCCGACTCCGTATCCGCTCGGGTGGAAAACCTGAGAGACGAGATTCGTCATCACAATTATCTCTACCACGTACTGGACGCGCCGGAAATTCCCGACGCGGAGTACGACCGGCTCATGCGCGAACTCATCGCGCTCGAGACTGAGCACCCGGAACTCGTCACGACAGATTCCCCGACGCAGCGTGTCGGCGACAAGCCGGTATCGGCATTCGGCACTATCGAGCACAAGATCCCGATGCTGTCGCTCGAGAATGCGTTCAGCGAGGAGGAACTGCGGGAGTTTCACCGGCGTATCGTCGACCGTCTCGATCTTGCGGAGAAGGACGCGGAACGGCTCGAGTATGCCGCGGAACCCAAGCTCGACGGCGCCGCGGTCAGTCTGCAGTACGAGAACGGCGTATTCGTCAGCGCGGCAACGCGGGGTGACGGCACGACCGGAGAGGACATTACGCACAACGTCAGAACGATCGACTCCGTTCCGCTGAAGCTGAGGGGGCGTGGATATCCGTCGCTCCTCGAAGTGCGCGGTGAGGTGTATATGCCGAAGGCCGGTTTCGAGGCATACAATCGCAAAGCGGCCGAAGCAGGGGAGAAGACCTTCGTCAATCCGCGCAACGCTGCGGCAGGAAGCCTGCGGCAGCTGGATCCCCGAATAACGGCGGAACGCCCGCTCGATATTTACGCCTACTCGGTCGGCGTTGTCGAAGGCGGCAGCCTGCCGGACCGGCAGAGTGAAATACTCGATGCCCTGCAGGAGTGGGGCTTGCGGGCTTCCCCGGAGCGTGACGTGGTAACCGGTGTGGACGGTTGCCTCGCCTACTACGATCGGCTCGGCAAGCAGCGGAACGATCTCGCGTACGAGATCGACGGGGTCGTCTACAAGGTCAACGAGCTCCGCCTGCAGCGTGAACTCGGCTTCGTCTCCAGGGCACCACGATGGGCCATTGCCCACAAGTTTCCGGCGCAGGAGGAAATGACCATCGTCAAGGCCGTCGAATTCCAGGTCGGGCGCACAGGGGCCCTGACGCCGGTCGCCCGCCTGGAACCGGTATTCGTTGGGGGTGTCACCGTCAGTAATGCCACGCTGCACAATATCGACGATTTACACCGTAAGGATGTGCGAATCGGCGACACGGTGATTATCCGCCGCGCGGGTGATGTGATCCCGGAAGTGGTCAGCGTCGTCGAATCCCGCCGTCCTGAAGGCACCCGATCGGTGTCCCTGCCGAAAAAGTGCCCCGTGTGCGGCTCGCATGTCGTTCGCGAGGAAGGAGAGGCGGTCGCCAGGTGTACCGGCGGCCTGTTTTGCTCTGCCCAGCGGATCGAGTCGCTGAAGCATTTCGTTTCACGCAAGGCGATGGATATCGACGGTCTTGGCGCAAAGATTATCGAGCAGCTCGTGGACGCCGATCGAGTCAAGACGCCTGCAGACCTGTTCGACCTCGAGGTTGACGAGCTTGCCGAGCTCGAGCGGATGGGGGAGAAGTCGGCGAAGAACCTGGTTAGCGCCATTGAAGAGGCCAAGGAAACGACATTACAGCGTTTCCTTTTTGCGCTTGGCATTCGGGAAGTGGGCGAAGCGACCGCTCTGGGGCTTGCCCAGTATTTCGGCCAGCTCGACAATATTGCGGACGCCGATGAAGAAACGCTGCAGAAAGTTCCGGACGTCGGCCCGGTCGTTGCGCGCCGGATTGTCGAGTTTTTCGCAGAGCCGCACAACACGGATGTCATCGCAAAGCTGAAGAAGCTCGGTGTTAAATGGCCGGAAAAAGAACCGCTTTCGGTGCCCGAGTCCGGACCGCTGACCGGGAAGACCTTCGTGTTGACCGGGACCCTGTCGAAAATGACTCGCGACGAGGCAAAGGAGGCTATAGTTGCCCTCGGCGGCAAGGTGACCGGCAGCGTCTCCAGCAAGACGGACTATGTGGTAGCTGGCGAAAAGGCGGGGTCCAAGCTGGCGAAAGCCGAGAAGCTTGGGGTTGCTGTCTTAGACGA
>JAZBNZ010000293.1:0-33721 GCA_036350895.1 Woeseiaceae bacterium
CCGAGTTAACGCGTTTCCCCGATCACTCACTGCTCTCTCCCCAGAGTGGTTGTTGGACACCTGCAGCGCCGAACGGGTCGTCACGGCAGGAGGGTTCTTTCTTGATGGCGCAGTTTGGCAAATCCGCGGCCTTTTTCTTATCGCGAGAAGTACCTATGTGCGTTGACTTTCCCCCTGATAGTCTCGTATACCGAACCCCGGCTTGTAAAGTCGTTTAGACATTTAGAAATCGCTAATTCAGGTGACGCGGAGCGCGGTTTGCAGCATGCTCTTCTCGCCGAACCTCGCGACCGTAACCGGTTGTTAACAATAAGTATTTTCGCCTTAATAAGGAGTGTTCGATTGACGGCAGAACGAGAAGCGTCCCTCGACGCACTGTTTGATTCGATTGACGCGAAGGATGTCAACGGTTTTCTCGACTTTCTGACGGAGAACGCCTCGTTCAGATTCGGCTCTTCGCCCGCAGTACGCGGGCACCAGGCGATCGCCGAGACGGTCGGCGCGTTCTTCGATTCGCTCGCCGGGCTGAGTCACCGGCTCACGGCGATGGCGACGCGAGGCGATACGCTGTTCTGCGAAGGGGAGACGACCTACACTCGCAAGGATGGCCGGGAGGTCGTTGTTCCGTTCGCCGACGTGTTCGAATACGAGGGCGACAAGATAGCGGAATACAAGATATATGCCGACGTCTCAGCGCTGTACGCGGAGTAGACGACGCCGGCGACAGGGAAGAATGCCGCAACACGCGGAACGACAATAATCGCAACAATCAACGTTAGGGCCCTGGGGAGAATGCCATGACGGAATCGAGCGCCGGCACCAGCTACCGGACTCTGTCTATCCTGCCACGCGTACTGCTGTTCACGCTCCTGCTGCTGACCGCCTCGGCGGCCATGGCGCAGGAGGACGAAGAGTTCTGCGGTGACTGCCACGACGACGTCAGTATTGGCGCATCGATCCACTCGGACTTCCTCTGCGGCGACTGCCACAGCAATGTCCCGGAGCGGCACCCGCGCGAACCTGTTAGTGAGCTGACGGAGGCCGACGCCTGCGGCGGCTGCCATCGCAAGACCTTTCGCGAGCTCGAGCCGAGTGTCCACGCCGGCAACGCGTCCTGCACCGACTGCCACGGCGGGCCGCACGACATCCACGCCATGGACGACCTGGCTTCGACGATGTCGCCGGTCAACCAGATCAAGACTTGTGGCGGATGTCACAGCCGGCCCGAGGGCCTGATCGACGGCTACCTGACCAGCGTGCACGGGCATGGCCTGCTGAAGGCCGGTCTTATCGATTCGGCCAGCTGCTCCGACTGCCACGGCGGTCACGACATCGTCCCTGTCGCGTCCGAAGAGTCGCCCACGACGCACGCAAACTCCCCGGAGATGTGCGGCGATTGCCACAGCCTGCTGCTCGAGACCTGGAAGAACGAGAGCGCCCACGGCGCGGCCTGGCTCGCTGATAACGCCGAAGGGCCGGTCTGCACCGACTGCCACTCGTCGCACGACATCATTGTGCCGACGTCTGACGTCAATCGCATCCAGTCCGCGGAGACCTGCGGCAACTGCCACGAGTATCACTTCGAGACGTTTCGCGACAGCTTCCACGGCAAGGCGAACGAACTCGGCTTCGTCGAGGGGGCCAACTGCGCCGACTGCCACACGCCGCACCGGAACCTGGGGGTCGACGATCCGCGCTCCAGCGTCCACCCCGACAACCTCGAGGCGACCTGCGGAAGCTGCCACGAAGGCGTCACCGCGAACATCCTGAGCTTCAATCCGCACTCCGACCCGACGGATCCTGACCAGGACTTCAAGGTATTCGTGGTCTTCGTTTTCATGACTGCCCTGTTGATCGGCGTGTTCGTGTTCTTCGGCCTGCACGATGCACTCTGGCTGCAGCGGGCTATCGTCGGCGTGCTTCGCGGCGAGTTCGAGGAACCCGAGGAAACCAGCGGCCAGTACGTCCGGCGCTTCAGCAAGTTCAACATCCTGACGCACCTGACGATCATCGTGACGTTCCTGCTGCTCGCACTGACCGGGCTGCCGCTCAAGTTCCACGACACCGCCTGGGCACAGGCACTGATCAACCTGCTGGGCGGCGTCCAGAGCGCCGGCTTCATCCACCGGCTGGCGGCGATCGGCACGTTCGGCTACGCGGTCTTCCATCTCGGCGACCTGTTCATCCGCATCTTTATCAAGCGGGAGCGCGGCATGTTCTGGGGGCCGAACTCGATGGTTCCGCAGCCGCAGGACATCAAGGATATCTTCGCGAACGTGAAGTTCTTCCTGTACGCGGGCGAGCGCCCCGAGAACGACCGCTGGAACTACATCGAGAAGTTCGATTACCTCGCGGTGTTCTGGGGTGTCCTGATCATCGGCACCTCGGGCCTGTTCCTCTGGTTCCCGATGTTTTTCACGCAGTTCCTGCCGGGCTGGGTGCTGAACGCGGCCTATGTCATCCACAGTGACGAGGCGCTGCTCGCGACGGGCTTCATCTTCATCTTCCACTTCTTCCACACGCATCTCCGGCCGGAGAGCTTCCCGATGGATATCGTGATCTTTACCGGCAAGATGTCGCTGGAGCGCTTCAAGGAAGAGCGTGCGCGTGAATACGAACGCCTGGTAGAGAACGGTGAGCTGGAGAGCTACCTCGTCGATCCGCCCACGGCGGCCGAGCGGCGCAGGGCCTACTTCTGGGGGAGCATCTTCCTGACGACTGGCATCCTGCTCGCGATCGGCATAATCTGGGCGCTGGTTGCGCACCTGTAGCGCATTGATCGACTGACGACGCCCCCTCGCGGGAGGGGGCGTCAGCGGGGAAACTCAAGGATCGTCCATGCTGCGAAATTTTCTAGCGTCCATCACCCAGAACGGCATCAGCATCATCGGTACGGCGCTCGCGATCGCGAGCCTCGTGCTCATCGCCAGCCTGTTCGCGATGCATTACCTGGGCTTCGAGGGCGGGCCCTATCTCGGCATCCTGACGTTCCTGATCCTGCCGGCGATCTTCGTGCTCGGGCTCATACTCATACCGATCGGCGCCCTGCTGCACCGGCGCAAGCTGAATCGCCTGCACGGCGACGAACACACGCCGAAGCTGCCCGTGTTCGATCTCAATTCGCCGAAGACGCGTGGCTGGATGGCCGTACTGCTCGGCGCAACCGTGCTCAACATCGTGATCGTTGCCGGGGCTACCTACAAGGGCGTCGAGGTCATGGAGTCGGTCGAGTTCTGCGGACAGGCCTGCCATACCGTCATGCAGCCCGAGTTCACGGCTTACCATCGATCGCCGCACTCCCGCGTTACCTGCGCCGAATGCCATATTGGTCCGGGCGCCGACTGGTTCGTCAAGTCGAAGCTCGACGGCGCCTGGCAGCTCGTCGCCGTCGCCTTCGACCTGTATCCCACGCCGATCCCGACACCGCTCGAGAATTTGCGGCCGGCGCGGGAGACCTGCGAGCAGTGCCACTGGCCGGAGAAGTTCGTCGGCGACAAGCTCACGGTGCGCCGGCACTACGATACCGACGAGGCGAACACCGAGTTGACGACGGCGCTGCTGATCAAGGTCGGCGGTGCCGAAGAAGGCTTGTCGCAGGGCATTCACTGGCACGTCGACCGTGGCGTCGAGATCAGCTACCGGTCGGACGAGACCCGCGAGGAGATCTACGAGGTCCACTACAAGGACGCGTCCGGCGAGACGAAGATCTATACCCGCGAGGATGCGCCTCCGGAAGAGGAGGGCGACCACTGGCGGACGATGGACTGCGTCGACTGCCACAACCGCCCGAGCCACAAGTACTACACGCCCGAGCACGAGGTGGACCGGGCGCTTCGCGACGGCCAGATCGACCGCTCACTGCCCTTCGTCAAGCGTGAAGCGGTGCGCATCATCGACGCCGAGTTCGCGTCCCACGACGAGGCCCGCAGCGAGATTTCGAAGCAGCTTGCGGCTTACTACGGCGAGAACCACCCCGAGGTGGCCACCGAGAAAGCAGAAGCCATCGAAGCGGCCGGCAAGGTGCTCGGCGACCTGTACTCGCTCAACGTCTTCCCCGAGATGAAGGTCTGGTGGAACACCTATCCCGAGCACATCGGGCACCAGCAGTCGGAAGGCTGTTTCCGCTGCCACAACCGCAAGCTCGAGACCGCGGCGGGCGAGAAGATCTCGCGAAACTGCGGCCTGTGCCATTCGGTCCTGGCGGTCGAGGAAGAGGACCCGGACCTGATGACCCTGCTGAGTCCCTAGAAGCGGTCTCGCTCTGCGGCGCTCCGGGGGCTAGCTCGACAGGTCGAGCAGTGCCTTCAGGAGATCCTTGCGGCTGATCTGGCCGACGAGGCGGTTGCCCTGCATCACCGGGTAACGGCGGAAGTTCGAGTTCCGGAACATCTGCGTCAGGTCGAAGATGCTCATGTCGGCGTCCACCGTCTGGACGTCGGTGGTCATCAGGCCCGAAACCGGCCCGCCCGGGTGCGCGTTGTAACCCGCCTCCAGGACGACGCCGAGGCAGTCGAATTCGGAAAACATGCCCACCAGCCGTCCCTGGTTGTCGACGACCGGCGCGCCGGCGATCCGGTTGTCGAGGAGCAGCTTGACGGCATCCATGACGTCCGTGTCCGGCCTGAACGTGATGAGCTTGCCGGACATGTAGTCGCGGACTTTCGCGGATTTCAGTGGCATGAGCGCCTTCCCCCCCGGGTGTTCGAACTATTGCGACTTCTTCCGGCAGCGGCCCGAGCCGCTGCACAGCTCGCAGCCCTTGCCGTTGACGCCGCCGCAGCTGCCCTTGATCGGCTCGCGGCCGGCGATGACGCCGATCGCCATCGCGCCGATGACGATCGCGAACACGCCGAAGCTGATGAGTGTCGTTACGATGAGATCCATGCGGCTAGCCACCAAAGTCGTCGAGCATGATGTGGTCCCGGGTCACGCCCAGGTTGTCCAGCATCGTGATGACCGCCGAGTTCATCATCGGCGGCCCGCAGATATAGTACTCGCAATCTTCCGGCGCTTCGTGTTTCGAGAGGTAATTGTCGAGCAATACCTGGTGAATGAAGCCCGTGTAACCGGTCCAGTTGTCCTCCGGCGCGGGCTCCGACAGGGCGAGGTGCCACTCGAAGTTGTCGTTATCGCGTGCCAGCGCGTCGAACTCGTCCACGTAAAACGCTTCCCGCAGCGACCTCGCGCCGTACCAGAAGGTCAGCTTCCGGTCGGTGTTGATGCGCTTGAGCTGGTCGAAGATGTGCGAGCGCATCGGGGCCATGCCGGCGCCGCCGCCGATGAAGACCATCTCGTTGTCCGTGTCCTTCGCGAAGAACTCGCCGAACGGGCCGGAAATTGTCGCGTGGTCGCCGGGCTTCAGGCTGAAGACGTAAGACGAAAGGATGCCCGGCGGGATCTTGTCGCCAGCCCCGGGCGGCGGTGTCGCGATGCGCACGTTGAGTTTGACGAGGCCCTTCTCCAGCGGGAAGTTCGCCATCGAGTAGGCGCGATAGGTCGATTCCTTCACGTCCGACTCGTAGCGCCACAGGTTGTAGCGATCCCACTCGTCGTGAAATCTCTCGTCGATGTCGAAGTCCTTGTAGGAAACGTGATGTGGCGGGCACTCGATCTGTATGTAACCGCCGGCCTGGAAGTCCATTTCCTCGCCTTCCGGCAGTCTCAGCACGAGTTCCTTGATGAAGCTCGCCACGTTGCGGTTCGAAACCACGTCGCAGTCGTACTTCCTGACCCCGAACACTTCGTCCGGGACCTGGATCTTCATATCCTGCTTGACCGCGACCTGGCAGGAGAGGCGCTCGTGGTCGGCTGCCTCGCGCTTGCTGATCAGCGAGGTCTCCGTCGGCAGGATGGCACCGCCGCCCTCGAGTACGCGCACACGGCACTGGCCGCAGGTACCGCCGCCGCCGCAGGCCGACGCCACGAACAGGCCGTTCGATGCCAGACCCTGCATGAGCTTGACGCCGACCGGCATCCGGAGGTGGCGTTCGTCGTTGACGAGGACGTCGACCGTGCCGGTGGCGACCAGCCGGGAGCGGGCGATGAGGATGACCGCAACCAGCGCAAGCACGACGGCCGTGAACAGCCCGATACCGAGGCCGATCTCCGTGATGGCGCTGCCTTCGATCACAGCTGAATGCCTCCGAGTCCCATGAAGCCGAGCGACATCAGGCCGACGATGATGAAGGTGATGCCGAGTCCCTGCAGGCCGTCCGGCACGTCGCTGTAGCGCAGCCGCTCGCGAATACCGGCGAGCGCGACGATCGCGACGGCCCAGCCGAAGCCGCTGCCGAGACCGAACGTGAAGCTCTCCGCGAGATCGTACTGCCGCTCGACCATGAACAGCGTGCCGCCGAGAATGGCGCAGTTGACCGTGATCAGCGGCAGGAAGATGCCGAGCGCGTTGTACAGCGCCGGGACGTAGCGGTCGAGCGTCATTTCCAGTATCTGCACGATGGCCGCGATGACGCCGATGTAGGTGACGAGCCCCAGGAAACTGAGGTCGACGTCGGGCAGACCCGCCCAGCCGAGGGCGCCGTCCTTGAGCAGGTACTCGTGGATCAGGTAGTTGGCGGGCACCGTGATCGCCTGGACCGCCACGACGGCGATGCCGAGGCCGATGGCCGTTTCGATGCGCTTGGACACGGCGAGGAACGTGCACATGCCGAGGAAGAACGTCAGCGCGAGGTTCTCGACGAACGCCGCCTGCATGAACAGGTTGAAGTAGTCCGCCACTACAACACCTCCGTACGATGCACTTCGTGGATCTGGTATTCCGGCTTTTCGACCTGTTTCGGCCGCAAGGTCCGCACGGCCCAGATCAACAGCCCGATGATGAAGAACGCGCTCGGCGGCAGCAGCATCATGCCGTTGGGCTCGTACCAGCCGCCGTCGGCGACTTTCGGCAGGATCGTGTAGCCCATCAGGGAGCCCGCGCCGAAGAGTTCGCGCAGGACTGCGACGACGAGCAGCACCGCGCTGTAGCCGAGACCGTTGCCGAGGCCGTCCATGAAGCTCACACCCGGCGGGTTGTGCATCGCGAAGGCCTCGGCGCGGCCCAGGATGATGCAGTTGGTGATGATCAGCCCGACGAACACGGACAGCTGCTTGCTGGTCTCGAAGGCGTAGGCCTTGAGTATCTGGTCGACGACGATCACGAGCGACGCGATGATCGTCATCTGCACGATAATCCGGATGTTGCTCGGAATGTGATTCCGGATGCTGCTGATCGCGGCGCCGGAGGTTGCCGCGACCGCGGTCAGCGCGACGCACATCAACAGCGCCGGCAGCACCGCCGTCGTCACGGCCAGCGCCGAACAGATGCCGAGCACCTGCAGCATGATCGGATTGTTGTCGACGATCGGGTCGATCAGGACTTTGCGTGTATCAGCCATTGTTGCTTGCCTCGTTGCTCAGGCGTGCGAGATATGCCTTGAAACCGTCGCGGCCGGTCCAGTAGCGCACCAGGTTCTGGACGCCCTTGGCCGTCATGGTCGCACCGGACAGCCCGTCGACCTGGTGGTCGGAGTCGGCCGGCGCCTGGCCGAGCACGATCTCGATCTGCGGGTTGCCGTCGGCGTCGAACAGCTGCTTGCCCTGCCACTGTGACTGCCAGGCGGGCCGGTCGATCTGGTCGCCGAGGCCGGGCGTCTCGGCGTGCTCGTAGAACTTGATGTCGCGGATGGTCTCGCCGTCGGGCTCGACGGCGAGGTAGCCGTACAGTGTGGACCACAGCCCCTTGCCGCGTATCGGCAGGATGACCTGCTGCAGTCGGCCGCCTTCCGAGACGAGGTAGACGGGAGCGTACCGTGCCCGGCGCTTGAGCCTCGCGATGTCCTCGTCTTCCGGGATGTCGACGCCCGTCTCGGGGTCGTTCGCGGCGGCCTCGGCGTCGAAGGTCGCCGGGTCGATATCGACGTATTCACCGGTCGAGAGATCGACCATGCGGGTCTCGATCGCCTCGAACTGCTCGTCGATGCTGACCCCTTTCTCGTACAGGCCCGCTACCTGCAGCACGATCCTGTGCCGGAACAGCGTTTCGTTCTCCGTCTGCGTCGGGCGCAGCACGATGGCCGCCGACGAGACGAGGATGGAGCACACGAGGCTCACGCCGATGGCGACGATGAGCGTGTTACGGGTACTGTCACGCGACGAGCGCGTTTCGTCGTGGTCAGACACTGCGTTTGCGCCTCCGTATCACGTTGGCCCGCGTAACGAAATAGTCGATGGTCGGCGCAAAAATGTTGCCCAGCAGGATCGCGGGCATGATGCCCTCCGGGTACGCCGGGTTGATCACGCGGATCACCCACGTCAGGAAGCCGATCATCAGGCCGAAAATGATGTGTCCTGCCATCGTGTCCGGCGCACTGACCGGGTCCGTGGCCATGAACACCGCGCCGAAGGCGAAGCCGCCGATCGCGATGTGCCAGGTCCAGGGAATCGACATCGCCGGGTTCGCGGAATCCGGCGAGCCGAACAGGATCGTCGGGATGATCAGGCCGGCGAAGACCGAAAGGATGATGCGCCACGACGCGATGCCCGTGTACATGAGTACGATGGCGCCGAACAGGATGGCGAGCGTCGACGTCTCTCCGATCGAGCCCTGCACCTGGCCGAGGAACGCCTGGCCCAGGGTGATCCCGCTCTCCGCGATGCCGCTAATGCCCTCGATGGCGCCGATGCCGAGCGGCGTGGCGCCCGTGTAACCGTCGATCGGCACCCAGACCGCGTCGCCCGAGAGCTGCACCGGGTAGGCGAAATACAGGAAGGCGCGGCCGAGCAGCGCCGGGTTCATGAAGTTCTTGCCGGTGCCCCCGAAGACCTCCTTGCCGATCACGACCCCGAAGCTGATGCCGAGCGCCACCTGCCAGAGCGGCGTGGTGGCCGGCAGGATCAGCGCGTAAAGGAAGGAGGTGACGAGGAATCCCTCGTTGACCTCGTGGTTCCGGATGCTCGCGAACAGCACTTCCCAGAAACCGCCGGCCGCCAGCGTCACGATGTAGATCGGCAGGAAATACAGGAGGCCTTGCAGGAAGTTGTCATAGACGCTGGCAGGGTCGTAGCCCGCGCCGAGCAGCGCCAGCATAATGCCGCGCCAGCCGTCGATGGCCTCGTAGCCGAGCGAGGCCAGCGCCGTGTTGGCCTGGAAGCCGACGTTCCACATGCCGATGACGGCACAGGGGGTCGCGGCGAACACGACCATGATCATGACGCGCTTCAGGTCGATCGCGTCGCGGATGTGCGGCGAACCGCGAGTGACGTCCGGTGGCGAGTACAAGAGCGTGTCGATCATTTCGTAGATCGCGCCGAACTGTTCGTAGCGCCCGCCGCGCGTGAACAGCGGCTCCGCCTTGTCGAGTATGCGTCGTAAACCCATTAGCCGTTGGCCTCAATTTCGTCGAGGTTCTCCCGGAGCGCCGGGCCGTATTCGTACTTGCCGTTACACACGAACGAGCAGAGCGCGAGATCCTCTTCGTCCAGCTCGAGCGCGCCCAGTTCCTGCGCGCGGTCGGTATCGAGGACGACGAGTGCCTTCAAAAGCGGCGTGGCGAGGATGTCGAGCGGCATGACCTTCTCGAACGAACCGATCGGTACCAGTGCGCGGAGGCTGCCGTTCTGCGTCGTGGTCAGGTCGAATTTCTGGTGGCCGAGAATGCCGCCGAGATAGGCCCGCGTTGCCGAGTACTTGTGCAGGCCGAGCCGCATCCAGTGCACGAACTCGCGGTCGACGCTCTCGTGCAGCACCGTGATCTGCCGGTGATAGCGGCCGAGATACGCGAGCGGCCCGGTTGCGCGGTGGCCGGACAGGATCGAGCCGCTGATGACGCGGAGGCCGCCTTCGGCGAGTTCACCCTCGAGGATATCGTCGATGTTGGCGCCCATTCGGGTCCTCAGGAGCCGCGGGTGCAGGACCATCGGGCCGCCCAGCGCGACGACGCGCTGCGTCGGCAGCCGGCCGCCCGTAAACAGCCGGCCCATCGCCAGGACGTGCTGGTAGCCGATGTGCCAGACCGTCTTCGTGGCGCTGACGGGCTCGAGGAAGTGGATATGGGTGCCGGCGAGCCCCGCCGGATGGGGGCCCTCGAATTCCGCGTGCTTGATCGAGTCGATCGCCGGCGGCTCTATCCCGGAATCCGGTGCCGTGCAGAGATAGACCGTGCCCTCGGTCAGCCGGCTGATGATGGCCAGGCCGTTGGCGAACGCATCGGCATCCTCGCGGATGATGACGGCCGGATCGACAGCCAGCGGATAGGTATCGATCGCCGTGACGAAAATGGCCGCAGGTTTGGCATCCGGCGCCGGCACCCGGCCGAACGGACGGGTACGGAACGCCGTCCAGAGCCCTGAGGCGATCAGGTTCCTGCGAACCCGCGCGGCGTCCAGCCCGGCGAGCTCGTCGGCCGCCCAGGCGTCGAAATCGACGGCCTCGTCGCCGTCCAGGCGAATGACAACCGATTGCAGGCTGCGCTTGGCGCCGCGATTGATCTCGACGATCTCGCCGGCGCCCGCCGCCGTGAACGGAACACCCGGGTTCCGCTTGTCCTCGAACAGCGTGTCGCCGAGACGGACCCGGTCGCCGACGCGCACCGCCATGCTCGGCCGCATGCCGGCCACATCGGTGGCAACGGCGGCGACACGGGTCGGTGGTTTCGCGTCATCGAAGATCGGTTCCGGCTTTCCGGCGACAGGAATGTCGAGGCCCTTCCTGATTTTTATCCTGATGGCCATCTCGTCCAGCTTGTTTCCAGGGTTAGTGTTCAGCCCGTGCCGAAGACTCCCGCATAGAGGGCACAGCCCGTCAGCCAGATGCCCCCGATCGTATGTATGCCCAGCGTTCCCTCGATGGCGCTTGTCATGCGCGCGCGGTCCGCAATGCCGGTCCGGATGCCGGCCGCCGCCTTCGCGGCCAGGACCAGGAGAGCAACCGGAACGGCGGGCGCAAGCACCGGCAGCGCCCCCGTGTAGGCGAGCCAGCCGGTCGCAACGACACTACCGAGATGCAGGCAGAAGTAAAGGACCGATGTTGCCCCGAGCCCAAACCTGACGGGTAACGTCCGCTTGCCGGCCTTTGAGTCCGCCGCGATGTCGGGGACCTCGTTGATCAGCAGGATTGCCGTTACCCAGAGCGCTATCGGCAGCGAGAATATTAGCACCGATTGATCGATGGTTCCGCTTTGCAGCCACGCGGCACCCGTCACGGGAATGATCCCGAAGGCGACGCCGACGGCGGTCTCGCCGAGACCGATCGACGCGAGCTTGACGGGGCCCAGCGAGTAGGCGATCGCGAGCAGGACACCGGCCAGGCCGAAGCCCAGGATCATCGGCCCTTTCTCGATCAAGAGGATGGTGCCCGCCAGTGCCGCGGCCGCGAGCAGGCCGATGCCGAGCCGCCGCATCGAGTCCGGCGAAAGAATGCCGGTCTGGATGAAGCGGGAGCCGCCCGTGTACGGGTAAATCCGGTCGTCGTTGACGCGATCCGTGCCGATCTCCTCGTCGCCGACGTCGTTCAGCACGTTGCCGCCGGCATGCACGCACACCGTCGCGAACAGCGCCAGCACGAACACGCCCCAGTCGAAGCCGCCGCTGGCGGCGTAGCCCCAGGCCGACCCGGCGAGCACCGGCAGCACCGACGCCGGGTAAAATTTCGGACGGGTCGCGTGGAACAGCCGTTTCGCCACCTGCGTCGGCTGGGTGCCGGCGAACTGCTCCGGCAGCGGATTCATTTCGGTTGCGTCGCTCAATTGCCTCTCCCCGTTCAATGGCCACGAAGCGCCTGCGCGAGAGTGCCTCGCTGCGATGACGCTTGCAAGTGCGAACGGCTCGCAATTAGCCGATGCGCGCGCGAGCCTGCCCCGTGAGCCCTGCGCCATGCGACAATCCGGCAAACGCTCACCGGAGACCCCCATTATGCGAATCCCGCCCGCCTTCATTGCGCTCGACGTCCTCGGTACGGTGATCCTGGGGCTGGGAGTCTATGGCAAGGTCGCCGCCGAGCCGACGCTCGGTTTCGTCGACCTCGGTCCGCTCGCGGTGCCCCTGATCGTGCTCGGCGCTTTCCTGATGGCGCCGCTCGTGATCTACGTTGTCCGCACCGTGACGGCCGGCAGGCGCTGAGTGGCCGCCGGCCCGCCGCGGCCGGTTGCGGTTTGACAGGACCCGGCGCGAGGCCGGCGTCAGAAGGCCGGGATGCCGGTGATCGCCCGGCCGAGGATCAGCGCATGGATATCGTGCGTACCCTCGTAGGTGTTGACGGTCTCGAGGTTCAGCATGTGGCGCATGACCTGGTATTCGTCGGCGATACCGTTGCCGCCGTGCATATCGCGCGCCGCGCGGGCAATGTCGAGTGCCTTGCCCACGTTGTTGCGTTTGACGATCGAGATCATCTCCGGCGTGAACCGCTCCTCGTCCATCAGCCGGCCGACGCGGAGACTTCCCTGCAGGCCGAGCGCGATCTCCGTCTGCATGTCCGCGAGCTTCTTCTGCTGCAACTGGGTGGCGGCAAGCGGCCTGCCGAACTGCTTGCGGTCGAGTCCGTACTGCCGGGCGGCATGGAAGCAGAACTCGGCGGCGCCCATGGCGCCCCAGCTGATGCCGTAGCGGGCGCGGTTCAGGCAGCTGAACGGTCCCTTCAGGCCCTCGATCTCCGGGAAGATCGCGTCCTCGGGGACTTCGACTCCGTCCATCATGATCATGCCCGTGATCGAGGCGCGCAGTGACAGCTTGCCCTCGATCTTCGGCGCCTCCAGTCCCGGCATGCCTTTGTCCAGCACGAAGCCGCGTATGCGGCCGTCGTGCGCGTCCGATTTCGCCCAGATGATGAAGACGTCGGCGACGGGCGAGTTGGAGATCCAGGTCTTCGACCCCGACAGCCGGTAGCCGCCGTCGATCTTCTCGGCGCGCGTACGCATGCCGGCCGGGTCGGAGCCGGCATCCGGCTCGGTCAGCCCGAAGCAGCCGATGAGCTCGCCGGCGGCAAGGCCGGGCAGGTACTTCTCGCGCTGCGCCTCGCTGCCGAAAGCGAGGATCGGGTACATGACGAGCGACGACTGCACCGACATCATCGAACGGTAGCCGGAGTCGACGCGCTCGATCTCGCGGGCAATCAGGCCATAGCTGACGTAGCCCGCGTCGGCGCCGCCGTATGCCTCCGGTACGGTGACACCGAGGAGCCCGAGTTCGCCCATCTCGCGGAAGATCGCAAGATCGGTGTTCTCGTCGTTATAGGCCTCGACGACGCGCGGCATGAGTTCGCCTTGCGCGTAGGCCCGCGCGGAGTCGCGGATCAGCTTTTCGTCTTCGGTGAGCTGGTCGTCGAGCAGGAAGGGATCTGCCCAGTCGAAACGCGTGTTCTTGGTCATCGCTGTTCTCGTGCGTCGTTGATGCGCCGTTGCTCGGCAAACCCGGTCGATGCGATCGACTCGACGCCGGCGGCGGTGCGGTTCAGAAACAGGGCCGCTATGTTCTCACGTTCGGCCAGTGCGAGGCCATCGTCGCTGCCGAGCACGAGTAGTGCCGTTGCCATCGCATCGGCGAATGCCGCGTTCTCCGCGATGACGGTCACCGCTGCGGTGGCGTGCTCGACAGGGTTGCCGCTGCGCGGATCGATCGTGTGCGAATAGTAGCGGCCGTCGAATTCGAGGTAGTTGCGATAGTCACCGGAGGTCGCCACGCCGGCATCGGCCAGCGCCAGCGCGTCGAATACGGCGCGCTGGTCGCGATCCGGTGCCTCGATGCCGATGCGCCAGGAAGTGCCGTCCGGCTTCGCGCCCCTGAGCCGCATCTCGCCGCCGATCTCGACCAAGTAGTCGTCCACGGACTCCTGTTCGAGATGCTTTGCAACGACGTCTGCGGCGTAGCCCTTGGCGATGCCCGAGAGGTCGATCTCGAGCGCCGGGTGCGACTTGCGGATGGCGGGGCGCGTGCAGTCCGCCTCGAGCCGCCGGTAGCCGGTTCGCTCGCGCACGGAGTCGATCCGTTCCCGGTCCGGCCGGTCGGTTATCGTGCCGTCCGGGCCGAACCCCCAGAGGTTGACGAGCGGGGCGACGGTGATGTCGAACGCGCCGCCGCTCTGCTCGCTGACGTCGAGCGCGAGGCGGACGACTTCGCAGGTCTGCCGATCGACCGGCATCCAGCCGGTGGCAGGGCTCGCGTTGAAGCGGCTGACCTCCGAGGCCGGCATATACGTCGACATCAGCTTCTCGATCCGGTCCAGCGACGACTGGACGGATGCCCTGAGTGCGTCCCGATCCGCCACCGGGTCGGCGACCTGCACGCTCCAGGTCGTCGCCATCGTGGTGCCGCGCAGGGGAGTGACGGCCGGCGGCCGGCTGCAGGCGCCGGCGAGGACCGCCAGGACCGCGAGCCCCGTCGCAAGGCGCGTGCGCGCGAGCGTCATGGCCGTTATCCGGATGCCGCGGTCAGTGCGTCCCGGAGCGTCGAGAGAACCGCTTTCACACGGCGCGCATTCGCATTGCCCATGCGGACGAGAATCTTCTGGCCGCTCGTCAGCGCCTCGAGTTCGGGGTCGGCGTAGGAGAAGAGGACATGCTCGCGGACGAGTTCGACCGTGCCTTCCGGCTCGGGGGTCGCGAGCAGGAGATCGATGACCTCGATGACGCGATCGTTGAAGTGCCCGTCCGGGTATCCGAGCATCCGGTACGCTTCGTTGAGCAGCGGGTAGAAGCGTCGATACGTTGCGATCATCTCGTCGGGGCTCGCATCCTCGAACATCGTGACGAGCTCGTCGTAGCGTTCGAAGTTGCGCGGGCTTAGCAGGAAACGGTCCTCGCCGTCCGGTTCGACCAGGAAACTGCCCGGCAGTCGGCCCAGCGGGCGTATGCGTTCCGGGACGCGGTCCCGCGGCAGGTTGTCCACGGTGCCGACGGTTCGTTCGACGAGCAGTTCGTTGACCAGCAGCGATTCGAGTTGCGTCCCGAAGATGCCGAGCAGCTCGAGCGCAAAATACTCGTCACTCTCGTCGAGCGGCGGCAGCGGCACGAGATCGCCGCCTTCGTCGCGCTGCCGGAGCGGCTCGACCGGGTAGAGGGGCTCCAGGCGCTTGCCCGGCAGCGTTGCCGGCGGCTCCGCGGAAGCCGGGTCCGGCGCCGGTGCATCCGGTGGCATCCAGGCATCCCGGAACAGCCAGGCACCGGCCGCCAGTGCGACGACGATCAGTCCGAGAAGCAGCCAGCGTGTGTCGTTGTCTTCCATGCAGGGATCAGACCACGCGCCCGGCAGCGAATTCAAGCTGTCCGGCGACGTTCGGCGTCGTGGCCCGGTGCTCGACCGGAACCCGGCCCACGAACGCAAACGGCCCGCCGGAGCGGGCCGTCTGCCGGGCAAGGCCGGTGGGGCCTAGTCCGCGGTCGATACCGAGAGGTCCGGCCGCGATTGCCAGACCGTGTAGTCGGAACTCGAAAACCCGGAGCCGAATGCCTGGAACGTGGCGTCGAGCTCCTCGGCATCCATGTCGGAGTTCTGCAGCATGAACTCGTACATGGTCTCCTCGGGCGGCGCCATGTCCGCGTAGTTCTCGTAGGGGACCGCAACCATGATCATGGGCTTGCCGCCGATCCGCGAATGCCAGAGCCAGTGATTGTCGTCCGCCCAGCCTTCGTCAAGCAGGACTTGCGTGATCTTCTTACGGGCGTCGCTGCTGGCCGCACCGGCGCCTTCCTTCCATACCCAGCTCGTCACGCCGACATACTCGACGTCGTTCATGTCTTCGGGCCACGAGCTCATCTCGTAATCCATGCGTTCGAAGTAGTGGTGCATGTGATCCACGTAGGGCGCTACCGTTTTCTGGAAGTGTTCGCCGAAACCCTTGTCGGCATTTGCCGCGTTGTAGGCGTCTTCATCGGCCCAGTCGAAGCAGCAGTAACGCACCTGGTAGATGCCCATGTGATCGCCGATCGCGACCGAGTACACGCTCCAGTCACGCGTGTCGCCGCCTTTCTCGCGCATCGCGGCGTGTTCGCGCATGGCCTTCTCGAACTTTTCCGTCTCGCCCTGCTTGGGTGCGAAGATCCAGACCGAGGCAAGGCTCGGTTCCGCTTCGTGGCTGTCGGCAATGGCCGCGAGCGGTGCCGTGAGAAGCAAAGCGGCAGCGGTCAGTGCGCCGAGTAATCGTTTCTTCATATCCAGTCTCCCTGGGATTGTAGGTTTCCGTCATGCGCCCCGGCTGCTCTGTTGCCTGTTCTCTGCGGCCGGACGGCGCCCGGCCGTGGCGGCCGAACGGGTGGCGCTAGTATATAGTGAACGCCGCCGCGATTTGTCGGGCCGCTCCGGCGCTTGCAGCACGTGCACCCGTTTCGTCGAACCTGCCGACCGGAGACCGACCCGACATGGCAAGGCTGATCACCTACTATGCCCACCCGGGCCATCGGTATTCCCGGGTCAATCGCGAGATGGCTGCCGTCGCGGCAGCCGTCGACGGCGTCACCTTCGTCGACCTGTACGCCGAGTATCCCCGCTTCGATATCGACGTCGACCGTGAACAGCAGCGCCTGGTCGACCATGACGTCATCATTTTCCAGTTCCCGATGTTCTGGTACTCGACACCGTCGCTCATTAAGGAATGGGAGGATCTCGTCCTCGAGCACGGCTTTGCCTACGGGCAGGGTGGAGACCGGCTCGAAGGCAAGCGCATGCTGCTCGCGGTTTCGGCAGCGGGCCCCCGCGACGCCTACGCGGTCGACGGTTACCAGGGCCACCCGATTCGCACGTTCCTGACGCCGCTGGAGCAGACTGCTGCGCTGTGCGGGATGACGTTCTCGCCGCCCTACGTGCTGTACGGCTCGCTGAGTGCGCCGTCGGCCGGGCTCGTCGAGCCGCACGTCGAAGGCTATCGCCGCCTGATCGAGGCGATTCGGGACGATCGCTACGACTTCGAGGCGGCGCGCCGTTATGACACGGTGCACGCCGACGCACTTCCCATACGCAGCCCGGTGACCGCATGAACGAGTTTCTCCTGCTCGCCTTCCTGTTCCTTGTCGGCGGCGTGGTGTCCGTGCCGATCGCGTCGCGGCTCGGCCTGGGGTCCGTGCTCGGTTACCTGCTTGCCGGCATCGCGCTGAGCCCGGTCCTCGCGCAACTCGACGTCGACGTCGTCAGCATCCAGCATTTCGCGGAATTCGGCGTCGTAATGATGCTGTTCCTGGTCGGCCTCGAGCTCGAGCCCAGGATGCTCTGGGAGATGAAGGCGAAATTGCTCGGTCTCGGCGGCCTGCAGGTTGCTGTAACCACGGCCGCGATTACCGTTATTGCCATGCTGCTGGGCCTGCCCTGGTCCGTTGCGCTCGCGGTCGGACTGGTCCTTGCCCTCTCGTCGACGGCGATCGTCTTGCAGACGCTCAACGAGAAGGGACTGATGCGCTGCGACGGCGGCCAGGCGAGCTTCTCGGTTCTCCTGTTCCAGGACATTGCGGTCATACCGATGCTGGCCTTCCTGCCCTTGCTGGCCCTGCCCGAACTCGTCGATGTATTGCCGGCCGCTGAACCTGTCGGTCACGGTGGCGCGAAGGCGGCCGGGGGCGACCACGGACTCACGCTGTCGTTCGTCGACGGACTCGCCGGCTGGCAGACGGCACTCGTCACGGCCGCCGCGATCGCGTTCGTGTACGTCGGCGGTACCTTCCTGTCGCGGCCGGTCTTTCGTTTCATCGCGATGGCCCGGCTGCGCGAGCTGTTCACGGCGACCGCGCTGCTGCTCGTCGTCGGTATCGCGCTCCTGATGATCGCCGTCGGCCTGTCGCCGGCGCTGGGCACGTTCCTGGCCGGGGTCGTCCTCGCCACCAGCGAGTACCGCCACGAACTGGAAAGCGACATCGCGCCCTTCAAGGGGCTCCTGCTCGGCCTGTTCTTCATCACGGTGGGCGCCGCCATCGATTTCGACCTGCTTTTCGCCAGCGCCGGGGGTATCGTCGCCGCCACGCTCGGGCTCATGCTGCTGAAGGCCCTCGTGCTGCTCGGCCTCAGCTATCTCTTCGACATTCGCGGCGCCGATCGCTGGCTGTTCACCCTGGGGCTCGCACAGGCCGGTGAATTCGGCTTCGTGCTGCTCGCTTTCGCGGTGGCGAGCGCGGTCATACCCGCCTCGCTGTCGGCGAGCCTGCTGCTCGTCGTGACGCTGTCGATGTTGCTGACACCGCTGTTGTTCATCATCTACGACAGGCTGATCGCGCCGCGTTTCGCGTCGGCGCAGGGACGGGAGCCGGACGCTATCGACGCGCGCGGCAGCGTGATCGTTGCCGGACACGGTCGTTTCGGGGGGATCGTCAATCGCATCCTCAAGTCCGCAGGCTACGAGACGGTCGTGCTGGACCACCAGTACGAGCAGCTGGAAATGCTGCGCGCCTTCGGCGTCAAGGTGTTCTTCGGCGATGCGACCCGGCCGGATCTTCTGCACGCTGCGGGCATCGAGAAAGCACGCATGCTGGTGATCGCCATCGACGAGCGGGATGCAACGACCGAACTGGTCCGTTACGTCAGGGCGCATCACCCGCATGTCTACATCGTCGCGCGGGCGTTCGACCGCCGCCACGTGTACGAACTCTGGGGCGCGGGCTGCAGGGACATCATCCGGGAAACCTTCGATGGTGCGGTACGTGCCGGGCGTTCCGCGCTGGAGGCGCTGGGCGTCCACCCCTACGAGGCGGAACTCAAGACGCGCGGTTTCGTCGACAACGACAAGGCACAGATCCGGGAGCTGGCAGGACTCTACGACCCGGATATTCCCGTCCAGGAGAACGAAGCCTACGTCCAGAAGACGCGCGAATTCATCGCGCGGGCGGGCGAGGTCATGAGCGGCAAGGGCCGCGGCATGTCGAGCCGCCTGGACCGTGGCTGGGTGCCGCCCTCGCTGGAGGACATCGAGGCCGAGTCGAACCCGGACTAGGCGATTCAGTCCCGATTCAGTCCCTTTTAAGCATCCGTTAATACGGCAGGGCATACGCTTTTCGGCAACACAAAGGGAAAGAGCCCGCGGGCTCGACGGTATGAGGGAATACGCCATGAACATCGTGTACGCCGCAGAGAAGACCAGCATCGCCATGCTCCTCGGTGAGCACCTCGAACGGCACATCGCCCCGGGGGAGGTCCGCGTCAGCGAGAACCCGAACCAGACCGGCAGCTTCTACGTCGGCTGGCAGCTCGCCCGGTTCGTCCTCGCGCCCGACGGGTCGATACGGCCCGACCGTATCCGCAGGCGCTGAGACGGCTGCCCGGGGCTCGTGCAGCGAGGCGGGATCTCGTTCCCGCGCGTGAACCTCCGTCCGCTTGCATGGACTAAGCATGAACAGGTTTCGGCTGTGTGCTGGACAATGATCCGGCGACACCCGAGAATTCAATCGTTCACGCTCAGGATTTCCCGCCATGCCCCGACGTTTTCTCACGCGACTCGTCCCACTTGTCTTAGCGCTGCTTGCCGGTACCGCCTCGGCGGATGCGCTCGACGACATCCTCGAGCGCGGCACGATCCGCGTCGGCGTGTCCGAGTTCGTGCCATGGACCATGAAAACCGCGACCGGCGGCCTGGTCGGCTTCGAGATCGACGTCGCCAAGCGGATCGCGTCGGACATGGGCGTGAAGCCCGACATTCGCCTGTACGAGTGGGATGAGATCATCCCGGCGCTTAAGAAAGGCGAGATCGACGTCATCGCTGGCGGCATGGTCATGACGGCCGAGCGCGCGCTGCAGGTGAATTTCACCCGTCCCACGGGGCAGTCCGGCATCGGCATTGCGACCAACACCGAGATGACGAAGGACATCGAGAGCTTCGCCGAGCTCAATGCGCCGGAGATCATCGTTGCGACGGTCGGCGATACCTATGCGGCGAGCGTCGCCGAGATGTTCTTCAACAACGCGAGCATCAACACGTTCAAGACGGTCGAGAAGGCCGAGGAGCAGGTCCTCGAGGGCCGGGCGCACGTTTACCTGGCCGGCATGGTCGAGGTGCGCTTCCTCGCGCTCAGGCACCCCGATACGATCGACGTCCCGGTGGCCGAGCCGCTGGTTGCGCAGAGCGAAGGACTGGCGGTCGCGCGTGGCAAACAGGAACTCCTGAATTTCCTCAATACCTGGGTCACGGCGCGCCAGACCGACAAGTGGCTGCCCACGACGCGTGACTACTGGTTCGAGAGCATGACGTGGGCACTGAACCCCGAAGAATGAGCCGCGCCACGCGCCAACCCGTTGCTTTGCGGCCGGTCGGAGCCGGCGTGATGCTGTTGCTCGTGGCGGCCGGCGGCGCGACCGCGCAGACGACCGACACGGACGCGGAACCGGGTGAAGAAGCGCCGGTCATCGACGAGATCGTCGTGACGGCGCAAAAACCCGGCGATCGCCGGCGTCTCGAGATGTCCTACGAGGACCTGATGCGCCAGCGTCTCGTCGAGGAACTGGACACGATGCGGCGCGAACAGGAAGAGATCGAGTGGCGGCGGGGGCCGCGCATCGAGAATCCCTCACGTATCAGCTTCGGTTACCGGCCCCAGGAGCGCGCCCGCGAGGCGCCCGAGACGCCGATGACCGACCTGCCGGTCGAGTACAACAAGCCGGCGACGATATTCCGCTTCGAGTTCGGCCGTTCCGGCTCCGATCGATGATCGCCCGCGACATGTGCGGCATCCGCCGCCCGTGGTTCTTGCTCGCCGCCGTGCTTGCCTGCGTGCCGATGGCCGCGGGTGCTGCCGATTACAGGAAGCTCTTCGCGAAAGTCGATCCGGCGGTCGCTGTCATCTACACGGTCGAGCGCGGCGTCGCGGCCGGCGGTACGCCCGGGCAGGTGTCGCAGTCAGGGCTCGGTTCCGGCGTACTCGTGACGACGCGCGGCTACGTCATTACCGCGGCACACGTCGTGCAGACGGCCGACCTCGTCGAAGTGGAGTTCTCGAACGGCTTTCGGACGACCGCGGCCGTGACGGCATCGAATCCCTACAAGGATCTCGCCCTGCTCAAGCTGGACGAGGTGCCCGACGACATCACGCCGATGCGGCTGGCCGACTCCGACGACGTCGCGATCGGCGAGGAGGTCTTCGTCATCGGGGCGCCATACGGCTTCTCGCACACGCTGTCGGTCGGGCACATTTCCGGCCGCCGCGCGTCCGAGGCGATCGATTCCGACGGGCCCCGGGCCGAGACGTTCCAGACCGACGCCGTAATCAACCAGGGCAACTCGGGCGGGCCGATGTTCAATTCGCGCGGCGACGTGATCGGCATCGTGTCCTACATCCTGAGCCAGTCGGGCGGCTTCGAGGGACTCGGCTTCGTGATTACCTCGAACGAGGTAGTCGCCACGCTGTTCGAACGGCCGATGGCCTGGTCCGGGATGAGCGGCATGCTCGTCGAGGGCGACCTGGCGGTCCTTTTGAACGTACCCCAGCAAGCCGGTTACCTGGTGCAGAAAGTGGCGCTGAATTCGCCGGCACAGCGGGCCGGGCTCAGGCCCAGCCTGGTGCCCGCCACGATCGGCGGCCGCGAGTTCCTGATCGGCGGCGACATCATCCTGAGCGTGGACGGCATCGAGGTGTCGCGCTCGATGCTGGAGGATATCCGCGCCCGCTGGAGTGACGAGACGGCGCCCGGGACCGTCGAGCTGACGCTCTTGCGCGGCGGCAAGGTCTGGGAAATCAGCGTAGCCGTCGCGCGGCCGTTCAATTGACATAATTTACCAATTGGGCAGCGACAGAGCTACGGGCGCTGGTCTATACTCGGATTTACGACGGCAATATTGCCGTCCCGACGGGCAAGTCCCCGTCATTACAACAAAATTAGAAGAACCAAAATTATGAAGAGCGGCTCCCGTTGGTTTCGAGGCGCGCTTCCGCGCCTGGCTTTCCTCCTGCTTGCTTGCCTGGCGGGATCACAGTCCACCCTGGCCCAGACTGACCTCTTCCCCGGGGACCCGGGGCCGAACGTCAATGTTGTTGGTCCCACCGTCGTCGAGGATTCGTGGGATATCCGCGACGTCGGTCTCAAGCAGCAGAACGAGCCTGCCTGCGGCATCCGCCCGGGTAACCCGGCCTGCGTGCTCTGTGCCTACAACGACAACCGTACCGTCGACGTACCGGCGATCGGCGACGGCTGGATCAGCATGTCGACCAGCTGCGACTTCGGCAGGAACTGGACCAGCCGTCCGGTACCCGGCCACAATGCGCATCCGGCGCCGGTCGGCGAAAGCTTCGCCGCGGATCCGCGGCTCGTGGTGCTGCCCGGCATGGCGATCCTCGGCTTCATCGCCGGCGATCGCGACAGTGACCGCGGTATCGCGGCGATCCAGTTCTGGCCCGAGATCAACCGGGAGGATGCCGACCACTACGAGCCCGGGCTCAACACGATCACCGTCGAGACCGGCAGCGAGGGTAAGTTCGTCGACAAGCCCGAGCTGTTCGCGGTCCTGGATCCGCCGGAGCAGCAGCAGCCCGTCACGATCAGCGTCGAAATGGAGGATCCGGACCTCGGGACCATTACGCGCACGTTGCCTAGCGGCAAGCTGTACATGGCCTGGGCCGAGTTCACCGGCAGCGGCGGCTCCAAGCTCTGGTACAAGGTTTCGACCGACTGGGGCCAGACCTGGAAGAACCAGGCCGTCAAGCTGTCCGAGGAACAGAACCTCGTCTCGGGGATTACGATGACCGGCATGGGCCAGGACGTCCTGGCCGTGTGGCGGCGCGTCGGCGACAACAACAACCCGGACGATTTCGTCGGCTCGATCATCTTCCAGGATGGCAAGAAATCGACCAAGGGCGAGCCGATCGGGACCGTCTGCTCCTTCGACCAGGTCAGCGCGAACACCGGCTTTGCGGTGACCTTCCGCACCAACGATTTCCCGTGGCTCGCCAACGACGGCAACAACTACTACCTGTTCTATTCGGACCGGGCGTTCGGGGGCGACTGCGCCAGCGGCCGGCCGCGCATCGTGTTCCAGCAGTCGACGGACGGGTTGTCGTGGAGCGCGCCGACGCCGGTCGACAACAGCCCGGCGGCAACGGTGTTCGACAACGGCGAGCAGCCGGCCGGCGACGGCTTCCAGTTCATGCCGGTCGCGTTCGGCGCCAATGGCGAGGTGCGCGTGTCCTGGTACGACACGCGCCGTGAAACGCTGCCGCCGGCAACCGAAGAAGTTGCCTTTATCGCCGACACGACCGACGGTTTGTCCGCGGTCTTCCGCCAGCTCGACGTCTACACGGCGAGACTGAAAGCCGCCGGACCCGGCGTGGCGGCGACGGTGTCGGAGCCGATCCGCGTGTCGCAGTTCCCGATCGCCGCCGAGATCGAATCGGCCGACGAGGGCTCGGGCGCGGTTGACAGCTACACCGCTATCGAGGCCGAGGCGAACTTCCCGAACCTGCGCATGTACGCATCGGGAACGCTGCCGTTCATCGGCGATTACATTGCGACGGCCGCGCAGGAGTTCCGGCTCTTCGAGGGCGCAGTCGCCGGCGACTGGCAGCCGTGGGTCCCGAACGCGAGCGCCGATCCCGGATCGCCCCTGACCGACTATATCGTCGCCTGGGGCGACAACCGCGGCGTGCGCGGCAGCATCTTCAACCCGGATTTCAACCAGCCGACGCCGTTCTCGCCGAACGACAGCGCAACGTCGACCGCGAAGGTGACGCTGCCAACCGAAATGCTGGAGGACGCGAAGGAGCGCACGCTCCGCGCCGAAGGCATCGTGGCGGGTGACGACTCACCCATCGCGTGCACGCCCGGGGCGCCGCAGGACCGTACCCGCGATGCGAATATCATCGCGTCGCTGGTCAAGGATCGGCTGAAGGTCTATGCGACGACCCCGTCGAAGCCGCTGACGAACCTGTTGCGCGCGTTCGTGCTGGGTATCAGCAACGACAACCCGCCCGTGCGCGATCCGGCCGATCCGACTTTCGTCGACCCGGGCCGGACGCTGCGCCTCTTCATCGCCGACCAGCCCTGCCCGGCGCCGGAGATCTGCCGGGCCTCGTTCGCCCAGCAGCCGTCGGTACCGCCCTTCCCGGGCCCCGTGCCCTTCGAGGCGGGCCAGAGTTTCATCGACCTGACCGTACCGCCCGAGTCGACGCTGGCGCGTACCGTGTTCGTCGTTGCCGACGCCGACTCGGCGCGCGTGCCGATCAACGTGTATGACAGCGGCGAGGGCAGCTGCGTTGCAGGCAACCCGGCCGACTTCTTCGACGTGTGTACACCCATCGCCTCGATCTCGATCGGCGGCAGCGGCCCCGCAGGTACGCTCGAGAATCCGAACTACGACAGCCCGCTGTGCGCCGACGTCAGTGACACCGAGTGCACCGACGACGTTCTCAAGACCGAGCTGCACAACCCGCAACTCATCAACCCGCAGCTGATCAACGACCCGACACAGAACCCGCAGCTCATCAACCTGACGCTCGAGAATCCGCAGTTGATCAATCCGCAGCTGATCAACCCGCAGCTCATCAACCCGCAGCTGATCAACTTCGGCTACGAGAACCCGCAGTTGATCAACCCGCAGTTGATCAACCCGCAGCTGATCAACAATTCCTTCGAGAATCCGCAGCTCATCAACCCGCAGCTGATCAACCCGCAGCTGATCAACCCACAGCTCATCAACTCGTCGCTTTCAGACGGCAGCGGGTCGACGACCACGGATGCGAACTGGGTCGATTTCACCTACGCGATCCAGAACACCGGTAACGTCACCACGGCCTTCAACGCTGACCTGACGCTGGCCGGCGAGGGCCTCGAGAACACCGATTCGCAGTTCATCGCGTGGACGATCTACGCGTCGCCGACGGCGGACGACTGCCAGTACGTCGGCCAGGCCGATGTGCAGGTGCTCTCGCAGGTCAACGCGCCGGATAACGAGCTCGATGTCGCGACGATCTTCGAGCCGTTCGCCGGCGAAATCAGTGCGATCGCCGCCCCGGGACAGATCCTGTATTGGACCCGGCGTGTCTTCGGCGATATCGAGGACCTGCAGACGCTGACAGTCGAGGCCTTCACCGCGTCGTCGCAGGCGGCGAACTGTAACGACATCGAGAGCGGCGACTACTTCTGTGAGGCGAGCCTCGAGACGGATCGCGAGCGCATCCTGCTGGATACGCTGCCGCCGGTCATCAACGCAGAGGACGGCGACTTCCTGCCGAACGTCGAGGCGACGGGCCCCGGCGGCGGCTGCCTCGTCTTCGAGGGCGACAGCCTCGTCACGGCCGAGGACAACGGCACCATCGTCTACCCGACCTGTGTCGTGGCCGAGACCGGCGCCGAGGTCTGCGTCGCCGGCGGTGCGGCAGTCCAGGACCCGATACCGGTGCCGCTGACGCAGCCGGGCAGTCCGCTGGCCGTGACCTGCTCGATCTCGGACGATGCCGGCAACGAGGCATCGGTGACGCTGAATCTCAACGTGTTCGACACGACGCCGCCGACCTTCGACCCGCCGCTGAACCCGCCGCCCTACGTGATCAACGCGGTGGCGGATATCCCCGACGCGGACGGCCTGGTGCGCACGGCCGAGGTCGTCTATCCCGAGTTCACGGCAACCGACAATCCACTGGTGGACCCCGACGTCGTCGTGACCTGCAGCCCGCCGTCGACGGTGACGAACCCGACCGAGTTCCCGATCGGCACGACGACCGTGATCTGCGACGCGATCGACGACGGCCCCAACCCGGACTCGACGCTGCCCAATTTCGGCAATATCACGACGACCAGCTTCGACGTAGTGGTCGCGGACCAGACGCCGCCGACGGGCTCGGCGCCGACGTTCACCGACGACGAACTGCAGGCCAACGCAACCGCCGGGCGCGATAACTTCACCTACCCGCTGCCGGCGTTCATCGACAACGACCCGCGTCCGGACAGCAGCGTCAGCGTGACCTGCTCGCCGGCCAGCGGCTTCTTCCTGCCGCTGAACCTGCCGACCACGATCACGTGTACGGGCACGGATGCGTCCGGCAACGAGGGCCTCTTGAGCTTCGACGTGGCCGCGATCGACACCCTCGGGCCGATCGTCACGCCGCCGGCGGACCAGCCGGTCATCGTCGCGGTCGACGGCGACGGCTTCGCCCGGGCAAATCTTGAGAGCTACGTGACCGTGGCCGACCAGTTCGACGTCGATCCGGATCCGACGGTCTCCTGCGAGACGTCCGGTGGGGCCGTATCGGGCGACCCGCTGCCGATCGGCACGTACAGCGTGAGCTGCACCGCGCAGGACGCCTCGGGCAACCTGTCCGAATCACCGGCCATCTATGCGCTGTCGGTCGGGTACGGCAACTCGTTCGGGATCTTCTTCAACAAGAACACGATCAAGGCCGGCAGCAGCGTGCCCTTTACGTTCGGCTGGCTCGGCAGCGACGGCGGCCGCATCGACTCGAGCGGCGCCGACCCGGTGGTCAGCGCCGTGGACTGCGCCACGCAGAGTACCGTCGT
The DNA here is from genome assembly GCA_036350895.1 of Woeseiaceae bacterium. Classification (GTDB taxonomy): domain Bacteria; phylum Pseudomonadota; class Gammaproteobacteria; order Steroidobacterales; family Woeseiaceae; genus UBA1847. The sequence goes on from JAZBNZ010000293.1 coordinate 26,398, forward strand.
GCTGGCGCCTGGACAGTTCCCGGGTAACAGCGATCTGCGCTGGGATGCCTCGCAGCTCGAGTGGAAGTTCAACTGGCAGACCGTGGACATGGCGGGCGACGCGATCCCGCCGGATAGCTACTGCGTCCGCGTGACCAGCCAAACGACCGGCCAGACCGTTCCGGACTCGGGCTTCACGAGGATCCGGGTTACGAAATAGAGCGGCGGATTACGGCAGCAGGGCCCGCGCGGTTTCGACCTCGGGCCCTGCCTGCCGGTACTCGAGGAAGCGCGAGGCGTCGAGCGTAGCCTCGTCCGCCATACCCAGTTCGGCTTTGGCGCGCGCGAGCCAGTACGGCAGCAGTGCGGACATGCGCCACGTCGGCATGTCGTCGAGGAACACGGCCGTCGCTTCGCCGATGCGGTCCTGGCACTCCCTGAACTCGTCAAGAGCCTCGACGTAGGCGCCGCTCTCGAAGAAGGCGATGCCGCGGTGGTATCGGAGCAGCCAGAGGTCGGCCAGCCGAAGTCCGCTCGACAGCTGGTCCACCGTGGCGATCGTCTCGCCCGTCCGCAATGTAACCAGCGAATCGACCAGGAAGCCGTAAGCCCGGCTCTGTGGCTGCAGGCTGTCCCGGAGGGTCGCGGCGATGGTGCTGGCGGCGTCGGTATCGTCCATGCGGAGGTAGGCCAGCGCGGCCGGCACCAGGACGGCGATGCCGCCGCCTTCCGTAGCGCGCTCGAGCAGGTCGGCGGCCGCAACGTCGTTGCCGGCCAGCAGCTCGGCTTCGGCAAGCATGACCTGCTTCACTGCCGCACCGCGGAAGTTGTTGCTTTCGAGATCGATGCCGAAGCCTTCCTCCAGGAGTTCGCGGGCCTGGTCGGCATCGCCGCGGAACAGCGCCAGGTCAGCGAGGCCGTGGTTGGCGAGCGAGGCGCCGCGGGCTCCCGACGTGGCCATCTGGGTGTAGGCGGTCGCGGCGCCTTCGTAGTCGCCGCGCGCGTTGGCGGCCATCGCGATCGGGAGCCACGCCGTGAAGGTGTTGCCGTTCTCGGCGAGCAGGGCTTCGGCCTCGCTGCGCGCGGTCTCGAAGTCGCCCGCGTACATCGCGTAGAGCGCCAGGTTGGAGCGCATGATCTCGTTCTTCGGGTATACCTCCAGCGCCTTGCGGCCCTGTTCGAGCGCCGTATCGAAGTCCAGCGCCGAGAACGAGGCGATCGCGAGATTGTTACGACCGGCATTGTCGGCAGGGTAGCGGTCGACGAGTTCCCGGTAGGTCTCGATGGCTTTCTCGTAGTTGCCTGCGACGGCAATGTAATAAAGGCCCATCGTGCGAAGGCGCTCGCGCTCGGTCATCGTTCCCATCTTGGACAGGGCTTCTTCCCACTTTTCCGCCGCTTCCCCGGTGCGCCCGAGCGTGAACAGGCTCAGCGCCCAGCCGGACAGTGCGCGACCAAAATCCGGGTCCAGCTCGACCGCCTCGGCGTACAGGTCGAGAGAGCCTTCGTAGTCGCCGTCGAGCGCGGCCAGCTGGGCCTGGGTATAGGCCTTGACGGCCTCGAGCGAGGCGGCGGTGAACGTCTCGATGGCGCCCTCGGCCGGGCGGGCGTCGTCATCGCCGAGCGCTTCGCGGACGTCGCCTGAAACCTCGCCGACGGCCTGCAGGACCTCTGCCTTGGTCTTCGCGGCGACCTCCGGGTCCGCGACTTCCTCGCCGGTGGCGCTGTCGATGACCCGCACGTCCAGCGCGTAGCCGTTGCCCTTCGGTATGATCGCGCCTGCCAGGATAACGCTGATGCCCTCGCGCACCGATACGAGCCGAGCGGCTTCCTCGTCGAGCAGTTCGCTGCCGCTTCGCAGCTTTGCGGCCACCGACTTCGCCGTGTTGCGATTGAAGGTCGTCACGAACGGCGCCGACTCGATCCCGATCTGCAGCGCCTGCTCGAGCGAACCGTCGAAGACGGGGTCGCCGGTCTGGTTATCGAAGTCGGCGATCAGCACCGAGACCGGCTCCATCGCGGCCTGGGCTTCACCGCCCGGCCCGGAGACGTTGAGGTACACCGAGAAGGACAGCGCCACGACGAGGACACCGATCACGATGTAGTCGCCGCGGCCACGGCCGATGGGGGCGACGACGGTGTCGGTCGGGTCGTGCTCCTTCTCGATGCCCCGGTCGGTGACATCGTAGAACCAGGCGAGCACGAGCATGACCGGGAACCCGGCGAAGGCGGCAATTATGATTCCGCGCAGCACCCAGTCCGGCGCCTCGAACGTCGGCAGCAGGATGCTCGCGGCCTCGATCGCGATCCAGCAGATCCCGACGTACAGCCCCGCGGTACGGAAGACCTCGCGACGTCGGAGTTCTTTCAGGAATCGATTCATTACCGGCCAGGTTCCGCTCCTCGGCGGAGGCTTCTGATTATCCTGACAGTATAGCGCCCCCGGTGCGTATCCAGCGAGGATTGACGGACGGCGGCGGCACTGCAGGTATACTGCCGGGATGTTGCAAACTTACATTGTCCTGCCGTTGCTGCTGGCACTGGCGAGCGTGTCCTGCGCCGCGTCGGGGCCCGAGCCGGTGCACGCCACGGTCGAGCTGCCCTTCGTCACGAATCGCGTGGCAGAGTACGATGGCGACGGCGAGCTTCGCTATGCGAACGACGTCGGCACGACGACGGCGGGCCGCTGCGAACTGCGCGTCTACGAGCTGCCGGATGCCGAGGTCGTCGTCGACCGCTACGAGGCGGCCGACGTCGATACCGTGCTGGCAGGCTGGGGTCGGGACGCCGGTGCGAAAGTGACGCTGTACATTCACGGCTACAACCTCGGGCTCGAGCGGGCCTGCCGCGATGCCGCCGTGCTGGCACGCAAGACCGGCTGGGAAGGGCGTATGCTGCTGTTCAGCTGGCCGGCCAGCAGGACGGTGGTCACCTATCACCGGGACGCGGGCCGGTTCGCCGACAGCATGCCCGCTATTGTCGATGTGCTGGAGGAACTCGGCCGGCGTTACGGCCGGTCGGCCGTCAATATCGTCGCGCACAGCATGGGCGCGCGCATCGTGGATGAACTCGTCGCCGGGCTGGCGCCTGCCGACGAGCGTTTCGGCGAGCTGATGCTCATCGCGCCGGATGTCGAGCGTGACCGCTTCGTCGAGATATTGCCGGGCCTGAGGCGCGTCGTCGACGACATCACGGTCCTCGTGTCGGACAGCGATCAGCTGCTGTTGTTGTCACAGGCCGTCAACCTCGGCGAGCGCCTGGGTCAGTCGGACGATTTCGATGTCGACGGCGTCGCGATCATCGACGTGACCGGCGTCGACAATGCCGGCCTCGGCAACCACGTGTATCACCTGACCAACGGGACGGTGGGCAAGACGATCGGCGCCATCCTGGACGGCAAGGCACCGCCGGACCTCTGAAGGGGTACTCTCGTGCGCCGACGAGTTACGCGCCAGGTTGAACGAAGGCACATTCGCGGCTTGAAGAGCCGCTCCTACAGCAGAAACGTTCGTCAAAGTCGAATCGTGGACTGTAGGAGCGGCTCTTCAAGCCGCGACCGCGAGGACGTCCCCAGGGGGCGCGATTGGCGGTCAGTTCGACCGGTCCGTGTTCACCATCCCGGCACGGTCAGAAGCGGCTCCTGACGTAGCGATCCACCACCGCTGCCCCGACCGCATCGCCCCAGACGTTCGTCGCGGTTCGGAAACGGTCGAGGAACCAGTCCACCGCCAGCAGCAGGCTAATGCCTTCTAGCGGCAGGCCGATGACCTGCAGCACGATGATGATCGTTACCAGTCCGGCCTGCGGAATGCCCGCGGCACCGATCGCGGCGAGCGTCGCGGTGATCACGATTACGGCCTGCTGCCCGAGCCCGAGCTCGAGGCCGTAGGCTTGCGCGATGAACATCGCCGCCGCCGCTTCGTAAAGCGCGGTGCCGTCCATGTTGACGGTGCTGCCGAGCGGCAGTACGAAGCGACGTGCGCGTTCGTCGATGCCGCTCTCTTTCGCACATTGCAGCGTGAGGGGCAGGGTGGCCGTCGAACTTGCCGTCGCGAACGCGGTCACGATTGCCCGCAGCATGTTGCCGAGATAAACGATCGAACGGCCGGCGACGGTGACGAGTATCAGTGTCAGCACGACGAAGTGAACGCCGAGGCCCGTGAGCACCGTGGCGACGTGCAGCCCGACCCTGGACAGCGTCTCGACGAACGCTTCGGCAGAGCCTGCTTTGCCGAACATGCCGGCGATCAGGCCGAAGATGCCGACGGGTGCGAAGTACATCACCCAGGAGACCAGCTTCATCATCCCGGCGTTGAACGCGTAGAAAAACCGCGCGGCCGGGCGGCCCGCCTCCCCCAGGCTCGCGAGCGCAATGCCGAATGCCACCGACCAGACGATCAGCGGCAGCAGATTCGTGTCGGCGGCGGCATCGATCAGGTTCGGGGCGATGAGGCGCAGCAGCACGTCGCCGACGCCGTCGGAACCCACGGCGTCGGCGACCTCGTCGGGAATGCTCAGCCCTTCCGTCGGCATGCCGATGCCAGGGCGGACAAGGTTGACCATGACGAGACCGATGACGACCGCTATGACGACGGTGACCAGGTAATAGCTTACTGTGACGGCGCTGAGACGGCCGAGATGACGAACGTCACCGATAGACGTGACGCCGGTAATGACCGCGCTGACGAGCAGCGGGATGACGAGCATCGATAACGCATTCAGGAACAGGTCGCCGAGCCACGCGACGCGCGTCGCGGCTCCTCCCCAGTACCAGCCGACGACCAGGCCGAACAGCACGCCTGCGAGGATGCCGACGAGTAACCACTTGCCTCCCGTGGGCGCATCGGATTCGACGATGTCGGCAGCTGCGTTATTGGTGGACATCACGAGTCCTCACAGCCTGAATCGATGCACTCCTCCTACCTTTGACTGTTTATCAGCAGCGCTGCATTCGCGGCTATACGTAGAAACACCAGCATGCGCAGCGGCACCGAAAAAGCACTTGGAAAGCAGCTTTCCAGCCGTGTGCGCCGCGGTGTAATCCGGTTACCGGGGCATCGTGCGGAATGATTCTCGTTTAATCGCAAGGCTTTGTTTTTTCGACGTGGCGTCCAGTTGGTATGCCCCTTGCAGCTACGTAGAGCGGGGTTGCGCCACGACGCTCAAAAAAAATTGCCAGGCGCCTGAAAAAACCGAAGGAGCCCTACGATGATCGAGACTTTCTACGACGTAATGCGCAGGCAAGGCATTACTCGACGCAGCTTTCTCAAGTACTGCAGCCTGACTGCCGCCGCGATGGGGCTCGGACCTGCGTTTGCGCCGAAGATCGCGCATGCGATGGAATCGAAGCCGCGCATCCCGGTGCTGTGGCTGCACGGACTCGAATGTACCTGTTGTTCGGAGTCGTTCATTCGCTCCGCGCATCCGCTCGTCAAGGACGTGATCCTGTCGATGATCTCGCTCGACTACGACGACACCATCATGGCGTCGGCCGGGCACGAAGCGGAAGCGATCATTGACGAGACCATCGAGAAGTACAAGGGCAACTACATCCTCGCCTGCGAGGGCAATCCCGGCCTCGACGAGGACAAGACGGGTGGCATGTCCTGCATCATCGGCGGCAAGCCTTACACCGAGCAGCTCCGCCGCGCGGCCAAGGACGCGATGGCGATCATCTCCTGGGGTTCCTGCGCTTCCTGGGGCTGCGTCCAGGCCGCACGCCCGAACCCGACCCGCGCAACGCCGATTCACAAGGTTCCGGATATCGGTAATGCACCGATCATCAAGGTACCCGGCTGTCCGCCGATTGCCGAGGTAATGACCGGTGTCGTCACCTACATCCTGACGTTCGGCAAGCTGCCGTCGCTGGACCGGCAGGGCCGGCCGCTGATGTTCTACAGCCAGCGGATTCACGACAAGTGTTACAGGCGGCCTCACTTCGACGCCGGCCAGTTCGTCGAGCATTTCGACGACGAAGCCGCCCGGCGCGGCTACTGCCTGTACAAGGTCGGCTGCAAGGGTCCGACGACCTACAACGCCTGCTCCACGGTGCGCTGGAACGGCGGTCTGTCCTTCCCGATCCAGGCGGGCCATCCCTGCATCGGCTGTTCCGAGGACGGATTCTGGGACAAGGGCGGTTTCTACGACCGGCTTACCAGCATCGATGCATTCGGCGTCGAGTCGAATGCCGACAAGATCGGCGGCACGGCCGCGGCCATCGTCGGGGGCGCGGTTGCGATCCACGCCGCCGGCAGTGTGATCAAGCGCGTTGCCCAGAAAGGAGATCATGAATCATGAGCGTCACAAAGACTCCCAACGGTTTCACTCTCGACAACAGCGGGCAACGCGTCGTCGTCGATCCGATCACCCGGATCGAAGGCCACCTGCGGGCCGAAGTGAACATCGATGAAAACAACGTCATCACCAACGCCGTCTCGAGCGGCACGATGTGGCGCGGGCTGGAAGTGATCCTGAAAGGTCGCGATCCGCGCGATGCCTGGGCTTTCACCCAGCGCATCTGCGGCGTCTGCACGGGTACCCACGCACTGACGTCGGTACGCGCGGTCGAGGATGCTCTCGGTATCCAGATTCCGGAGAACGCCAACTCGATCCGCAACATCATGCAGCTGTCGCTGCAGGTCCACGACCACCTGGTGCACTTCTACCATCTGCATGCGCTCGACTGGGTAAACCCGGTCAACGCACTGGCCGCCGACCCGAAGGCGACGTCGGCGCTGCAGCAGCAGGTCAGCCCGAGCCACCCGAACTCGTCGCCGGGTTACTTCCGTGACATACAGAACCGGCTGAAGAAGTTCGTCGAGTCCGGCCAGCTGGGACCGTTCAAGAACGGCTACTGGACCAACCCGGCCTACCTGCTGCCACCCGAAGCCGACCTGATGGCGGTGACGCATTATCTCGAAGCGCTCGATTTCCAGAAGGAAATGATGAAGACGCGCACGATCCTGGGTGGCAAGGACACGCACCCGAACTGGACCGTAGGCGGCACACCTTCGCCGATCAACGTCGACGGCGTCGGCGGTGTCGGCGGGCTCAACATGTCGAATCTCAACCAGATCCACCAGATCCTCAAGGATTCGAAGGTCTTCATCGACAACGTGCTGATCCCCGACATCCTCGCGATCGGCCAGTTCTACAAGGGCTGGCTGTACGGCGGCGGCATCTCGAGCCAGAGCATCATGGCCTATGGCGACATCCCGGATCGTGCGAACGACTACTCGCCCGAGAACCTGCTCATGCCGAGTGGTGCGATCATCAACGGCGATCTGTCGAAGGTCTACGACGTCGACCTGCGCGACCCCGAGCAGATCCAGGAATTCGTGCCGCA
>JAZBNZ010000294.1:0-2454 GCA_036350895.1 Woeseiaceae bacterium
CGGAAGCTCGGCCGGTCGATACCATGATCCTCATCGGGGTATACGACCAGCTGGGTGTCGATCCCGCGGCGCTTCAGCGCCTGGTAGAGCTGCTCGGAGTTCTGTATCGGCACGTTCCAGTCTTCCTTGCCGCCCATGACCAGCGTCGGCGTCACGACCTTGTCGACGTCCTCCCAGGGCGAGATCCGCTCCCAGGCTTCCTTGTTTTCCCAGGGCAGTCCGAGCTCGTTTTCCCAGTAGTACTGGTAGTGATCGTGACCGTAGTTCGCGATGTAGTTCACCTCGCTTGCGCCCGTGATCGCACCGGCGAATCGATCCGACTTCGTGATGACGTAGTTCGTCAATATGCCGCCGTAAGACCAGCCGCCGACGCCCAGTCGATCGGGATCGGAATAGCCCTGCTCGATCGCGTAGTCCACCGCGGCCATGACGTCCTCGAAGTCAGGCACGCCCCAGTTCGCGAACAGCGCCGCGGAGTAGTCCTGGCCGTAGCCGCTGGAGCCGCGCGGGTTCGAAATGACGACGACATAACCCTCTGCTGCGAAGAGCTGCGCTTCGGCATTGAAGCCGAAGTCGTACTGCGAGACCGGGCCGCCGTGGATGCGCAGAATGGTCGGGTAGCGCCGCCCCTCGCGAAAGTCGGGCGGCGTGAAGATGAAGCCCTCGACCTCGGTCCCGTCGGCACTCGGGAACGTGACGTTGTTGACCTCGGCGAGCCTGAGTCCCGAGAGCGTGTCCGCATTCGTCCGCGTCAACGGCTCCAGCGCCTCGTCGGCGAGCAGGAACACTTCGGCCGGTGAATGCGGCACGCTGATCGTCAGGGCGATGTCGCCAGCCAGGTTCTGCGAGTAGTCCTCGACACTGAGTTCGCCGCGAACCGGTCGATCGATACTGCCCGTCTCGAGGTCATAGCGAGCCAGGTGCTGCTCCGCGCTGTCCTCGAGCACGAAGGTGATGCCGCGTCCGTCCGCTGTGAAAGCCGGCTTGAAGACGTTGCGGTCGAGTGCCGCGGTCAGCACGCGCGCCGTCCCGCCCGCCGCAGGCACGATGGCCAGGTGATTCGTCGCATACCAGATGAGGTCCGGCTCCGTGACTGTCACGTACGCAATCTGCTTGCCGTCCCGGCTCCAGGCAGGCGCGTAATCGCTGCCGATATTGGTCGTCACGCGGCGAGCTTCCCGCGAGCTTGCATCGCCGACGGCCGAAACGACCCAGATGTCGGTGTTCTGGGTCGCATCCGGCTCTTCGTCACGATTGCTGACGAATGCAATCTCGCGTCCGTCGGGCCGCCATGCCGGCTGGGAGTCGTCGAAGTCACCGAAGGTGACCTGTAGCGGCGCTTCGCCGCGTCCCCTGACGACATAGATGTGGGTGCGGCTGCGGTCGAGGTAAGGGACGCCGTCCTGCTTGAATTCCAGGCGGTCGACTACGTAGGGCAGCGGGCGTTCGTCCCGGCCTTCCTCTTTCGCCGTTTCCCGCTCCAGGTCCGCCGCGGTCTTGTCGCGGATCATTAGCAGCATGCCCTTGCCGTCCGGAGCCCAGCGGAAATCGCTGACACCCTGGTCGACGGCCGTATAAGCCTGTGCTTCGCCACCGCGCCGGTCGAGCGTCCAGACCTGCGTTTTCGGTTCGTCATCCTCGGCACCTTTCGCTGCGAGGAAGCCCAGGTATCGCCCGTCGGGGCTCCAGCGGGGCGACGACGCCGAGTAGTCGCCAGCCGTCAGCTGGACGACTTCGCCGCCGTCGCGAGACACCATGAATATCTGCGTCCTCGACTCGTCGGCCTCCGCGTCGACAGCCTCGACCGTGTAGGCGACCCAGCCGCCATCCGGACTGATCGCCGGCGCCGCGACGGATTTCAGGGCCAGCAGGTCGTCGATCGTGAGCGGCCGTTGCTGCGTCGCAGCCTGCGCGAGGCCGGGTACGGACAAAGACAGGACGACGGCCGCCACGGCCAGCTTTCGCAATGTGTTCACAGGCATACTCCGGGCCGGTAACTGGGTCGGCACCCAACATCACTTCGGGGCCAGCGTCGAGTATGCGCTGAATCGTCGACAGGTCAAATGCCCGGTAAACGTCCCTGACACCCCGGCATGCAGGCCGGGAAGTACGGGCTAAAAACGGCAGTCGCATGACTTGCGGTAAGATTCCGGCAGTTGGCTCACCGCAAGCATCAGGGATGCCGGGGTCCGGTTACCTGGTTTCTCCGCAAACGCCCCAGTCGCTGAATAGGTACCGTGAGATCGAGGCGTTCGCCAATCAGAATCTCAGATTAGATCAGACGATCGCCCCGAGCTCGTCGCGCTCCCAGTCCGAAACGCGCTCCTCGAGAGACCGATGTTCCTGCTCCTTGGTCGCGCTGTAGAGGCGCACGAAGTGCTCCCCCAGCATCTCGCGCATCGCGTCGCTCTGCCGAAACGCGTCGAGCGCCTCGAAGAAATGCCGGTGCAGGGC
>JAZBNZ010000295.1:0-2790 GCA_036350895.1 Woeseiaceae bacterium
CCCTGAAAGGAGTGGCCTTCCTCCGCGAGCCGGCGGCGGAGCGTGCGGCTGGAGATGCCGAGCTCGCGGGCGATGTGTTCCTGGTTAACGGAACCGTCGTTCATCTCGCGGAAGATCGTTTGCCGCGTACGTTCCGCGATCGGCGCCTGCCGTCGTTTTTTCGCCAGTTCGGCGGACAGCTTCTTGAGGATTCCAGGGTCACACGGGCGTGCCAGGTTGAGCGGCGCATTAATGATGCTCGTCGGGAAGCGCAGCGCATTGGCGTTGCCGCCGTAGGCGACGCTGGCATCCACGATGGTCTCGAGGTCCGCGCGGACCTGGTCCTGCTCGGCCTCCACGGTCACCTGCACCTGGCTCCACGCTTCGGGCGCGGCGGCTTTCAGGAGTTTCGCGTAAACGCCGAGCGTGTACATGGCGTCCTCGTGCCGCGGCCAAATCGTCGGATCGACGATCCTGTAGCTCAGCGTCGTCCAGTCCTCCTCGACGTCGAGGCGCAGACAGGCGGAATCCTGCAGCAGCGGGAAGTAATGGCACAGCCAGTGCAACGCAGTCCCGAGCGACCGGCAGCCGAGCACGGCGCGACCCAGGTCGGTCCCCAGCGGCAGTTCGACAGACAGACCCACGTTCCAGGCGATCGCCGACGATCGGCAGCGCTCCCCGATCGACTCGAGGAGTCCGACGTAGTCACTGAGCGGGATGCGCTCGGGGTATTGCTCGATGGCAGCGCCGATGCGGGCCAGAGCCTGTCCACAGGGACTCTCGATTGCACGCGCCGCACTACCGAGCGTGCGCTGCCAGTCCAGCAATGACGTCGAGTTCACGTATGCAGTTGTCATCTTGTACCCCCCACAAGGCCGTGCGTGACAGTCGCTGTGCTTGTTGTTTTTGTCGTCGTTCGAGCATATGGTTCGAATTGCTACCCTCTCTTGTTATATTATTGCAATTTATTGATCTTTTATTTCACGGTGCCGAGGTAGCCGTCGCGCCGGCCCGACCGGGCGTTTGTCCGGAATAGTCTGGTACGTGCCGGTAGGCCGTGCTATCAACGGCACCTCAATCAACAGCCAGGCGGTCCCAGGCATGCTCGAGTTCCTCACCCGCGGCAACGCCGATGTCAACAGTCGCGGCACGATCGCGTCGGCTATCATCCTTGGCACGATCGGCGTTCTGGCCTTCATCGTTCAGCCGGGACTCGTGCAGGGCTTCGTCGTCGAGCTCGGCCTGAGCGAGGCCGAGGCGAACGACCTCGCCTTCAGCGAGATGCTCGGCGTCGCCATTGCGACCTACGTCGTCGCGTTCCTGTCGCGCCGCGTAAACTGGCGCGTCATCGTGACACTGGCGCTGTGCCTCGCGGCAGCCGGAAACGTCGCATCGGCGAGCGAGTCGCTAACGGCCTGGCTCGGCACGTCGCGGTTCGTGACGGGCCTCGGTGAAGGGGCGATCATCTCGCTGAGCTTCACGGTCGTCGGGCTCACGACGAAGACCGAGCGCAACCTGGCGCTGTATCTCGTGCTACTGCTCACCTACGGCGCCTTCGGCCTCTGGCTCATGCCGATCGCCTTCGACACGATCGGCCTGGATGGCATCTTCATCGGCTGGTCCGTGCTGACGCTGCTGTCGATCGCGACCGTGCCGTACCTGCCCACATCGTCGGACGCATCCGCCCAGGTCCGGCCTTCGGCGCGGACGATCGGCCTGCCGATGGTCGTCATCGCGATGCTCGGCGTGCTCGCCTACAACTCCGCCATCGGCATCGCGTGGGCCAACCTGTTCCTGATCGGCATGGAAATCCGGCCGGACGAGCAGTCGATTGCCAACGCCCTGCTGATCTCCCAGTTCGTCGCCATCGGTGGCGCACTGGCTGCCGTATTTCTCGAGGTCAGGCTCGGCCTCCGCAAGCCGATCATCGCCGGGATCTTCGGCGGGGCGGCCTCGATCGCGCTCCTGCTCGGCGAGCCGGGCTATGCCGTGTTCATCCTGTCGGTCGGGGCATTCAACTTCCTGTGGAATTTCGTACTGCCGTTCATCCTGACGGCCGTCAGTGACATGGACGAGCGCGGCGACATCATGACGAACGCCATTGCGATGCAGATGACGGGGCTCGGCTTCGGACCGTTCATCGCGGCGCGGATTCTCGATGCCGGGGGCGGCTTCACGGCCATCCTCTCGACCACCATCGGCCTGCTCATCGCGAGCTTCTTCATCCTGCTGGTCCCGATGCGCGCGCACGACCGGGCGCTCGGTGCCGAACTCGTCCACCGGGCGCGCTAGGCGGACCCGGACATGGACCAGCTCGCGACGCCCGCGACCGAACCGAGGATATGGTCGTCGGTCGTGCGCGGGTTACAGCTGCCGATGATCGAGCAGAACCTGGACTTCGGTGCGCTCCTCGACGCGTGCGGGATCGACGAGGAAGATCTGCAGGCCGTCCACGGCAAGATCCCGCTCAAGAGTTACCTGCGGCTCATGGAGCATGCCGCGAGCGCCGCCGAAGACCCGCTGCTCGGCATCCGGCTTGCGCGCTCCTGCGGCCCGGAGACGCTGGGCGCCGTCGGGTTTCTCTTCCTCTCGTCGCGAACGCTGGCCGAAGCCATCGCCGACTTCTGCGCCTATCTCAACCTGCTCCAGGACACCACCGACTTCCAGTTCACCCACGATCGCCGGCACATTGCGTTCCACTACCAGATGTACGGCGTACCGGACATGGATTGCCGCCAGGACGTGGAGTTCAGCATTGCGCTCACCTCGCGCATGATCCGGATATTCGGTGGCGCCGACGTCGAGATCGAG
>JAZBNZ010000296.1:0-7138 GCA_036350895.1 Woeseiaceae bacterium
GATTACAGTAACCGCCAGCCTCTAGGTCGAAGTGCTACTCAGGAAGGGGTGACGCCGCCCCTATACGCTTTGGGATATGCAAGTTGCCATCGTTGAGGAAAAGTAAAGGGTCCCCGCAACCTCGGCTAAAAAGCCCTCGCCCGTTTGCCGCCGCCGGCGATACTCGAACAACTTGTATTGGAAGTGAACGCTGGCACAGCGTCTGCTATCAAGGCCGGGCAAATCACGGAGTGATAGCGTTCCTGATGTAGGCGATTGGTCTGGGTTACCCAGATAAAGTAAATTGTCATGCGTAAGGAATGCAGCAAGGAGCTTTCCAATCACCCGCTTCATCCACACATCCGACTGGCAGCTCGGCATGACTCGGGCCTTCCTGACGCCCGAAGCCTCGGCGCGTTTCAGCCAGGCCCGCATCGATGCGATCGCGAAACTCGGCGAGATCGCGGCCGAGCGAGACGCCGCATTCATCATCGTCGCCGGCGACGTCTTCGAGTCCAACCAGGTGTCCCGCGAAACGCTCGTCCGCACACTCGATGCACTCAATGCCCTGCCGGTCCCGGTCGTCTTGCTCCCCGGTAATCATGACCCGCTCGACGGTGCGTCGATCTACTCGACGCCTGAATTCCGGAAAGCCGCCGATCACGTCATCGTCCTGCGTGACAGGGAAGCCATTGCGGTGGCTGAAGGCGTCGAAGTAGTCGGTGCGCCCTGGAAAACGAAGCATCCGAGCACCGATCTCTGTGCCGAGCTGGCGGCGGGTCTGGAGCCCGCATCCGGGGGCACGGTCCGGATCGCAGTCTGCCACGGGCAGGTCGACACGCTTTCGCCCGATACGTCCCGGCCCGAGATCATCAACCTGGCAGCCGCCGAGCAGGCAATCGAAGAAGGCAAGTTCCATTACCTGGGCCTCGGTGACCGTCACTCCGTCACCGAGGTCGGCACTACCGGCCGCATCTGGTACTCGGGCGCGCCGGTCGCCACGGATTTCGACGAGGTCGACCCCAACAAGGCATTGCTGGTCGAGCTGGAGCCTTCGTCGGGCGACTGCACCGTCGAGCCGGTAACGGTCGGCGACTGGCATTTCGTTGCAGAGAAGTTCCCGCTCAACGGCCAGGAAGACCTGGACCGTTATTCCGCGTGGCTGGACGAACTCCCCGCCAAGCAGCGCACGGCCATCAAGGTCGGCTTCGAGGGCAGTATCAACCTGGCGACGGCAGCGGCGCTGGACGATGTCTTCGAGTCCAAGGCGGATCTCTTCGCGAGCCTCCGGCGTCGGGAGCGCACGACCGATCTTGCCATCGTGCCCGACGAACTGGACCACGACAGTGTCTCGCTGTCCGGGTATGCGAAGCAGACCTACGACGAGCTGCTGGAGCAGTCGACGGGCGGCGACGCGGTGGCCGAGGATGCGCTTCGGCTCCTCTATCGGCTGAGCCGCCAGGAGGCCCGCTGATGCGCCTGGTTCGGCTCGCTCTCGAGAACTGGCGCGGCGTCGACTCCCGCGAGATCCACTTCGACGACGGCGTCACGCTGATCGAGGGACCCAACGAGATCGGCAAGTCGACGATCGTCGAGGCGCTCCTGACCCTGGTCCGGGAGCTGGATTCGTCGAAGAAGCAGGGCGTCAAGGCCGTGATGCCGGTCGGCCAGGACGTGGGCAGCCGCGTCGAAGCGGAGATACGAAGCGGTGACTATCACTTCGTCTACGCCAAGACCTATAACAAGACGACCGGGACGTCCCTCGATATCCTCGCGCCGCGGAAAGAACAGCTAACGGGCCGCGAGGCACACGAACGCGTCGAGCAGATACTCAACGAGACCATGGACCTGTCACTCTGGTACGGACTGCTGGCGGAACAGGGCAAGAGCACGGCGCCTGCCGAGCTCCAGGACTCGGCCGGGCTCGCCCACGCCCTCGACGAGGCGGCGGGCTCGAGCGCGAGTACCCAGGAGGACACGGATCTCTACGCGGCGGTGCAGGCGGAGTACACCAGGTACTACACGCTGAAGACCGGGAAGCCCCAGTTCGCGTCGCTCGAGAAGGCCACGGAGCAGGCGAGGGCTGACCGGGACGCGGCCCGGCATGCGCTGGCCGAGGTCGAGCGCAATGCCGAGGAACAGGAACGCATCCAGACCGACGTCCGGCGGCGGCAGCAGCTGTTGCCGGGACTCGAGGCGAAGGTCAGGGAACATGAAGAGTCCTGGAAAGCGGTTGGCAGCCTGAAAAAGGAGCTGGAGTTGAAAGACTCGCAGCTCGAGGCTGCGACCGGGCAAGTCGCGGCTGCAAACAAGGCGGCGGCCGATCGGCGAGTTCTCATCGAGGCTATCGCTCGGGAACGGGAGTCCCTGGCGGAGCAGCAAAAGGTACAGCAGCCCCTCAAGGATCGGCTCGACGAACTGAAGCGCAAGGCCGAGAGCGCAAGGCTGGTTGCTGAGGACAAGACCAGGCAGAGAAACAAGGCCCGCAAGCATCACGACGTCGCGAGGCAGGATGTCGACTACCTGGCGAACCTGGAGCGCCTTGCCCAGGCCGAGAAAAAACTGGACTCGCACAAGGAGCTCTCGACGAAGCTCAAGTCCGCATCGCAGACGCTCAACCAGGTAAAGATTGACGACGACGGTCTCGAGACACTGCGTCAGCTCGACCGCAAGCTCGAGCTGGCCCGCCAGAAACGCGATCTTGCCGCGACCGAAGTCGTCGTCTCGGCGGAGTCTGTCCTCGATTTCGAGATTGACGGTGAGCCGGTGTCGCTGGGGCAAGCCGAGGCAGCGGAGCGAACCGCCGCTGCCGGCATGGATATCCGCTTCCCGGGCGTTGCCACGGTTCGGATAGTTCCGCCGCACTCCGCGGCGGACCTCGAAGCCGGGGTCAGTGACGCCGAGGAGGACTTCCGGCAGGCGCTGGGCAGGCATGCCGTAGAGTCGCTCGAGGAAGCCATCGAACAGAACGAAACAAGGCGGACGGCCCAGCACCAGGTCAGGGAGCTGAAATCGAAGCTGGAAGAGATCCTGGGAGACGAGACCCCGGAGGAACTCGACGAGCTGGCGCGTTCGCTGCGGGGTGGTACCGCTGCCTATCCGGAGCAAAGAACGCCTGGCACGGACTTGCCGGCAACGATGGAAGACGCGCGGGAACGCCTCGCCGCAGCGGAGCAGGCCTTTAGAGACGCGGATGAAGCTATCGAGGAGGTTCGGAAGCAAGAGACCGCGTTAAGAACCGAACAGGCCGGTGCGGATGAAGCATTGCGTGAGGCCGGGGATGCCATCGTCGCACTCGAGGCGACGCTGCGGGAAAAAGAAAAGCGGCTGGAGACGGCCCGCCAGGAAGCCTCCGACGATGACCTGGAGACACGGATCCAGGAAACCGTTGAGCGGCATTCGGCGCTGGCAGCGGAGATGAACGATATCCGTCAGCGGCTGGAGGCACTGGCGCCCGATACCGTCGAGACGCTGTACACCAACGCCAGGGACGCCTGCGAGCGGGCGCGGAAAGAGCTTGCTGAAACAGAGCGTAAGCTCGCGGTGCTCGATGATCGCCTGGAGCAAGCGCAGGCGGACGGCCGTTTCGAAACCCTGGAAGCGGCCGAGCGCAAGCTCGGGGACCTGGAACGCGACCTCGACGCCACCCGGCGCCGGGCGGAGGCAGCGAAGCGTCTCTGGGACACGCTGAACAGGCACCGCGATGCGGCGAGGCAGGCCTACGTGCGGCCGCTGAAAGAGGCGATCGAACGGCTGGGCCGAATCGTTTTCGGCCCGACGTTCGGCATCGAGATCAGCGACGACTGGACGCTGGAGTCCCGGGTGCTGGATAACACGCTGCTGCCCTTTGACGATCTCAGCGTCGGCGCGAAAGAGCAGCTGGGAATACTCACCCGCCTCGCGGCCGCACAGATCGTCGCGAAGCAGGGCGGTGTGCCGTTGATCATCGACGATGCGCTGGGTTTCTCGGACCCGTCGCGCCTCGACACCATGGGCGCCGCGATCTCCGCGGCCGGCAAGCACTGCCAGATCGTGATCCTGACGTGCACGCCCGGGCGATTCTCGAACGTGGGGAGCGCGACGACCGTTCAGTTCTGACGTATACCGTGAGCAGGGAGGCGGCTGTGGACCTCAGTTACCAGGCATTGAAGGCGAGGCAACGCGAGATTCGTGACGGCTTTCCCGAGTCGCTCGGGCTGCGGACGCACCGGGCGCTCAGCTGGCTGAATCGGGCCGAGCAGGCCGAGGACGCGGACGGAACGTTCATCTTCCTGTGGATCGCGTTCAATGCCGCATACGCCAACGAACTGCCGGACAACGCGACGTTCTCCGAGCGGCGGCTATTCCTGACGTTTCTCCGGAAGCTGATTGCGCTGGATACCGAGAACCTGATCTACAAGCTCGTGTGGGAGAACTTCTCGACGTCGATACGTTTACTGATCAATAACCAGTATGTCTTCCAGCCGTTCTGGGACTTTCACAACGGGAAGCTCACGGAGGCCGAGTGGGTCGAGATGTTCGAGAATCACAAGCGGATGGCAAGCAGGGCGCTGGGACGGATGAATACCGAGAAAGTGCTCGTGGTTGCGTTCGATCGTCTTTATACGCTGCGCAACCAGCTCGTACACGGCGGCGCGACCTGGAACAGCGGGGTCAACCGCAGCCAGGTCAACGATGGTGTGCGGATTCTCGGGCTCCTGGTGCCGATCGTGATTCATTTGATGATGGAGAATCCTCGGACGCTGTGGGGGGATGCGAGTTATCCGGTGGTTTGAGCGGCACTCGGAACGGCTCGGTCAGCTGGTCAGCAGCACAGTGGCCTGATCGATGCGGCGATCGTATTCCTGCTCAAGGTATTCGTTGTGTCCCCGACACCCGGCCACCGCAAGAAACCGAAGTCCTGAAACGAGCGGGGTTGGTAATGGCCATGACTGCTTGGGAAACGTATGTGGAGGACAGGCTGCAAGAAGCTGTGGCGGAGAGACTGGCTGGACTTTCAGATACTGATGTCGGCAAATTCATGCAGAAGAAGCTCGACGAGGAAATCAAGCGACTCCACAACCCGGGATCTCAGAAGACGATTGAACTCTTCCAAGACTATGCCAGCGTAGATCTCACAGCCGCGTGGTGCTGGAATAATCATGACTCAAAGACGGTCAGAACCAGGTTGAACAGCCTGATCAAGCTCAGAGGCGATGTCGTTCACCGCTCCCGCAAAGTTACATCCGGTCCGCCAGAGCCGCACCCTGTGACGAAAGCAGGACTCGAAAAGGCCATAAGTTTCTTGAAAGGCCTGGTTGACGCAACGGAGAGGGCGTTCGATCTATAGCCCTGGCGGAATCTCTTGCGTGAAGTTTGCGTGATTCGTAAAACCATCGTCATGCAAAG
The DNA here is from genome assembly GCA_036350895.1 of Woeseiaceae bacterium. Lineage (GTDB taxonomy): Bacteria > Pseudomonadota > Gammaproteobacteria > Steroidobacterales > Woeseiaceae > UBA1847. The sequence goes on from JAZBNZ010000296.1 coordinate 5,368, forward strand.
TACCGACAATCCCGCAACGAACGACCCGGTGACTCTCTGATAAGTACAGTCTCAGGGGCTCGATCCTCGAACTGAAAAGCTCCGCTTCGAGTAGAGGCCGCTCAAAAAACCCTTTTTATCAGTAAGTTGAAGACTCTCGGTCACCGTCCTGCATTTCCTGCGTTGGTTTTGCATGGGTCGGGACCAGCTAGAAATCTCCAGTGCGATGTGTTACAAAACCTCGGACAAATCAAAAACTTGTCCGAGGTTTTGTAACATACCCGTGTCTATCGCAACTCAACAAGATCGACTGATTCAGCTACTCCGGGATCACCCGCTAATGCGCGCACGCGACCTGAGGGCAGCAGGGATCGCTGCGTCTACGATTGCCCGTGCGGCTAAAGCCGGCGCGATTATTCGTGCCGCGAGAGGGCTGTACCAACTGCCGGACAGCGAACTGGATCTGGAATGCACGCTGGCGGAGGCGTCGAAGCGGGTACCCAAAGGCGTGATCTGCATGATCTCGGCGCTTGCCTACCATCAACTGACCGACCAGATGCCACGCAAGGTCTGGCTGGCCATCGGTGCAAAGGATTGGGAACCCTCGGTAGACTACCCGCCACTTCGAATTGTCCGATTTCGCTCTCCGTATCTTGAGTATGGGATTGAGCATCACGTCATATCGGGCATCGATGTTCCGATCTATTCAATCTCGAAATCACTGGCGGATGCGTTTCGAAGCCGACGCTTTGTCGACCGGTCCGTTGCCATAGAGTGCCTGCGCAACGCGATCGAAGAGCGAAAAGCGACACCTGCCGAGATCGCACAAGCAGCCAAGGACTGTGGAGCCTGGAAACAAATGCAGCCTTATATGGAAGCGATGACTGCAAATGGCTAACGGCCGAAACAACTCGCCTGCTTCCGTCAGGCAGCGACTTATTAACCGTGCACGCGAAAAAGGCCAGGTATACGACGTCGTACTTGTAGCCTACGGCCTTGAGCGCCTTATGTATCGCTTGTCGATATCGGGGCACCGGGATTCATTTGTCTGAAGGGCGGTCTGTTGGTGACGCTCTGGATAGGAGACGAGAATCGCGTCACTCGTGACGCTGATTTTCTCGGTTTTGGCGATGCGTCGGAGGGACGTCTGATCTCAGTCTTCTCGGAGGTAATGAGCCAACGGCTAGACGACGGGCTGATATACGACGTCGACAACCTGACCGCTCGGGGAATCCGCGAGGAGCAGCAATACGGCGGTATCCGCCTCAGGACAGTCGCGAACCTGGGCAAGACACGAATACCGATAGTGGTTGATGTCGGATTCGGTGATGCGACGATTGCGCCGGACCTCACGATTGAGTATCCAACGCTTCTGGATATGCCGGCCATCAGCATTCGAGCCTATCCGCCCGCGAGTGTCGTGGCAGAGAAGTTCCATGCGATCGTCACACTCGGGCTCGTCAACAGCCGCATGAAGGACTATTACGACCTGTGGGCAATATTGAATTCTCAAGATATTGAGGCAAGCGAACTGGCTGAGGCAATAGCTGCGACTTTTTCTCGGCGGAAAACCGACATTCCGTCAACCGTGCCGGCCGGCCTGACGGAAGCGTTCTCTGCGGATCCCCTAAAGACTCAGCAGTGGGCAACATATACCGCATCGATCGACCTGGAGGGCTTGCCTCTCGAGAAAGCGATAGATCTCATCTGGACTAATCTGGCTCCGGCTTGTGAGCGACTGCACCGGTGATACGGACATGCCTGAACGGTCAAAAGAAGGTCTTGCAGCGGA
>JAZBNZ010000297.1:0-2258 GCA_036350895.1 Woeseiaceae bacterium
GCGACCGCGACAAGTTCGAGGTTCCGCGCCTGTGCGTGAGATATCGATCCAGCCGGGGGATCCGAATCGGCATGCGATTGAGCAATATGGTTACCGCCGGCGGTATCGCAGTCGCGCCTTGAAGAGGCGCTCCTACAGCAGAACCTTTCGCCATGACCTCAATCGTGGACTGTAGGAGCGGCTCTTCAAGCCGCGAATGTGACTAGGTTCGGCGCCGCACTCAATGCTTTGAGACTTGAACAGTCCCTCCTGCACGTGCACTGTTCAGGGGTCATCCTGGGGATACGGCATCTTGGGAAAACTGTCGAAGGCTCTCATTTACGGCTGTCTCGCCGTCTTCATCGCCTCGTGCGGCGGTGGGGGCGGTGGCTCGTCCGGCAGCACGACCGTGGCATCACCGCCACCGCCGGCGCCACCGCCGCCAGCGTCTCCTCCACCGCCGGCACCGCCGGCCCCGGCGGGAAACCCGCCGCCTGCACCCGACCCGATCTCCTGCCCGGCCGACGGCACTTCCGACGCCGCCGTGAACTCCGCCGTGTCGCTGCGCCTGGATAAGGTCATCGATCCCGCGAGTGTCGACGACGACAGCCTGCGCCTGATCTGCGGCGGCGTTGCCATCGGCGGTGCCGTCGCGCTGTTCGACGACACGCTGGTACTCACGCCGGACAGCCCGCTGCCGGCGTCGACTTCCTGCACCGTCGAACCGGCGTCGACCGTCCGCTATGCCAACGCCGAAACCGTCGAGGCGCAGGGCTGGGCGTTTAGCACGGGAACGACCGAACGCACAGAGCGGCGCTTTACCGGCACACGGACCCTCTTCGACGACTACGCGATCGTGCTGGGCACGATGTACCGGGACGGGCGACTGGTCGTCGCGCGGCGTGAAGGATCGACCCTCATCATCTCCGTATCGACAGACGAGGGCGAGACCTTCCGCGACAGCCGCATCGACGTCTTTGCAGAACCGTCTGACGGAGTCGTCGACGAACTCGATATGGCGTATCGCGACGGTGTCCTTCACCTCGCGTGGCGCGTCGTCTCCAATACGCAAGCGGATATATTCTATGCGCGGTCGACGAGCCCGGAACTGACGGCTTTTTCCACCGCCACGACCGTCACGCGCCCCTACGACACACTGGCGGCCTTCGCGCCCTCGGTAGAAGCCGACCCGGACGGCCGGGTACACCTTGCGTGGGACGAGTTCTGCAACAACGGTGCCTGCAACGCCGACGAGAGCGGCATCTACCTGATGACCCTCGGCCGGGACGGCAGCATCCTTAACCTCCAGCAGCTTAGCGACGAACTGAAGCGGGGGCCCAGCCTCTTCCACCAGGCCGCCAACCTCTACATCTTTGCCGCGAAGGAGACGTATCAGAACTGGGACACCCCGACGCTCGAGGATACGCAGCTCGTCGAAGTGTTTAACTACGACGCGGGCTTCGTGTCACTGGGTACGACCGGGCCGGACGACGGCCTCGTGACGCCGATCCGGGTCGACGCGCTGTCACCGGAGTCAGCACTGGTGTCGTGGTCTGCGTCGACAGCCGGCAACCGGGACATGTTCAACCTGTTCTTTGCGCGCTTCGATGCGGTGGCACAGACGCTGACGTCTCACGATACCGTCGTAAGCTTGGCCGACGACCTCGAGAAATACCGTTGCGCGGTGGTGAACGTCAGTGAGGGCGGTATCGTGTCGTACCTGCTCGGAACCGCCGAGAGCACGTTCGACCCGGTCCGGCCGGTCCGCGTGCTGTCGGTGTCGTCCGACCAGGGGGAAACATTCGACGAGACGGTGCGCCTCGACTTCATGGGAACGATCAACCCGGATGACGACGGCGCGGTCATCGACGAACTGTGTCCCGCCTTCGAAGTTACCGATGAATACATTCACGCCGTGTGGCTGAACAACGTCTACGACGATGCCTCCAACACGCGCGACTACAAGGTGGTCAACGCGCGCGCCTCGCTGGCGCCTCCCTGTTCGCGACCGGGCTGGTAGCGACCCGAAGCATTCGCAGGCCTTATCGGCGCCCCAGGTCTCCCGGAGTCAGTTCGAGCAGATCCCTGTTCCACGGAACGCTGAAGGTCAGGAACTCGTCGTTATCATTCCTCATTGCGATCACAGCGGTCCGCGCCGGATCTCGGACGGTCTCGTCCGGCTTGACCGATACGACCCAGCGCCAGGGAAGGACGACCGGCTTGAAATTACGCCGGTCGAGTATGAGTCCCTGCTCCGTGATGGTTGCCGCCGCGAAGTA
>JAZBNZ010000298.1:0-10624 GCA_036350895.1 Woeseiaceae bacterium
CGACCCGATCTTCAACGGCCTCGCGATCTCGCTGATCTTCGGCATCCTGGTGTCGACGGCGCTGACGCTGGTCGTGATCCCGGTGATGTTCTACAGCTTCCGGAAGGTGCTCTCGCCGCCGGTGAGTGAGTCCTGATTGAGGGGTCGAACCGCTATCAACGTACCGCCGGCCTCCCCCCTTTCCCCCTACGCCGGCAGTAAAAAGCGGTTCGACCCCGTTTTTTGTTCGAAACGACGCCGTCGCCGGTGGTTACGTTATGTAAAGCCCGCGGTCACGCTCGGGACCGCCGATGGCGACACTATCCGCGAGCATCTCGCAGCGCGGTCGCCTCAGCCGCGCTGCATTGGTTTCGACATAGTTGATCATGCATACTGGGTCGGTAACAGGATGTGCTCATAACAACGACAGACAGTGGCGCACAAAAACGAAAAAAAACCGGGCGCACCGTCCGGTAACGACACCGGTGACGGTAGCGTCGGCGATGAGGTCGGCAATGAATTCGAGGACGCGGTAACAACGGCGATTACCGGCGTCATGGCGCGCGCCTTCGAGCACGATCTCTACATACAGGATTCCGACGAGCCTGACGTCGCCGGTGCCGACACGGCTGCTCCTCCGCCTTCGACGGACGACGACTTGCTGGACCCGGGTTTCGTACTGAACAATCGCTTCGAGATCGTCGAGCTCGTCCACGCTGGCGGCATGAGTCATGTCTACCGGGCGATCGACCGGCGACGCGATCCCGAAGGCTCGGGACAAACCCAGGTCGCGATCAAGATGATGCGCCAGTCCGTGGCATCCGAGCGCGATGCGCGCCTTGCGCTGGAGCGCGAAGCCGCGCGGGCTCAGCGCCTGTCGCACCCGAACATCGTCAATGTCTTCGACTTCGACGAACACGACGGTCATTTCTACCTGGTCATGGAATGGCTCGACGGCGAGTCGGTGAACGCCTTGCTGCGCCGGACCCGCGGCCAGCGCCTGGACCAGGCCTTCGCCTGGCAGATCATCGAGGGAACGGCCGCGGGCGTGCAGCACGCGCACCTCAACAACGTCGTGCATGCCGACATCAACCCGGCCAACATCTTCATCACGACGACGCACCAGGTGAAGCTCCTCGACTTCGGCGTCGCGCGAAATTGCGGTGATCCATCGGATACCGAGCAAGACAGGCTCCTCTGGGCAACCAGGGACTACGCCAGTCCGGAAGTGCTCTCGGGCATTGCGCCCGTCGTCGAGGACGACATCTTCTCACTGGGCTCAGTCGCGTACCGCCTCCTCGGCGGGTCCTTGCCATTCCCGTCGACGACGTCGCTCGAGGCCCGCAGGGACGATGTCGAGGTGGCCGCGATACCCGGCCTCGCGGAGGACGACTGGCAGACGCTTCGACGCGCACTCGACTACAGCCGCTCGAAGCGACCCAAGTCCGCCGCGGTATTTTATCGAGGCACGAAGCAAGCACCGGGCCATGCCGGCCCGCCTGAAAAACCGACCGAAAAACTGTGGATCTGGCCGCTGGCGGCAATCGTCGCCGCGATCCTCATCATGGGCGGCGTTCTCTTCCTGGGAGGAACGCCTGAGTCTCCCGCCCCGTCCGCCGCGACGCAAAGCCCGGGGCCGGCCGACACCGCGGCCGAGGTCCCGCCGTCAGATATCGCGGAGCCGGCGGCCGAGGTGGCTCCCGTCGCCGCCCTGCTCGAAGCCGCGGAGCTTGCGCTCGCCGATACACGCTACGTCACGCCGCCCGGCGATAATGCGCTGGATTACTTCCGCGAGATGCTCCGACTCGAGCCCGGCAACCCCGCGGCACGCAACGGACTCCGCTCGATCAGCGACCGCTACGTGCGGGAAGCGGAGGCCGCCCTGCGGTCGGGCCTTCCCGCGGAGAGCGCGGGCGCGCTCGCGATCGCCGCCGACACGGACCCGGATAACCCGGCGATCCAGATCGTCGAATACCTGCTGGTCGCCGAAGGCAACCAGCAGCTCGCCAACGCCCGGGCCGCCGCCCTGTCGGGTGACGCAGACCAGGCCCGCGCCCTGCTGGCGCAGGCCGAGCAGTATGCGTCCGTCGATCCCGCGGCGATCGCCGGCGTTGCCGCCATCATCTCGGCACAGGCCGAGGAAGACCTGCTGCGCGCCGGTATCGATCTCGTCGACCAGCGCATCGCCGCGGACCAGCTCCTCGCGCCGCCCGGTGACAGCGCGCGCGATGTCCTGCTGGAACTCCGCGCGGAATACGGCGATGACGCGAGGGTAGCGGCCGCTGCGGAGCGACTCGGTCAGCGCCTCTTGACGGACGCCGCCCTCGCGACGGCGGCCGCCGAATACACACAGGCCGAGGGCCTGCTCGCAGCCGTCGAGGCACTCGGTGTGCTTGATGCCGAGGTCGAAGCGGCCCGCTCGACGCTGCAGGCCGCGCTCGAAGAGCCCGTCCCGGAAGTCGACGTGCCGATGGTCGAGGGCACGGCACTCGTCGCGACGGCAGCAATGGCCTCCGAAACGGCAGGCGTTGCCGACGCAGCGGACACGGCGGGGCCGCTCGGGCCCACTGAAGCGCCGGCAAGCGGCGAGGGACCAGCGCCGACCGGGGACATGGCAGGCAGTGTCGCGGCCATCTCGACGGCCGAAACGGCGGAGCCGCAGGGCGAACCGGAGCGCATCGAAAGGCAGTCGCTGTCGCAGCTCGGTATCGAGCGCTACGTCGCGCCGAAATTCCCGCGGGCCGCGCAGCGGATGGGCGCGTCCGGATTCGTGGAGGTGGGCTTCGTCGTCAACCCGGACGGCACGACCGGGCAGCTCGAAATCCTGAAGGCCGTCCCGAGCGACGTCTTCAACGACAGCGCCGAGAAGGCGGTCGGCCAGTGGCGCTTCGCGCCGCGTTCGGAGCCGGTGCCCGCCCGGATCGTGTTGAGCTTCGAAGCCGAGTAGTCACCCGTTCAGGCAGCGGCCGGCAACCGGCTTCCCGGGTCGATGTAAAACGGCTTTGTTCAGCCTGCGATCCGCTCCAGGACGGCACGCTCCTGCTCTTCTGTCGGCCAGCCACGCGCTTTTTCGCGACGCTCCGCCGGCTGCGCCAACCACCACTCGTGCGTATCGCGGATCGTCGTCGCGAGAGAACGATAAGTGAGTCCCGCCGCGATCGAGGCGCTCACGCCGATGTGCCTTGACTGCGCGCCCGACCAGAACCAGGGCACCCGGAAGCCGGTCTCGTCGACCAGTTCCCGGCTCGGCCAGTGCAGCCGGACGGGGCCGGCCGAGAACGCGCGGAACCCGTACATCACCTGCTCGTGATCGATCACGGAAGCGGGCCCGGCCGCGTTGAATATACCGGGGCGGTCCTCCTCCGCGAGCGTGACCAGCCACTTCGCGAGGTCGCGCACGTCGATCCACGCCGCCTCGCGGCGCGGATCCGGCGGACAGACGATGTCGCCGCCGCGATGGAAACGCTCGACCCAGTAGGTGAATCGATCGGTGCTGTCGCCCGGGCCCACGATCACGGTCGGGCGAATGATCGTCGCCGTGTCACCGTAGACCTCCTGGACGATCAGGTCGCACTCCGCCTTGAGGGGCCCGTAGGTCGCGCCGGTGACCTCCTCGGTGTCGGGAAACTCGCTGTGCAGGGGGCTTTCGTGCGTCACGCTGGGCGTCTTGTCGAAGTCGTAGACGCCGGTCGTCGAGACATAGACGTAGCGGCCGCAGCGCCCCTTCAGCAGCTCGGCCGAGTCGCGCACGTGGCGAGGCACATAGCCCGAGTTGTCGACGACGACGTCCCAGGTCCGGCTGCCCTCGAGCGCCTTCAGCCCGTCGTCTATCGTCGCATCGCGATTGCCGATGAGTTCCTCGACCCGGTCGCCGAACAGACCCGGGTTACTGCCGCGATTGAACATCGAGACGTCGTGGCCGCGGGCGAGCGTGTACTCGATCTGCTTCGGACCGATGAATCCCGTGCCGCCGAGGAACAGGATCGATAGCTTGCGATCCGCCGCCAGGGCCGGGAGGGCAAAGCCCGCCGCCGATGCGCCTGCGAGCGCGGCGCTCGCGGTAAGGAATTCTCGTCGATTCGTCATATTGCTGTTTCCCGGTGCTTATTCGAAGACTCTCGCCTCCCCGCGGCCGCGGGGATCCGAGCCGGCCGAGAGGGCCTTGCCGTCGTCATGAATGATCTGCACGTCGCCGAACTCCCAGCCGTGCGGCTTTACGTCATAGCCCCGGGACTCGAGCTCGACGATCGTACCGTCGGGGAGTGGTCGGGACGGCGAATAGGTCACGAGTTCCGGCGGCAGCAGCTGGTGATGAAAGCGGCTGGCACCGACGGCCTCGGCCGGGGTCATCCCGAAGTCCACGAGGTTGAGGATGCCCTGGAAGACGCTGGTGAAGATCGTCGAGCCGCCCGGCGTGCCGATCACGGTGGCGACACGGCCGTCGCGCAACAGGATCGTCGGCGTCATCGACGACAGCATGCGTTTGCCGGGCTGAATTTCGTTCGCGGTACGGCCGACCACGCCGTACGCATTCGGTACGCCCGGCTTGATACTGAAATCGTCCATCTCGTTGTTGAGGAGGAAACCCGCGCCCTCGACGACGACGCCGGCGCCGAACTCCCAGTTGAGCGTGTAGGTGTTCGATACCGCGTTGCCATCGAAATCGAGGATGGAGAAGTGCGTCGTGTCGGGCGACTCCAGCCCCGGCGCCGCTGCGTCGAGGCTCGAGATCGCGTCCGGGTCGACCTCGGCGGCGCGGCGCGCGATGTACTCGTCGGCAAGCAGCTCGTCCTGGCGCACGTCGACGAAATCGGGATCGCCGAGGTATTCCGCCCGGTCGGCGAACACGCGCTTTTCCATTTCTGCGATCAGGTGCACGTAGCGGGGCGAGTTGTGGTCGGCGCCCTCGAACTCGCTGTCGAGCGCGTCGCGCATCTTCAGGAGCGAAATGAGCGCGATGCCGCCGGAGCTCGGCGGCGGCGCGGTAAGAATCTCGTACTCGCGCCACTCGGCGCGGAGCGGTTCACGCCACACCGGCTCGTATGTCGCGAGATCCTCGAGCGTGATAAGGCCGCCGCGCTGATCCATCTGGTCGACGATCAGCGCCGCGGTCTCACCCTCGTAAAAGCCGGCCGGGCCGTCGTCGGCGATTCGCTGCAGGGTCGCCGCGAGTTCGGGCTGCCGGAAACGTTCGCCCGCCTGCATCGGCCCGAAATAACGCATGAAGTTCGTCGAGGCGAACCACTCGTCGTAGACCCCCACCCGCTCGACGAGGCTCGTCGGCGCAATGAAACCGTCGCGCGCAAGCACGACCGCCGGCCTGACGAGCTCGGCCCACGGCATGCTCCCGTAGCGCTGGTGCGCGGCCCAGAGCCCGGCCACCGTGCCGGGAACCCCGGCCGCCTTCGCGCCGATCAGGCTCGATCCCTCGATGACCTCGCCGTTCTCGTCGAGGTACATGTCACGATCTGCCGCCAGCGGGGCTTTCTCGCGGTAGTCGAGAAAGGCGGTCTCGTTGTCCATGTACACCAGCATGAAGCCGCCGCCGCCGATGTTGCCGGCCTCGGGGAAGGTGACGGCAAGCACGAAGGCCGACGCGACCGCGGCGTCGACCGCGTTGCCGCCCGACTCGAGGATCGCCTCTGCAACGACGGCCGCGTGGTGTTCGGGCATTGCGACAGCCGCCTGGCGGAGCGGCGCTTCCGCGACAACGGGCTTCGGCGCCTCGCCCTGGCCGCAGGCCGCCGTGACCAGAAGAACTACGAATAAGAATGTGCGTCTGAGCATCGAGTGCATCCCCGGTCGCGGGTATTCGAAATCGCGGAAAGTATACGCGCTGGAGAGTGTTCAGACCCCATTATTGCGGTTGTCGCGGAAGGGCCGGGGCCGCACGCGTATCCAGCTTACGACCACCAGCGCGCCGAACAGCGTGTAGGCGAGCGCGAACACCCACATCGGTGCCTCGTAGTAGAGGAGTGCCTGCAGCCAGTGCGCGATGAAGGCCCCGGCGTAGGTCTCGTCGCCGGCCTTCGCGCGCAGCGCCATCTCCCAGGTCGTGAGCGGGCAGACACGCCCCAGCCAGGCCTGGAGCACGACGACGGTGATGGCAGCGACATGTGCAAGGCGGAACCAGGGATTGCGAATCCACGCCCAGCCCCTGCCGGCACCGGCCAGGATCAGGACGAGCCCGGCCACGACGAACACGACGAAGCTCACGTGTACAAATAGCAAAAGGTCGGCGGCGAGTCGGTATAGCACGTCGACGGCTCTCCAGTCGTAAGGACGTTACCTGCAACAGGCGAACAATCTGCAGCCGCAAGCCCGGCGATCGAAAACAAAAAGAAACAATCGGAAACCGGCAGGACATCAATTCTCGCAGAATATCCTTAGTATGATGGCTTCGAGCGAAGTCCGCTGACCACTTCACACAGGGCATAGCAAGACGCAAGGAAAGAGCATGGCCGAACGCAGCAACAAACAGTCCATCATCGCCACCGCCATTGCGGTGATCATCGGCGCCCTCGTCGCGTGGGCGGGCAGCGACGGCGGCGATCATTTCAACGGCATCCCGGTGTTCGCAATCTGCGGCGCGCTGGCGTTCGCGGTGAACTGGCTCGTATTCATCCCCTCGGCGATCGCGCAAACGGAGCATTACTACGACCTGACCGGCGGCATCACATACCTCTCGGTGACGACCGTCGCCGTGCTGCTGTCGGGTCCGCTCGATCTCAGGGCGATGCTGGTCGCCGCAATGGTCATGGTCTGGGCGCTGCGCCTGTCGACGTTCCTGTTCATGCGCATCTCGAAGGCCGGCAAGGACTCGCGCTTCGACCAGATCAAGACCCAGCCGGCACGGTTCCTGATGGCCTGGACGCTGCAGGGCCTGTGGGTCTTGCTGACCGCCGCGGCGGCACTCGCCGTCATTACCGGCGGCACGCGCGAGCCGCTCGGGATCATCGGTATCGTCGGTATCGCCGTATGGGCGTTCGGCATCCTGGTAGAGATCGTCGCTGACCGGCAGAAGTCGGCGTTCAAGGCCGACCCTGCGAACAAGGGTAAATTCATCAACACCGGACTGTGGGCGTGGTCGCGCCACCCGAACTATTTCGGCGAGATCGTCCTCTGGATCGGCATGGCCATCGTCGCCGTTCCGGTACTTGAGGGCTGGCAGTGGGTGACCCTGATTTCACCGGTGTTCGTCGCCTTCCTGCTGATCAAGGTCAGCGGCATCCCGATGCTCGAGGAAAGCGCCGACGAGCGCTGGGGCGGCCAGGACGACTACGAGGAATACAAGCAGAAAACGCCCGTGCTGATCCTGAAGCCCCCGCAGTAGGTCAAGGCATTGCCCTCGGCGGGGTTAAACTGTCGGCATGCTTACCGTGATCTCAGTCGGCTTCAGAAGCACGGCGCTGCCGCTGCTCGGCGCTGTCGCCTTCGCGCTGGTGCCGATATCGGCCTGGGCGCAAACTGAGATTCATCGCTGCGCCCAGGCTGACGGTACCGTCGCCTTCCAGGAGACGCCCTGCCCCGAGCCGGAGACCACGCCCGGCGATGCGGAGTCCGACGTTGCCGTCGAGCCCGCCACCACCACCCCCGCGGATGCCGTCTTCGATTTCACCAGTCCATACGACGAAGCACCCGGCCGTCCTCTGCCGTCGGAACCCGACCCGCGCACGCCCGTCTCGCAAAGCCGGGCCGACTGCGAGCAGGAGACGCGCGATGCCATCGACGCGATCGACCTCGAGCTGCAGCAGGACGGCGCGGCGGCAGAGCGCGAGCAATACCTCGAGCGTTTGCTTGCACTGACCGAGCAACTGCGCGCCTGCAAGACGCTCTAGAGATAGTTTGGGGTCAGAGTAAGAACCGGGCCTGCGCCCGGTTCTTACTCTGACCCCAAACTATTGCTGACCCCGTTCCGATCGAGACTGTCGCACTTTGGCGACGATACCGCGATTTTGTAACGAGTCGCACAGGTGCTGGCAGGCTCATGCAATAATCGACGAACTCGAGTTCGCCTGGGCCCTGTGCTACTCGCCAATATGATCAGACTACTCTCTCGCCTCGCAGAAGGCGCCGCCGCACTGTCGATCGCCGCATTCGTAACAGGCTGCGGCGGCAGCAGTTCGTCCTCTCCGCCGCCGCCTCCGCCACCACCGCCCCCGACGCCGGTCGAAGCCACGCTCTCGATCGCGGATGCCAGGATCGCGGAAGGCGACAGCGGCACGACGGTGCTCTCGTTCACGGTCACGGCATCCGCCAGCAGCGCAACCGGAGCGACGGTCGAGGCAGCAACCGTCGAGTACGCGACGTCGGCCGATACTGCGACCGAGGGCGTGGACTACGAGGCCGCGAGCGGCACGCTGAACATCCCCGGCGGGACGACCAGCGTGACCATCGACATAACGATCATCGGCGACACCGATATCGAGCCCGACGAGACCTTTACCGTCACGCTCTCGGCGCCGACCAGCGCCACGATCACGACCGCGACCGCAACGGGCACGATCCTCGATGACGACGCCACCGCGGTCGTCGGCCTCGACGTCCGCCCCGATAACCGCACCTGCGTCGCGCCCGCGCGGCCGACCGTCGATGCCACCGTGGCGATAGCAGACCCCTACCCGTCACTGCCCGCGCTCGCGCAGCCGACCAAGCTGCTGCTCGAGCCGGGCACGGAAGACCGCTGGTTCGCGCTGCAGAAAGCCGGCCAGGTCGTGACTTTCCCGACGACGAACCCGACGAGCGTTACCGAGTTCATCGATCTCACCGAGACCCGGTCGATCAACTCGTCTTCCGAGGGCGGTCTGCTGGGCATGGCCTTTCACCCGGACTACCCGGCAACGTCGGAGATCTTCCTGTCGTATACGATCAACCACTCCGGTCCCGCGACGCGCTCCGTCCTGTCCCGTATGATCCTCGACGACGTCGACAGCCCCGGCGCCGGAACCACCGAGCAAGTCATCCTCGTCGTCGACCAGGACTTCACCAACCACAACGGCGGCGACATTGCCTTCGGCCCGGACGGCTACCTCTACTTCGGTCTCGGCGACGGCGGCAGCGGCAATGACCCCAACCGCCGCGCGCAGGACACGACGCGCCTCCTGGGTTCGATGCTCCGCATCGACGTGAATGGCACCGGCGCGGGCTACGACATCCCGCCGGACAACCCCTTCGCGGCAAACCCGAAGTGCGGACCGGCCGCAAACGCCGCTGACTGTCCCGAGATCTACGCCTGGGGTTTGCGCAATCCCTGGCGCTGGAGCTTCGACGAGGCCACCGGCGAACTCTGGCTCGCCGACGTCGGCCAGAATGCCTGGGAGGAAGTCGATCGGGTGGAGCTTGGCGGTAACTACGGCTGGCGCTGCCGCGAAGGGGCACACGATACGGTCAATGCCGCCGACTGCCTGCCGAGCGACAACCTGATCGACCCGGTCACGGAATACAGCCACAGCCTCGGCAACTCGATCACCGGCGGCTATGTCTACCGGGGCAGCGCCATCCCCGAGCTCGAGGGGCTCTACGTGTTTGCCGACTACGGCTCCGGGCGTTTCTGGGCAGCACGCCCCGACGGCCAGGGCGGCTACGTGAACGACGAACTCATCGATACCAGTAACAACCCGGTCGCCTTCGGGATCGGCCCCGACGACGAGCTCTACTTCGTCGACATCGGTCGCGGCAGCGTGCTCCGCCTCGACCCGGCGGGCAGCCCGACGCCCGACACGATCCCGGATCGGCTCTCGGATACCGGCTGCGTGGACCCGACTAATGTCACGCAGCCCTATGCCGGCTTGCTGCCCTACGATCTCAACGCGCCGTTCTGGTCAGACGGTGCCGACAAGTCCCGCTACATCGGCCTGCCGAACGGCACGACGATGACGATCGGCGCGGACGGCGACTTCGACTTCCCGAACGGCACCGTGATCGTCAAGAACTTCCGGCTGGGCGGCAACCTGGTCGAGACCCGCCACCTGATGCGTCATCCCGACGGCGTCTGGGCCGGCTACACCTACGAATGGAATGCCGCGCAGACCGAGGCCACGCGCGTTCGCGGCGGCAAGGTGGTGAACATCAACGGCCAGGACTGGATCTACCCGTCCGAGGCGCAGTGCATGGAGTGCCACACCAGCGTGGCCGGCATCGCGCTCGGCCCGGAGATCGCGCAGCTCAACAAGGACTTTACCTACCCGTCGACCGGACGCACCGCCAACCAGCTCGAGACGATCGACCACGTGTTGATGTTCTCGGGACCGCTGCCGGGACCCGTCGGCGCGCTCGACGCACTGGCCAACCCGGCGGACGCGAGCGCAGCGCTCGACGACCGCGCCCGCGCCTACCTGCACACGAACTGTGCGCAGTGTCACCGGCCGAACGGGCCGACGCCGTCCACGATGGACCTGCGCTACACGACCGCACTGGCCGACACCAACGCCTGCGATGTCGTCCCGCTCAACGGCCAGCTCGGTATCCCGAACGCGCGCCTGGTCGCGCCGGGTGACTCGGCCCGCTCGCTCCTCGTCGAGCGCATGCAGCGACGCGACATCCACGGCATGCCGCCGCTCGGCTCGAGTGTCGTGGACACGGCCGGCGTAACGCTCATCAGCAACTGGATCGACGGGCTGGCCGGCTGTAATTGAGGGGCTGACAC
>JAZBNZ010000299.1:0-34207 GCA_036350895.1 Woeseiaceae bacterium
ACCAGCGCCTGTATGTAGTCGACGAGCGGGTCGTTCATCCGGACGTTCTGCACCGCTTCCTGGAGCGCGATGACCACACCCGGGGTTGCGATCGCATCGGTATCCCGGAGGAGCTGGCGCCGATCCTGGCCGGTGATGAGTTCGCGCTCGCTGTCCTCGTTGGGGTAGCCGAGCTCGATGCGCATCAGGAACCGGTCGAGCTGCGATTCCGGCAACGGGAACGTACCGATCTGGTCCGCCGGGTTCTGCGTCGCGACGACGAAGAACGGCTTCGGCAATGCGCGTGTCACGCCGTCGACCGAGACCTGGTTTTCCTCCATGGCCTCGAGCAGGGCACTCTGCGCCTTCGGCGTTGCACGGTTGACCTCGTCCGCCAGAATCAGCTCGGCGAAGATCGGGCCCGGCTGAAATTCGAACTCGCCGCTGTGCTGACGAAACAGCGATACGCCGACGACGTCCGCCGGCAGCAGGTCGCTGGTGAACTGGATCCGGTTGAAGGTCAGGCCGAGTATCCGCGCCAGCGACTGGGCGAGCGTCGTCTTGCCGAGGCCGGGCAGGTCTTCGATCAGCAGGTGACCGCGCGCGAGCAGGCAGGCGAGGGCAAGGGCCACTTCGTGATCCTTGCCGAGAATGATCCGGTTGAGCGCCTTGCGCGCCAGCTCGAGTGCATCACGGGCGTCATCGGCGGAAACGGCTTGTAGCGATTGCTGCATCGGCTTGCCTTGTGCGGTTATCCAGGGCCTGAACGTAGCGCTCAATCGTCGCGAATAGGCGCGTCGATTGCACTGTGAAGCATGCCAGAGTGTGACCCAGTCCTCATCAGGGCCGCGGGTCAAGTGTCCTGCTTGCCGAATTCGTTGACTCTCAGAAAGCCTGCAAAGCGCTACTGCAAGGCGCAGCCCGCCGGTAATGGCTGGCCCTTGCCAAGGGCTGCAACGCCGCAGTAGCGCTTTGCAGGCTTTCCCAACGGGCGCTCCCAGCAGCCCGTCCTGCCGTGTTGCAGTCGCTTGAAGTAGCTCGCTAATCCTGCACGCCTGCGCCTCGCAGGACGCGCTGCTGAAAGCGCTGAGAGTCAACGAATTCGGCAAACAGGACACTAGCCGATCAGGTCCAGCCTTTGCCGCTGTTCGGCGAGTTGCTCGAGCTGGCGCTTGAAGTCACTCAGACGCTCGCGTTCCTGCGTGACCACCGCTGGCGGCGCGTTGTTCACGAAATTCTCGTTGCCGAGCTTGCCCTCGCTTTTCGCCTTTTCGGCTTCGAGCTTCTGCACCTGCTTGTCGAGGCGTGCCCGCTCGGCGTCGACGTCGATCAGGCCCTGCATCGGCACGAGCAGCTTGAGATCGTCGAGCAAGGCCGTGGCGCTGGGCGGCGTGTCTTCGCCGGCCCCGGCCACCGTCACCGACTCGACGCGGCCGACGCGCTGGAGCAGCGGCAGGTGGTCCGCGGCGCGGCGCCGGTCATCGTCGCCGGCACCGACCATCAGGACGGGCAGGGGCTTGCCGGGCGAAATATCCATTTCGCCGCGAATCTGCCGGATCCCGAGGATGAACTTCCGAACCCATTCGATATCCGCGACTGCCTGCTGCGATGCGGGTTCTGAGGCAGGCTCGGGGAACGGCTGCAGCATGATGGTCGGCTCGTCGATGCCGGCGCGGGGCGCAACCTGCTGCCAGATCTCCTCGGTAATGAACGGCATGACCGGGTGCAGGAGACGCAGCAGTTGCTCGAGAACCTCGACCAGGCTCTGCCGCGTCCCGCGTTGCTTCGCGCTGTCCATGTCGTCCGACTGCAGGACCGGCTTCGAGAGCTCCAGGTACCAGTCGCAGAATTCGTGCCACGTGAAGTCGTAGATGGCCGCCGCCGCGAGATCGAGCCGGTAGTTGTCCAGCTGGCTCCGCACCGTCCGGATCGTGTCGTCCAGCCGTGCCCGTATCCACTGGTCCGCCGCGCTGAACTCGACGTCGCCGTCGTCCATCGACTCGGTGTTCATAAGGACGTAGCGCGCCGCATTCCAGAGCTTGTTGCAGAAATTCTTGTAGCCTTCGATACGACCGACGTCGAAGCGGATGTCACGGCCGGTCGTCGCCAGAGCGGCAAACGTGAAACGCAGTGCGTCGGTACCGAACTCGTCGATACCCTCCGGGAACTGTTTCCGCGTCGCGCTCTCGACGCGAGGGACCAGGTGCTCCTGCATCATGCCGCTGGTGCGTTTCTCGAGCAGGGCATCGAGGTCGATGCCGTCGATCAGGTCCAGCGGGTCGAGGACGTTGCCCTTCGACTTCGACATCTTCTGGCCGTCCTGGTCGAGAATCAGGCCGTGGATATAGACGTTCCTGAACGGCACGTCTCCCATGAAGCGCAGGCCCATCATGATCATGCGCGCGACCCAGAAGAAGATGATGTCGAAGCCCGTGACCAGCACGTTGCCGGGATAGAAATCCTCGAGCGCCTCGGTCTTCTCCGGCCAGCCCATCGTCGAGAACGGCCACAGCGCGGACGAGAACCAGGTGTCGAGCACGTCCTCGTCCTGGCGCAGGACGACGTCGTCGCCGAGACCGTGCCGTTCGCGGACTTCCGTCTCCGAGTGGCCGACGTAAAGCCCATCCTCGTCGTCGTACCAGGCCGGGATGCGATGTCCCCACCACAGCTGGCGGCTGATGCACCAGTCCTGGATGTTGTACATCCATTCGAAGTAGGTCTTCGACCAGTTTTCCGGGATGAAGCGGATCCTGCCGCTCTCGACGGCCTCGATCGCGGGATCGGCCAGGGGCTGGATCTTCACGTACCACTGATCGGTGAGATACGGCTCGATGACCGCGCCGGAGCGGTCGCCCCGCGGGATCTTGACGGTGTAGTCCTCGATCTTTTCCAGGAGGCCGAGCGCCTCGAACTCGGCGACGATCTTCTCGCGGGCGACGAACCGGTCGAGCCCGCGATAGGCCTCCGGCACCTCGTTGTTGAGCGCGGCGTCGTCGGTCAGGATGTTGTACATCGGCAGGTCGTGGCGCTTGCCGATGTCGTAGTCGTTGAAGTCGTGCGCGGGCGTGATCTTGACGCAGCCGGTCCCGAACTCCGGGTCGACGTAATCGTCGGCGATGATCGGAATGCGACGGCCCACGATCGGCAGCAGGATGTCCTGGCCGACGAGATCCGAGTAGCGCTCGTCGTCGGGGTGGACGGCAACCGCGCTGTCCCCGAGCATCGTCTCCGGCCGCGTCGTCGCGACCGTCAGGTGGCCTTCGCCCGAGGCGAGCGGATAGCGGAAGTGCCAGAGCTTGCCGGGCTCGTCCTGCGACAGCACCTCGAGGTCGGATACGGCCGTATGCAGCTGCGGGTCCCAGTTGACGAGGCGCTTGCCGCGATAGATCAGGCCGTCCTCGTAGAGCGTTACGAAGACCTCGCGCACGGCGCGGGAACAGCCTTCGTCCATCGTGAAGCGGTCGCGCGACCAGTCGACCGAGGCGCCGAGGCGGCGGAACTGCCGGGCAATCTTGCCCCCGGATTCTTCCTTCCATTGCCAGACTCGCCGGACGAATTCGTCCCGGCCGAGGTCGTACTTGGTCTTGCCTTCCTTCTCCAGCAAGCGCTCCACGACCATCTGCGTCGCGATGCCGGCGTGGTCCATGCCGGGCTGCCAGAGCGTGCGGTGCCCCAGCATGCGGTGGTAGCGGGTCAGCACGTCCTGGATCGTGGCGTCGAAGCCGTGCCCCATGTGCAGGGAGCCGGTGACGTTCGGTGGCGGGATGACGATGCAGTAGCGCGGCCCGTCGCCTCGCGGCGCGAACCAGCCGTTTTCTTCCCAGCGCCGGTAGAGGCGTTGCTCGATGTCTTTCGGTTGGTAGGACTTGTCCATGGGATCAGGCGATGCGGGACCGGCTCAGACGTCGTGCGTCTCGAGTTCGTGCCCCAGGTTACGATAGGTGGCGAAGCGTTCCCGGCCAAGCGCCCGGGTCTCGGCGTCGGAGGTTACAAGCTCGGCGATGCGCGGGAAAGCGTCGATGCCCGGCGGGACGGTATCGTCGAGGTTGATCAGCAGGTCTCGCCCTTCGAGGCTGGTCGGTCCGGCAGCGATCGTGACCGGCGAATCGGGCTGGTCCGTATCCGTCGCGATGCGTTCGTGGGGTACGAAACTGCCGTCGCGGAACGTCCACAGCAGCTCATCCAGTTCCCGCGCGGTGGCGTCGTCGGCGGTCGCGATGTGCACGGTGTTGTCCAGCCGCCAGGCCTTCTCTGCGAGGCGGCAGGCGAAAACCAGCCGGGCCTCGCGGCCCGGCCGTTTCAGCACGTAGAAATCCACGCGCGCCATCAGCGCTTCGGCACTTCGCCCGCGTGGTCGAGGAGCATTTCCGACAGGAGCGGCACCGGCCGGCCGGTTGCGCCCTTGGCCTTGCCCGAGATCCATGCCGTGCCGGCGATGTCGAGGTGGGCCCAGTTCATGTCGGTCGTGAACTTCGCGAGGAAGCAGCCGGCCGTGATGGCGCCGGCCTCGCGGCCGCCGATGTTCGCGAAGTCCGCGAAATTGCTCTTCAACTGGTCGGCGTAATCCTCGGTCAGCGGGAGCGGCCAGCCGCGATCGTCGGCGGCACGGCCGGCAGCGACGATCTCGTCGGCCAGCGTTTCGCTGTTGCTCATGACGCCCGTATGGTGGTTGCCGAGCGCGATCACGCAGGCGCCGGTCAGGGTCGCGACGTCGATGATCTTCGCTGGTTTGTAGCGGCCTGCGTAGGTCAGCGCGTCGCAGAGGATCAGGCGGCCTTCAGCATCCGTGTTCAGGATCTCGATCGTCTGGCCGGACATACTCTTGACGATGTCGCCCGGCACGGTGGCGTTGCTGCCCGGCAGGTTCTCGACCGCCGGTACGACGACGTTGAGATTGATGGGCAGCTTGAGCGTCACTGCCGTCAGCATCGCGCCGATGACGCTCGCCGCACCGCACATGTCGTACTTCATCTCGTCCATGGCCGGTCCCGGCTTCAGCGAGATACCGCCCGAGTCGAAGGTGACGCCTTTGCCGACGAGCACGACCGGTGCCTCCGACCCCGCGCCCTTGTACTGCATGATGATGAGCTTGGCCGGTTCGGCGGTGCCGGCGGTGACGGAAAGCAGGGAGTTCATGCCGAGCTTTTTCATCTCGGCTTCATTCAGCACCCGCGTAGTGAGCTTTGCATGCTTCTTCGCCATGTCGCGGGCGACACGGGCGAGGTAGGACGGAGTGCAGACGTTCGGCGGCAGGTTGCCGAGGTCGCGCGCCAGCGCCTTGCCCTTGAGGATGCCGTCGGCGTGCTCTGCGCCGCAGAGGGTCCGGGCCTGTTCGCCGCGGCCGCCGACCGCAAAGCCAAGCTTCCTGAGCGGCATCACGGGCGGCTTGCGGCCGCTCTTCATCTCGGTGAATGTGTACAGCGCGTCGCCGATCGTCTCCGCCGTGTAGCGCGCGAGGTAGTAGGCGTCGGTCCCCGCGACGTCTTCCAGGTTCAGTGTCGAAAGGATCTGCTTGCACTTGCTGGAGCGGAGGGCGCCCATCGCGGCACGCAGGGCCTTGCGGAACGTACGCACGTCGAGTTTCGAGACGTCGCCGAGGCCGACCACGGCGACGCGTCCGGCACTGACGCCGGGCAGGTCGCGTACGATCGTGCAGCTACCCGGATCCGTGGCAATGTCACCGCTCTTGATGAGTTTCCTGATGCCGCCGCGGCTCGCACCGTCGATGTCCTCGGCACCGGTCGAGAGCCGGTTCCGGTTGTAGACACCGACGATCACGCAGTCGACGGCGCGGCGGGAGGGTTTCGCTGTAGTCGTAAAATATTCCATGGAATCGTCTAGGCCTCGTGATTGCGCGCAGCGAAACAAGCGGTCCACTGCAGGCAGTGCAGCCGGACGACCGGGTGTAGCGGTGCTGGTATCGTTGCGCGCTGGTTCTTCTTAAACGTAACGTGCTGGATTACCGGGGCATTGCTGCGGGCAGACGCCGCAGGGTTTAGCGGTTCCGGTAAAAGCGGTAGTCTACCGCATTCGGGCCGAAATCGTCACGAAGCCCTTGAATTGACTCGACTATGGCGGCCGTTTTCGCGGCACGCCGGGCACTGTGCATGCGTATTCTCGATCGCTACATTCTTCGCGAGATTGCCTCGACGTGGTTCGGGGTGACCCTGGTGCTGCTTCTCATCCTCCTCACGAACCAGTTCGCCCGGGTGCTCGGCGACGTGGCCAAGGGGAAGTTGCCCAAGGCTGCCGCCTTCGACGTCATCGGCCTCTCCGCGGTGCAATACCTGACGATCCTCGTCCCGGTCGGCCTGTTCCTGGCGGTCATGCTGGCGATGGGGCGGCTGTATCGCGACAGCGAGATGCCGGCGATGATGGCGTGCCGCGTCGGGCCCGCAGGCATCTATCGGCCCCTCGCGCTCTTGCTGCTGCCGATCGCGGGCGGCGTATCCTGGATCGCGCTCGAGGGCGGACCGGCGGCGCTCACGACGATCGAGCGCATCGGTGCGGAAGCGCGGCGCGAGGCCGACCTGGCCAGCATCGAGCCCGGACGCTTCACGACCTTCGGGCCGGACCAGGCCGTCGTCTACGGCGAACGGCTCGCCCCTGATCGCGGGCTGGAGTCCGTGTTCCTGCAGCGGCGGGTCGACGGCGGGGCGATCGAGGTCGTCGTGGCCGAACGCGGCGAGCAGGTCGAGACCGACGACGTCGACACGCGCCTGCTCGTCCTCCATAACGGCCGCCGTTACGAGGGCGTGCCGGGTACGGCGCAGTTCCGGGTCGTCGAATTCGCGGAGCACGGCATCCCGTACCGCCTGCCGAGCCTCGAGGCCCCGGACCCGGAGCCGCGAGCGATGCCGTTCGTGAGCTTGCTCCGCGCCAACGACGTCGAGGCGCAGGCGGAGTTGCAGTGGCGCCTCGGCGTGCCGCTGTCGACTGTCCTGCTGGCCCTCCTCGGCGTGCCGCTGTCGCGAAGCCGGCCGCGCGCCGGGCGCTACGGCCGGATCGCCCTCGGGCTGCTCGTCTTTATTATCTATCTCAACCTGCTGAATGCCTCGAAGGCCTGGGTCGAGCAGGGCACGATCGCACCGTGGCTCGGCCTGTGGTGGGTGCACGGGACCGTCCTGCTCCTGACGCTCGTACTGCTGAGTGCCCAGAACGGCTGGCACCGCCGGTGGCTGCGATGAATTCGATTCTCGGCAACTACCTGACCCGGACGGTCCTGTCCGCGACCGTCATGGTGCTGGTCGTCCTGCTCGCGCTGGCGGGCCTGTTCGAGTTCATCGCCGAACTCGAGGACGTCAAGAACGACTACCAGGCACCGCAGGCGATCCTGTACGCGGCGCTGCGTTTGCCGATACTCGCGTTCGAACTCATGCCCGTGTCCATCCTGATCGGATCGCTGCTCGGCCTGGGCGCGATCGCTGCCAACAGCGAGATCATCGTGATGCGTGCGGCCGGCATGTCGATCCGCAAGCTGGCCGGACTCGTCGCGGTGCCGGGCCTGATGCTGATGGTCGTGACGGCGCTGCTCGGCGAATTTATCGGTCCGCCGCTCGATTTCTACGCGCGCAACATGCGCGTCGAGGCGCGTCTCGGCCAGAACGACGACCGCATGGGGAACGAGGCCTGGGTCAGGGACGGCGACGTCTTCCTGCACCTGGAGCGCGTCAACGCCGAGTTCGAATTCGGCAAGGTGTATCTCTACCGCTTCGACGACGACAATCGACTCGAATCCATCGCCCTTGCCGACAACTCGGGGCTGAACGAGGACGACAGCTGGCGGCTCGAAAATTTCCGCGAGACCCGTTTCGTCGACGACCGGGTCCAGGTCACCGAGGAGACGCTTGCGACCCAGCAGTTCGAGGTCAACGCCGATCTCCTCGGCAGCGGGCTCGCGAAGCCGCTGAGCCTGTCCCTGCGCGGATTGCTGAGCTACATCCAGTACCTGAAGCGCAACGAACTGGACGCGGAGCAGTACGAGACGGAGTTCTGGTACCGCATCTCGCGGACCGTCACCGTCGTCATCATGCCGATACTCGCGCTAGCGTTCGTGTTCGGTTCGCTGCGTTCCGGCGGGGCGGGCGGTCGCCTGATGATAGGGGTGGTGATCGGCCTCGCGTACTACCTCGCAAGCGAGATGCTCGCGAACTCGGGCCAGGTGTTCGACATGAACCCGGCAACCGTGTCGTGGCTGCCGACGATCGCGCTTCTGGGCATCACCCTGATTGCGCTGCGACGGATTCACTGACGGCCGTCAGGCGGCCTTGTCTTTGCGCTTCGACGGCCTCGGGTAGTGCACCAGCCGCGTCCCGCTCAGCCGGTCGTGCCAGGTCAGCTTGTCACGATCCACGAGCTGCCACAGGAAGCCCAGGCCGAATGGCGCCGCCGACAGGATCGCCGCCGCGAAACGGATGCTTGCCTTGAGCGGGCCCGGTACGCGGCCCTCGGTGTCCTCGAGCTGCAGCCCCCAGGATTGCATGCCCAGCGTGCGTCCCCGCGAGGTCCAGAAGCCGACGAAGAACAGGTAGAGGACCAGCACGAGGCCCAGCGTGTACGCCGGGCTGCTGCCGGGTTCGACCGCTTCTCCGCCGCGGACGGCGATGAATGGAATCGTCGCGAGGAACAGCAGTGCCATCACTAGCAGGCTGTCGTAAAGCATGGCTGCCAGGCGACGCAGCAGGGTGGCGGGGCGTTTTTCGGTCATGGATCTCGCTTAATCGTCGGTGCTTTCGGTGGCGTGGCCGTCAGCCATGCCGGCGCGCCGACGGTAGTCGCGACCGAGCCATAACGCAAGCGAGGCCCAGGCAATCGCGAACGGAACCATCAGGATCGACACCCCGGTGATTCCCAGCCCGGCGACGCTTTTCAGGAGCTGGATAGTCCAAGTGCCGACGAGATCGCCGCCGCGGTAGACGGCCGTGTCGATGAAGTTCTTGACCTTGTACTTGTCTTCGGGTTCGACGACCGAGTAGAGCATATCGGTGGAGGGTTTCGAAAACGCGAAACCGAGCGCGCGCCGCGTGACCGTCAGGAAGGCGACGACCGCGAGGACCGGGTCGATGGCGAGCAGCGCGAAGCCGACCACGGACGCGATCGGCATCAGCGACAGCGAGACGCCCACACCGAATCGCCTGACGACGTACTTGACGACCAGCAGCTGGCCGACGAGCGCCAGCGCATTCTGGATGACGTTGATGTTCGAGAAGAAGCGAGTTCGCGAATCGGTATCCGGAATAGCCTGTTCCACCAGTTCGGCGGCGAACATGTAGAGCGCGGTTCCGAGGAGGCTCGCAATGACCGAATTGATCGCGATGGCGCGGAAGTAGGGCGATTGCAGCACGTGGCTGAATCCGCTTAAGGCCTTGCCGCCGAGCGGCTCGTGGCTGGCCGCGCTGTCCTCGACGTCGTCGACGTGTTCGTTCTCCACCCAGTGCTTGAGCTGCTGGATGCAGAGTACCGCGACCGCGAGTAGCGCGGCCGAGATCGGGAACAGGTTCGCGAAGCCGAAATCCGCGACGATCAGGCTCGTCACGGCGCCCCCGATCAGTGCGCCGATGCTGCCGCCGGCAGAAATGAGTCCGAACAGCCGCCGCCCCTGCTCGCGATCCCAGATATCCGCCATGAAGCTCCAGAACACCGACACGACGAACAGGTTGAACACGCTGAGCCAGACGAAGAAGACGCGCCCCAGCCATACGAACTCACGGCCGCCGTCGACGGCGGCGTCGAAGACCGCCCAGAACACGAGTATGTTGGCGATGAAGAACAGGTACACCCACGGCAGGAACGTCCGTCGCGGAAAGCGCGAGGCGACCCAGCCGAAGACCGATGTCGCGATCAGCATCGCGAAGAAGGTACCGGTGAACAGCATTGGAATCGTGCCGGCGCCGCTGCCGACGGCCATGGCCTCGCGCACCGGGCGCAGGATGTAGTACGCGGACAGCACGCAGAAGAAATACAGGAAGGACCAGGCGACCGGACGCAACTCGGCCCGACGGGGGCCGAAGAGTGCCGTCATCCACGCCTGCGTTCTTGTGACTGCCGTCCCGGACATCGACGCATGATAACCGCAGGCCGGCGGCTTTGCCGGTTCCGCGCGACCGGCCCGGCCACCTCCCGCGGCGGGCTCCGCACGAATCGGGTGCCTGCCATTCATCAGGGCTGGTATGATCCCCGCCTTTCCCAAGCTCGATGGCCCCATCCTTGAAAGACAGCGGTAACCGCAATTCCGGGAAACCGGAGATCATTCCCCGCGACCAGCACAACGTCTCGCGGGACGAGATATCCAAGAGCGCCCTGAAAGTGCTGTATCGACTGCACAAGTCGGGCTACCAGGCATTCCTCGTGGGCGGCTGTATCCGCGATGCGCTGATCGGTCTGCACCCCAAGGATTTCGACGTGGCGACCAACGCGACGCCCGATGAAGTGCGCGCGCTGTTCAGCAACTGCCGGCTGATCGGCCGACGCTTCCGGCTCGCGCACGTCCGCTTCGGACGGGAGATCATCGAGGTGGCGACGTTCCGGGCCGATGCGTCACACGCGCAGGACGACGTCGAGCAGGACGAAGAGGGACGCATTCTCCGCGACAACGTCTACGGGACGATCGACGAGGACGTCTGGCGCCGCGATTTCACCTGCAACGCGCTGTACTACAACATTGCCGACTTCAGCATCTGGGACTACACCGGCGGCGTCCGGGATGTTCGCGACCGGGTGCTGCGTCTCATCGGCGATCCTGGCCAGCGCCTCCGGGAAGACCCCGTGCGGATGCTCCGCGCGGTGCGTTTCGCGGCCAAGCTCGATTTCCGGATAGCAGACGAGGTCGTCGCAGCGATCCACGACAATGTCGAGCTGATCACCAACGTCCCCTCCGCGCGGCTGTTCGACGAGTTTCTCAAGCTGTTCCAGGCCGGCCACGCGGAGAAGACCTTCGAGCTATTGCGTGAGCATGGTCTCTTCGGCCAGATGTTTCCGCCCACGGAGGCGGAGATTCTCGAAGACGAGAGCTTCCTCAGGTTCATCATGGCCGCGCTGCGCAATACCGACCGGCGCGTGGCCGCGGGCAAGTCCGTGACGCCGATGTTCCTCATCGGCGTGTTCATGTGGGCGCCGACCCGGCGGCTGGCGGCAGAGATGCAGGCCGAGGAGAACATGTCCGAGAGCCAGGCGCTCAGCATGGCGTCCTACGAACTCGTCGCCGCGCAGCAGCGGCGGATCGCGATCCCCCGACGCTTCACCGTGCCGATGCGCGAGATGCTGGCGCTGCAGCCGCGCTTCACCGTGACCCGCGGCAAACGGGCGCTGAAGTTTCTCGAGCATCGGCGCTTCCGGGCCGCCTACGACTTCATGGTCCTGTTGACGGAAGTGGGCGACTTCGACGAGCAGCTCATGGAATTCTGGACCGACGTGCAGTGCCAGTCGCAGGAGGATCGCGCGCAAAGCTTTCACGTGCGCTCGACTCCGCGCAGCAGCAATCGCCGCCGGCGCCGCCGGCGCCCCCGGCAGAAGCCCGAAACGTCATGATGGCAGCGGCATCGCCGTTCTCGACAGCGTATATCGGTCTCGGCAGCAACCTGTCGGGGCCCGTTCGACAGCTCGAGCGCGCGCTCGAGTGCCTTCGGGCGCTGTCGACACTCGAGGTGACGAAGGTGTCCGGCCTGTATCGATCCGCACCGCTGGGTGGCATCGAGCAACCGGAGTTTCTCAATGCGGTCGTGGAGGTCAATACCTCGCTCGAGCCGCGCGAACTGCTCGCCGAGCTCCAGGCGATCGAGACGGCGCTGGGCAGGGATCGTAGCGTCCGGCGCTGGGGGCCTCGCAACATCGATCTCGATCTTCTTGCGCACGGCAGGCAACGTATCAGCGAAGCCGATCTCGAGGTTCCGCACCCGGGCATTGCCGAGCGAAATTTTGTATTGTTGCCGCTTATGGATATCGCCCCCGAACTCAGCTTGCCGGGTGCAGGGCGGATCGGCGAATGCGCCGTTCCGGCGGAGCCGCAAATAGAGAAGATCAGCGACGGATCCTGGGCCGATGTCTGAAATAAAGTCGCCGGCGCAGCGTCGCTTGATCGGGTCCTTTTTGGAAGCCCGGTGTCCATGAGCGCAGGCAGTATCGGAAAACCGAGGTTCATCGCCGTCGAGGGCCCGATCGGAGTCGGCAAGACCGCGCTCGCGCGGCGCCTGGCCGATAGCCTGTCGGCGAGCCTGATACTGGAGGAGGTCGTCGAGAATCCGTTCCTCGAGCGTTTTTATCGCGACGGTCGCTCGGCGGCGCTGCCGGCGCAAATGTTCTTCCTGTTCGCGCGCGCCCGCCAGCTCGAGACGCTGCGGCAGTCCGATCTGTTCGCGAGCGTGCGGGTGGCCGACTACCTGTTCGCGAAGGACCGCCTGTTCGCCGAGCTCAATCTCGATCCTGACGAACTCGCGCTCTACGACCAGGTTGCTGACAAGCTCGGCGTCGAAACGCCGGTCCCCGACCTGGTGATCTATCTCCAGGCGAGCGTCGACGTGCTGATGGAGCGCATTGCCCGGCGCGGGATCGATTACGAGCGCATGCTGGATCGCAGATACCTCGAACGCCTGGCGGACACGTATGCGCGCTTCTTCCACTCGTACAACGAGGGACCGCTGCTGATCGTCAACGCTTCGGATATCGATCCGGTGCACAATGATGCCGACTACGAGCAGTTGTTCCAGCAGATCGAACGCACGACCGGCGGTCGGCATTTCTTCAACCCGGTCTCGGCGGCACTCGCCTGACGGCGGGTGCGCGGCGCCAAAGGGAACCCAAGCGGATGTATACCCAACTCGAGCAACGCGGGATGCCGAAGCCTCCCGTCAACGTGGCGACGCTCGCCAGAATGAAAGCGGAGGGCGAACCCATCGCCTGCCTCACCGCTTACGACGCGAGCTTCGCGGTCCTCGTCGATGCCGCCGGTACCGATCTCGTCCTGGTCGGCGACTCGCTTGGCATGGTGATCCAGGGGCACGACACGACCGTGCCGGTGACCGTCGACGACATCGTCTACCACACGCGCGCCGTTGCACGCGGTCTGCGCCGGGCATTTCTCGTTGCCGACATGCCCTTCATGAGCTACACCAGCCCGCCGCAGGCGCTCGACAACGCGGTGCGGCTGATGCAGGAGGGCGGGGCAATGATGATCAAGCTCGAGGGCGGCGACGGGCAGCTCGAGATCGTCGAGCATCTCGCGCGTCACGATATCCCCGTCTGCGCACACCTCGGCCTCAAGCCGCAGTCCGTGCACAAGATCGGCGGCTTCAAGGTGCAGGGGCGCGACAGCGCGCAGGCGGAGACGATGATAGCCTCCGCGGCGAGACTCCAGGATGCCGGTGCCGACATCGTGCTGCTCGAGTGCGTGCCAAACGAACTGGGCGATACGATCACACGCAAGCTGCACGTGCCGGTCATCGGTATCGGCGCGGGTCCGAATACCGATGGCCAGATACTCGTGCTGTACGACGTGCTGGACATCACCCAGGGACGCACGCCGAGGTTTGTGCGCAATTTTCAGAAAGACCATACTTCCCCGCTCGCTGCGCTCGAAGCCTACGTTGCCGCCGTCAAGGATCGGTCCTACCCGGCGCCGGAACACTGCTTCTCCTGAGCGTCGGCGCCCGATTTTCATCCACGCTAGCCTGACGAAAGACGACCGCCTTGCTGACACTACAGACCCGGGAAGAGCTCGCCGCACAGCTTGCCGAGTGGCGCCACGAGGGTGACCACATCGCGCTCGTGCCAACGATGGGCAACCTGCACAAAGGCCATATCGAACTCGTGCGGCGGGCACGGGAGCACGCCGAGCGTGTGCTGGTGTCGATCTACGTGAACCCGACGCAGTTCGGAGCGAACGAAGACTTCGACGAGTATCCGCGCACGCTGGAGCGCGACATGCGCCGGCTGAAGAGCGCCGGCGCCGACGGCGCTTTCGTGCCGGATGACGAAACGATGTACCCGTTCGGGATCGAGAAGGCGACGATCGTTTCGGTGCCCGGTCTGACGGAACACTTCTGCGGGGCGTCGCGGCCGGGGCATTTCGACGGGGTGACCACCGTCGTGGCGCGCCTGTTCGCGATGATCGCGCCCGACGTGGCCGTGTTCGGCCAGAAGGACTATCAGCAGCAGCTCGTCATTCGTCACATGACGGCGGATCTGAGCCTTCCCGTACGGATCATTACCGCGCCGACTGTCCGCGAGAACGACGGCTTGGCGCTGAGTTCTCGAAACAGCTACCTGACCGACGAGGAACGCGCCGTCGCGCCGGCGCTGTATGCGGCGCTGACCACGATCGGCGACGAGCTGCAGACGGGCAAGCGTAACTTCAGCGAGCTCGAGCAGGCGGCGAGCCAGCAGCTGGCCGCAGCGGGTTTCGACCCGGAGTACGTTGCGATCCGCCGGGCGGAGAATCTCGAGATGCCGGACCGGGACTGCGACGAACTCGTCATCCTGGCCGCGGGGCGGCTCGGGAAGGCGCGTCTGCTCGACAATATCGTCGTCACGGTCTAGCGGCCGCACGACAGCGCGGCGGAATGCCCACGGTACGGCGGCGGGTGGCGGCGCCGGTTCGGCCCCCTGTCGTCAGTTCGATACCGCGTTCCGGCCGGAACGCTTGGCGCGATACATGGCGGCATCCGCCGCGCCCAGGAGGGCATCGAGCGACTGGTGCAGGCCGAGTTCCGCCACGCCGATCGACACCGAAACGCTGAGCGTATCGTCTTCCCGGAGCGACAGCTTCTCGGCAGCGACGGCCGCGCGCGTTCGTTCGGCGATCGCGAGCGCCTGGCCCTCGCTGACGTTCGGCAGGAGCACGGCGAACTCGTCGCCGCCATAGCGGACCAGGATGTCGTCGGGACGGAACTGGCGCTTCAGGGTCCTGGCGATCGCGGCGAGGACGCGGTCGCCGACGACGTGACCGCAGCGATCGTTCAGTGCCTTGAAGTTGTCGAGGTCGAGCATGATCAGCGCCAGCTTGCGGCCGTCACGCACCGAGCGTTCGATCTCTCGCGGAAACGCATCCTCCATCGTGTGGCGGTTACCGAGGCCCGTCAGGGCGTCGGTCACGGCCGACTGCTCGGCCTTGCGCAGTTCGCCGTAGCTGTTGGCGATGACGCGGTTGTGGCTGCGGACTCGCTCCGACAGGACGACGAGGAGGTTCTTGGCCAGTTCGTGAGACGCGTTAACCATTTCCCAGAGCAGCGACTGGTGGATCTCGAGCAGGTGCGAGTTGTCCTGCGCCACGACCCACGCCGATGGGTCCCGATCCTCGATGATCGACATTTCGCCGACACAGGCGCCGGTTTCCATCGTCGCCAGCGCGGGTTGTTCCGGTGAGCCGACGTGCACGGTCACGCAGCCCGAGAGGACGATGAACACGTGGTCGTTGTGCTTGCCGGGCGCCAGCAGTATGTCGCCCGCGGCGAGGTCGCGGCGGCCGCAGCGGGCGAGGTAGTCGGAGATCTCGTCGGGATTCACGCCCCGGAAGAGCTCGAGCCCTCCGAGCAGGGTCCGCCGGTAGTCCGTGTTGATGGCAGCCGTCTGTGCCAAGTCCTGCTCCGGTTTGCCAGGTGAAGCCGCTGATTTTGACCCCCGGCAGGGTCAGGAAAACATCGACTGGCCCACACTATTCCCGACCGGTGGCGACGATGCGAGCTCAGCGTGGCGCTTCCTCGACGAGTTCGGCGCGGGCTTCGGCGAACGCCGCCCGGTCCTCGTCGGTCGGGACCGGGTACTCGAGCCCGATGCTTTCGAGCGTCTCGACCAGGATTTCGGCAACGCGGGCCCGCATGTAGGGCTTGTCGTCGGCGGGAATGGCGTACCAGGGAGCCCATGGCCGGGAGGTGGCATTCAGAGCCTCCTCGTACGCGTGCATGTAGTCGTCCCAGTAGCGGCGCTCGACGACGTCGCGGGGTTCGAATTTCCAGTTCCTGTCGGCGTCGTCGAGGCGGGCCATGAAGCGCCGCTTCTGCTCGTCCCTGGAGACGTTGAGCCAGAATTTCAGGATGACCGTACCGTTGCGCGCCAGGTGCTCTTCCTGTTCCCGTATCGAACGGAAGCGTTCCTCCCAGACGTTATCGAGCGGCAGTTCGCGCGGCAGCTTCTGCGAAGCCAGTATCGCCGGATGCACGCGCACCACCAGTACCTCCTCGTACTGGCTGCGATTGAAGATGCCGATCCTGCCCCGTTCCGGGAGGCAGCGGGTCGTGCGCCAGAGAAAGTCGTGATCGAGTTCGAGGCTCGACGGCTTCTTGAAGCTGAAGACCTGGCAGCCGGACGGATCGACGCCTCGCATGACGGCGCGAATGGTCCCGTCCTTGCCGGCGGCATCCATCGCCTGGAAAACGAGCAGCACGGCGTGCCGGTCGCCCGCGGCGAGGACGCGCTGCAGTTGCCTGAGCCGTTCGGTCAGGGACCTGCGGTGTTTGCCTTTGTGGCGGTGTCCGTTCGTTAACGGCACGGTGCTTGCGGCGCCGACCGAGAAGCTGCCGTCGAAAGGAACGAGGTAGGGCGAATCGGGTGCCTTGAACATGTCAGTCTCCGGTGCCTGTCAGGCGATTCTGTTTGTCGATGGCCCAGGCGACGTGCTCGCGCACGAGCGCCGAAGGGAATTCCTGCCGTGCCGCGAGTGCTGCCCGGACGTCCGCACGGGGTTCCGCATTGCCGAGGGCAATCGCGATATTGCCGAGCCAGCGCTCGTAACCGATCCGGCGTATCGCGCTGCCCCGGGTCCTGTCGAGCCATTCCGCTTCACTCCAGCGGAACAGGTCGACGAGCTCCGCGGTGTCGAGACCGTGCCGCGGCGCAAAGTCCGGTTCCCCCGTCGGCCGTGCGTACTTGTTCCACGGGCAGAACAGCTGGCAGTCATCGCAGCCGTAGATGCGATTGCCGATGGCATCGCGAAACTCGACCGGAATCGGTTCCCGCGACTCGATCGTGAGATACGAGATGCAGCGCCGGGCGTCGAGGACGTAAGGGGCGACGATGGCCTGCGTGGGGCAGACGTCGATGCAGGCGTGGCAGGTGCCGCAGTGATTGCCTGCCGGCGCGTCGACCGGCAGCGGCAGGTCCGTATAGAGTTCGCCGAGGAAGAACCACGAGCCGGCATCACGACTGAGGAGGTTCGTGTGTTTGCCGATCCAGCCGAGGCCGGCCTTCTCGGCCAGCGGTTTCTCGAGCACCGGTGCGCTGTCGACGAATGCACGATAGCCGAACGGCCCGATGCGTGCCTCTATGTGGCGCGCAAGCCGGGCCAGGCGCTTGCGCAGCACCTTGTGATAATCGCGCCCGAGGGCATAGCGGGAGACGTAGGCCTTCGAGCCATGGTCGAGGAGCACTCGGGCGCTGGCCTGGTCTTCCGCGAGGTAATTCATGCGCACCGAAATGACGCGAATGGTGCCGGGCACGAGCTCGTCCGGCCGGCTGCGCCTGGTGCCGTGTTTCGCCATGTAAGCCATCGAGCCGTGAAACTGCCGGTCGAGCCATTCGACCAGCCGCCCCTCGGCGTTGCCGAGATCGATATCCGCGATGCCGATCTGCTCGAAGCCGAGCTCGTGGCCAAGAGCCACGATGTCGTCTTTCAATTGCCTGACGTCGGGTTGCATGCAATCACGGGTAGGGTGGGGGCCGGCACAGTATAATCACAGCCATGGACACGCTGCCGCTCGAAATCTACCCGGTCGACGTGGTGCGAGACATCGACCGCTGCGCGATCGACACGCACGGCATTCCCGGCTACACGCTCATGACCCGGGCCGCCGAGTCCGCACTGGCCGCCATCGACGGACAATTCCCCGCGGCGCGGTGCTGGCTCGTCCTTGCCGGTCCGGGCAATAACGCCGGCGATGCCTACGTGCTGGCGCGGCTGGCACGTGCGCGCGGCATCGACGTGACGCTGATGACGCTCGCGGATCCGGCGGGTCTCGGCGGCGATGCGGCGACCGCGGCTGCCGACTACCGTGAGGCCGGCGGCACGACGATCGATTTCGACGGCGCATTGCCGGCCGGGCACGACCTGATCGTGGACGGCCTGTTCGGCAGCGGCCTCGTGCGCGAGGTTGCCGGCCGCTACGCCGCGGTGATCGAGCAGGCGAATGCCGACCCGGCGCCGATCGTCGCGCTCGACATTCCGAGCGGCGTCGCCGGCGACTCGGGGGCGGCGCTCGGAACGGCCGTCGACGCCGCGCTGACGGTCGCATTCGTCGGCCTGAAAGCCGGCTACTTCCTCGGCGAGGGCATCGATCGCTGCGGACGTCTCGTGTTTGCCGGGCTGGACGTGCCCGAGGTCTGCTACCCGCGTGAGCGGGCGCTGCTCGAGCGTATTCCCGACGACGCCGTGACGCGACACCTCCCGCCCCGGCGCCGCAATGCGCACAAGGGCGACTTTGGCCACGTCGTCATCGTCGGCGGCGCGCCCGGGATGCCCGGCGCGGCGCTGATGGCCGGGAAGGCTGCATTGCGTTCCGGGGCAGGGCGGGTCAGCGTTGCGACGCACCCGGAGCATGCCGGCAGCTTCGTTGCCGCCTGCCCGGAACTCATGGTGCGCGGAGTTCGGGATGCCGACGAGCTGACCGACTATGCCGGGCGTGCCGACGTCGTCGCCCTGGGCCCCGGTCTCGGCGACGACCCGTGGTCGCAGCAAGTGTTTGCCGCGGCGCGGCAGCTGCCGGTACCGGCAGTCTGGGACGCGGGCGCGCTCACGCTCCTGGCCACGTCCCCGGGCGGGCATCCGGACCGCATCATCACACCGCATCCCGGCGAGGCGGCCCGCTTGCTGGAGCGGTCCACTGCGGCGGTCCAGGCGGATCGCCTGGCAGCCCTGCGGGACCTCGTGGCCGCTGCCGGCGGGGTCGTCGTACTCAAGGGCGCCTGCACGCTGGTCGGTACGGCGGAGGCGAGACCGCTCGTTTCGACCCGCGGCAATCCCGGGATGGCGACGGCGGGCGCCGGCGACATCCTGACCGGCATCATCGCCGGGCTGCGGGCGCAGGGCCTGCCGTCAGCCCTGGCCGCTCTACTTGGCGTCGACGTGCATGCCGGCGCGGGTGACCTGGCGGCCGAGGCCGGGGAGCGGGGGCTCATTGCGACCGATTTGCTGGAAGGCCTGCGGCGGATACTCAACCCGTGATGTCGCTCGGGCTCCCGGACGCGGCGGCCACCGAACGTCTCGGGGCTGCGCTGGCCGACGCATTGCCGCGGCCGGCCGGTGGCTGGACGCTGCTCCTGAACGGCGAACTCGGTGCCGGTAAGTCGACGCTCGCGCGTGCGTTCCTGCGACAGCTCGGCCACGCGGGCCCGGTGCCGAGCCCGACCTACACGCTGGTCGAGCCCTACGAACTCGACGATCTCGCGGTCTATCACGTGGACCTGTACCGCATTGGTGACGAGGCGGAGCTGCGTTACCTCGGCTGGAACGACTTCGAGGACGGGCTGAAGCTCATCGAGTGGGCCGACCGCGCACCGGGCCTCGGGGCGACGGCGGATCTCGATATCCGGCTCGGCTATGACGGGGAAGCCCGGATCGCCGCCGTCGCCCCGCTCAGCGCGCGGGCGAAGCGCTGGCTCGAGACCGCGGAAGCCGCGTTACGGGCCGCGGTCGAGCCTCCCGCTGATTAAAGCCCGGATTTAAGTAACCGACCTATCCTCTTCTTTTTGATACCAAAACTATTGGCTTTTCATCGGATTCTCGTATACTCGGCCGCATCGAAGAGCGAAAGAGCGAAACGTCCGGATGAAGCTTCTGCGCGTCCTTGTCGTTGGTCTCAGCCTCACTGCGATGAGCGCCGAGGCCGGCACCACGGTCGAAAATGTGAGGATCTGGTCCGAGAACGACCGGACGCGCGTCGTTCTGGACCTGGCGCAGCCGGTCGCTCACAACATCTTCACGCTGCGCGGCCCGGACCGCATCGTCATCGATCTGCGGGACAGCCGCCTCGCGGATGCGCTCAATTCAATGCCGGCCGGCGCGGGCAGCGTCGCAAGAATCCGCAGCGGCATTCATCCCGACGGGCAATTGCGGGTGGTCCTCGATCTCGCCGAGTCCGTCCGCTCACGCAGCTTCACGACCGGACCGAACGAACGCTACGGCGACCGCATCGTCATCGACCTGATGCAAACCGGCACGCTCAAGCCCGTCAAACGGGCCGCGGATGCGCGGGTCAAGGGGCGCGACATCGTGATTGCGATCGACCCGGGCCACGGCGGCAAGGACCCGGGCGCCGTCGGCAAGGCGCAGACCCGCGAGAAAGACGTGGTGCTGGCCATCTCGAAAAAGCTGGCCGAGCGCATCAATGCCGAGCCCGGCATGCGGGCGATGCTGGTGCGAGACCGGGACGTCTACGTCGATCATCGCCAGCGCACGGAAGCCGCCCGGCGGCAGAAAGCCGACCTCTTCATCTCGGTCCACGCCGACGCGGTGGACGACCGCGGACCGCGCGGTGCGTCGGTGTACGCGCTGTCGCTGCGCGGGGCCAGCGACGAGGCCGCCCGGCAACTCGCGCGCCGGGAGAACGCCTCCGTCGGTGGCGTTTCGCTGGAGAATACCGACGATACGCTGGCCTCCGTGCTGATCGATCTCTCGCAGAAGTCCGCGCTGAGCGCGAGCCTCGAGGTCGGCCAGAGCGTCATCAACGAGCTTTCCCGGGTCGGCAAGGTGCATCGCAGCACGGTGCAGCAGGCCGGCTTCCTGGTGCTGAAATCGCCGGATACGCCATCGATACTCGTCGAAACGGGCTTCATTTCGAACCCGACGGAAGAACGCAACCTGCGCAGTGCGAAGCACCAGGCGCGCCTGGCCGACGCGGTCCTGAACGGCGTGCGCAACTATTTCTACGAGAACCCGCCGCCCGACACGCTGATCGCGATGGAATTGCGGGAGCGGCCCGCGGGCACGGTCAAACACGTGATTTCGAGTGGCGATACCCTGTCCGAGATCGCCGAGCGCTACAACGTCTCCGCGTCCGCCATCCGTCGCGCCAATAACCTCCGAACGGACAGGATTCGCGTCGGCCAGACACTGGCAATCCCGGTGTTCGCCGGATCCTGACGAGACTTTTCCGTCCCAGTTTGAAAAAATCGCGGCTCCATTCACGAGCCGCGGGCCCCAATGCCGATACAGACGCTTCCCAGCCATCTCGTCAACCAGATTGCGGCCGGCGAGGTCGTCGAGCGGCCGGCCTCCGTCGTCAAGGAACTGGTTGAGAACAGCCTCGATGCCGGGGCACGGCAGGTGGATATCGAAATCCAGGCCGGCGGCCAGAAGCTGATCCGCATCCGGGACAGCGGGGCCGGCATCTCGCGGGACGAGCTGGCTCTCGCACTCTCCCGGCACGCGACCAGCAAGATCTCGAGCCTCGAGGATCTCGAGGCCGTCGTCTCGCTGGGCTTTCGCGGCGAGGCGTTGCCGAGCATTGCCTCGGTTTCCCGGTTCACGATCCGCTCCCGGGCGGCAAACGGGGATGCCGCCTGGGAAGTCACGGCCGACGCCGGAGTGATCAGCGAACCACGCCCGGTCGCGCATCCGGCGGGGACCTCGGTCGAGGTGCACGATCTTTTCTACAACACGCCGGCGCGGCGACGCTTCCTGCGGACCGAGCGGACCGAATTCGGACACATCGAAAAATGGTTGAAGCGACTCGCGCTGTCCCGTCCGGACGTCGGTTTCACGCTGCAGCATAACCAGAGGACGGTACTGACACTGCCGGCGGCGAAGACCCCGGAGGCGGAGCTCGAGCGCGTGGGCCGCATGCTCGGGGAGTCGTTCGCCGAGCAGGCCGTCAGCATCGAGGCGGAACGAGACGGTATTGCCCTGCGAGGATTCATCGCGCTGCCGACCTTCAACCGCAGCCAGCCCGATTTGCAGTACTGGTTCGTCAACGGGCGCAGCGTCAACGACAAGACCCTCGCGCACGCAGCTCGACACGCGTACCGGGATGTACTCTTCCACGGCCGCTATCCCGCCTACGTGCTCGCCATCACGATGGACCCCGGGGCCGTCGATGCCAACGCGCACCCGGC
Source organism: Woeseiaceae bacterium (assembly GCA_036350895.1). Lineage (GTDB taxonomy): Bacteria > Pseudomonadota > Gammaproteobacteria > Steroidobacterales > Woeseiaceae > UBA1847. The sequence continues at coordinate 22,012 of JAZBNZ010000299.1, forward strand.
GAAGCACGAGGTACGTTTCCGGGACGGGCGCCGCGTCCACGGCGTCGTCGCGCAGGTGCTGGAGACGGCGCTGGCCGAGACCCGGCCGGGTGCACGGGATTCGGCCCCGGCGCCGGCCAGGATCGATTCGCTGGCCGCTTTCGCGGCGCCGGGGCCGGCGTACACGCGGCAGGCACCGATGCCGATGACCGGCGGGTCCTCCTCCCGCGCCGCGGTGGCCACTGCGCTCGAGACGTTCGAGCGCTGGCGCGCCGAGCCGACCCCGGCCGTCGCCGACGAAGAGCAGGAGATTCCGCCCTTGGGATATGCCGTGGCGCAGATCGGCGGCATCTACGTGCTGGCCGAGAACGCGGACGGCCTGGTCGTCGTCGACATGCACGCGGCGCACGAGCGCGTGACCTACGAACGCCTCAAGCGGCAGTTCGACGACAGGTCACTGGTCCGTCAGCCGCTGCTCGTTCCGGTCAGCGTCTCCGTTTCGGAGAGCGAGGCCGATCGAGTGGCCGACGAACAGGAACTGTTCCGCCGCGTCGGCCTCGTCGTCGATCGCTCGGGACCGTCGACGGTCGTCATCCGGGAGTGTCCGGCGCTGCTCAAGGATGCCGACCCGGAGCGACTCCTGCGCGACGTGCTGGCCGACCTTGCCGAGGCCGGGCAGAGCGAGCGGGTCGAGGATGCCTGCCACGAATGTCTCGCGACGATGGCCTGCCACGGTTCGGTTCGAGCCAACCGGCGACTCACGCTGGCGGAAATGAACGCGTTGCTTCGCGAGATGGAGAACACCGAACGCGCGGACCAGTGCAACCATGGCCGGCCGACCTGGACCGCGATCTCGCTGAAAGATCTCGACCGGCTATTTCTCCGCGGGCAATGAACCCGAACACGGCTGTCTGCCTGCTGGGCCCGACCGCGACTGGCAAGACCGAACTCGCCATTGCGCTGTGCGAGCGCTTTCCTTTCGAAATCATCAGCGTCGATTCGGCGCTCGTGTACCGGGGCATGGACATCGGCACGGCGAAGCCTGACGCGGCGACGCTCGCGCATACGCCGCACCGTCTCATCGACATCCGGGACCCCGAGGAGAGCTACTCGGCCGGCGACTTCGTTCGCGATGCCCGCGAGGCCATCGACGAGATTCGTGGTGCGGGTAAGATCCCGCTGCTGGTCGGCGGCACCATGCTGTATTTTCGCGCGCTGACCGAGGGGCTCGCGGACCTGCCCGCGGCGACGAGCGAGGTTCGCGAGGCGATCGAACGGGAGGCGGAGGCTCACGGCTGGCCCGCGCTGCACGAACAGCTCGCCGGGATCGATCCGGCCGCGGCGGCCCGGATCGCACCGCGCGACAGGCAGCGCATCCAGCGCGCGCTCGAGGTGTACAGGACCAGCGGCCGCACGATTACGGCGTTGCAGGAGGAGACCGGCGCTCTGCCGGATGCGACGCGCTTCATCCAGGTTGCCCTGAACCCGGCCGATCGCAGCCTGCTGCACGCGAGGATCGAACGTCGACTCGAGCACATGCTCGCGGCCGGATTCGTCGACGAGGTGCGTGCACTGATGGCGCGGCCGAATCTCGAGCGGGACAGTCCGGCAATGCGTGCCGTCGGCTACCGGCAGTACTGGTCCCATCTCGCCGGCGACTACGATGCCGGTGAGGCATTCCGGCGCGCGCTCTACGCCACCCGGCAGCTGGCCAAGCGCCAGGTCACCTGGCTCAGGAAGCTCGACGATATTATCGTCGTCGACCCTCTTGAAGTCGCCGGGGTCGACGCTATTTCGGATTTAATTGCGAAAAATACAGACTAAAAGCGGACTGGCGTCCGCAAGTCCTGTGCTACACTTTTTCGTCGCTTAGGCAGAAGGCCTTGCTTGGGTATCCGCGCCACCGGAACCGGCCTTCAACACAATCAACAATAAGGAGAACCCAACATGGCTAAAGGGCAGACGCTACAAGATCCATTCCTGAATCTTTTACGTAAGGAAAAAGTTCCTGTTTCGATTTATCTCGTCAACGGCATCAAGCTGCAGGGCCAGGTCGACTCGTTCGACCAGTTCGTCGTGCTGCTCAAGAACAGCGTCAACCAGATGGTCTACAAGCATGCAATATCGACCGTCGTGCCGTCTCGCAACGTCCGTCTTCCGATTCCGGACGACGGTGGCGACGAGTAGCCGGGGACCGTACCAGCCCCAGGAGTTCCTGATTGTTTGACCGTCCGCAGAGTGGCGAACGCGCCATTCTGGTGCACGCAAGCGCGTCGGGTGCACCCGACCTCGATGAACGCGAGGAATTCGCCGAGCTGGCCCGCTCCGCCGGGGCCGAGCTCGTCGGCGAACTCGTGAGCGCGCGCAAGCGCCCGGACCCCAGGTACTTCATCGGCGCCGGGAAACTCGACGATCTCAAGACGCTCGTGGAGGACAGCCGGGCCGAGGTCGTCATCTGTTCGGCGTCGCTGTCGCCCAGCCAGGAGCGGAACCTGGAGCGCGCGCTGAAATGTCGTGTGCTCGATCGCGCCGGCCTGATTCTCGATATCTTCGCGCAGCGTGCCCGGAGTTTCGAGGGCAAGCTGCAGGTCGAGCTCGCCCAGCTGGAACACCTGTCGACGCGGCTGGTGCGCGGCTGGACGCACCTCGAGCGCCAGAAGGGCGGTATCGGTTTGCGCGGCCCCGGTGAAACACAGCTCGAAACCGACCGTCGCCTGCTCGGCAAGCGCATTCGGCAGCTGAACGAGCGGCTCCGGCAGGTGGATCGCCGGCGGACGCTGAACCGTCAGAATCGTCTCCGGGCCGAAATTCCGACCGTCGCCCTGGTCGGCTACACGAACGCCGGGAAATCGACGCTGTTCAACGTGCTCACCGAGGCCGGCGTGTACGTCAAGGACCAGCTGTTTGCGACCCTCGACCCCACGGTACGGCGCATTGACCTGCCGGGCGGGCAGCCGATTATCCTCGCCGACACGGTCGGTTTCGTGCGGGATCTGCCCCACGAACTTATCGCCGCGTTTCGCTCGACGCTGCAGGAAGCGCGCGAAGCGGACCTGATCCTGCACCTGATTGATGCGAGCGACCCGAACCGCTGGCAGCGCGTCAGGCAGGTCAATTCGGTCCTGAAGCAGCTCGACGCGGACAAGATTCCGCAGATCCGGGTGTACAACAAGATCGACAAGCTGGATCGCCGGCCGCGGATTGCTAATAATCGGCACGGCGAAGGCCGGGCCGTCTGGCTGTCCGCGGCAACGGGCGAGGGCGTGGACTTCCTGCTCGACGCCATCGAGACCCGCCTCGCGCCCGAGCACGTGCACGGCTACCTCAACCTCGAGGCGAGCCAGGGCCGGCAGCGGGCAAAACTTTTCGAGCTGGGCGCGGTCATTAACGAGACGTCGACCGAGTCCGGCGGCTGGCAGCTGGAAGTCAATATGGCCGAACGGGACTTGCGACGCTTCCTCAAGCGTGAAAACCTTGCGCCCGACATTCTGGAGCCGACGGTGGCGGCGGACGCCGCCTCGGCAGCACACTGACAACTCTAAGTAGGCAAATTATGGCCTGGAACGAACCCGGAAACGGCAAAGACCCGTGGGAACGCGGTGACGAAAAACCGACAAACCTGGACGATATCGTCCTTGGCTGGCAGCGTCGGCTGGCGAAGCTGCTCGGCGGCGAAGGTGGCGGCGGCCGGCCCGGCGGCGGTAGCGCTGCAGGGGCGTTCATCCTCGTCATCCTGCTGCTGGCGGCCTGGGTCGTCACGGGTTTCTACCGTGTCGACGAAGCCGAACGCGGCATCGTGCAGCGTTTCGGTGCCTACACCGAGACCACGCTGCCGGGCCTGCACTGGCACCTGCCGTTCCCCATCGAGACCGTCACGCTCGTCAACACCACGCGCGTCACGGAGTATTCCTACCGCACCGAAATGCTCACCGCGGACGAGCAGTACGTCTTCATCGACATGACGGTGCAGTACCGGCGCGCCGACCCGGTCGACTACAGCTTCGAGGTCGTCGAACCCGAGCTGACGCTCCGCGACGTGACCGAAAGTGCGCTGCGCGAGGTGGTCGGTACGAGCCAACTGGAAACCCTGGTGGCCGGCCGCCGCGAGGAGATCGCCTCGCGGACGCTCGACGTCCTGCAGGCGACGCTCGACATGTACAAGTCCGGGATTACGGTGACGTCGATCTCGCTCGAGACGGTCAACTACCCGAGCGCCGTGCAGGCGGCAGTAGACGACGCGCAGAAAGCCCGTAATGACAGCCAGCGCGCCATCCTCGATGCCGATGGCTACAGCCGAGACGTGATCGCGAGAGCACGTGGTGAGGCGAACCGCATCCTGCAGGACGCCGAGGCGTACCGGGATCGCGTCATCGCGGACTCCGAAGGTGAAGCCGCGCGCTTCGTGGCGCTCCTGGCCGAGTACCAGAAGGCGCCGCGGGTCACTCGTGACCGTCTTTACATCGAGGCCGTCGAGGAAGTCTATGGCAACGCCACCAAGGTGATCATCGACTCGGAAGGCAGCGGCAACCTGCTGTACCTGCCCATCGACAAGCTTCTGAACCAGGACGGTACGCGCGTCATGCGCCAGGGCGCAGTATCGAGCCTGCCGTCACCGGCGCCCCGCGACTCGTCGGATACCCGGCAAAGCTCCGATTCACGCGAAAGGAGGACCAGACAATGAGTGGTGCACGTACCGGATACCTGGTGCTGGCCGCGATCGCCGGCTTCGTCCTGATCTCCTCGCTGTTCGTCGTCGACGAACGCGAACTCGCGATCAAGCTCCGGCTCGGTGAGGTGATCGAGGCCGATTACGCCCCGGGACTGCACTGGAAGGCGCCGGTGATCGATACGGTCGTCAAGTTCCCGGATCGCATCCTTACCATCAGCGACCGTCCGGAGCGCGTCTTCACCGAGGAGAACGAGGCGCTGCAGGTCGATTTCTTCGTCAAGTACCGGATTACCGATCCCGTGCGCTTCTATACCTCGACGGGCGGCGCACTCGAAGTCGGTGCGGATCGACTGAGTGAAATCATCAAGAACGCGATCGTCACCGAGTTCGGCAGCCGCACGGTCGTGGAAGCGATCTCGGTCGGCCGCCAGGAACTCATGCAGGACATGCTGACCACGGCGGCACCGACCGCCGCCGACCTCGGCACCGAGTTGATCGACTTCCGCGTAAAGCAGGTCGAGTTCATGGACGATGTCCGCGAGTCGGTCTACCGGCAGATGGAAGCCGAGCGTAAACGTATCGCGTTCGAGCGCCGCGCGACCGGCGATGCCGAGGCCGAACGCATCCGTGCCGAGGCCGACAAGCAAACGACGATCATCCGGGCCGAAGCCAGGAAGCAGTCGCAGATACTCCGCGGTGAGGGCGATGCGCGCTCCGCCGAGATCTATGCGGACGCCTACACCCGCGATCCGGAGTTCTACGCGTTCTACCGCAGCATCAACGCCTACCGGAAGTCGGTCGGCACACCGGGCGACATTCTCGTCATCGACCCGAACAACGAGTTTTTCCAGTATCTGAACCAGTCCCGCGGGCAGGGTAACTAGATCTGCGGCGACCGGCAGATCCCGGTGGACAAGAGCTTATTCCTGACGGCGCTCGCGCTCGTGCTCGTTTTCGAGGGCCTGCTGCCGTTCGCGGCGCCGGGACGCTACCGGAAAATGGTAGCTGAACTCGCCCGCCTCAGTGATAATTCGCTGCGCACCGTCGGCCTTGCCATCATGCTGGCCGGCCTTCTTCTGTTGTACTTCATTCAGGCTTGAACATGGGTAGAAACGTTGTCGTCATCGGCACGCAATGGGGTGACGAGGGCAAGGGCAAGATTGTCGATCTGCTGACCGATCGCGCAGCGGCGGTGGTCCGCTTCCAGGGCGGGCACAACGCGGGACACACGCTCGTCATCGGTGGCAAGAAGACGGTTCTGCACCTGATCCCTTCCGGGATTTTGCGCGAAGGGGTGAGCTGCCTGATCGGCAACGGCGTGGTACTGTCGCTGGAGGCCCTGGTCGACGAGGCCAACGAACTCATCGCGAACGGCATCCCGGTTTTCGAGCGCCTGCGCGTCAGCCCCGGTTGCCCGCTGATCCTGCCGTCGCACGTCGCGCTCGACATCGCCCGCGAGAAAGCGCGCGGCGCGGCCGCGATCGGCACGACCGGACGAGGTATCGGTCCCGCCTACGAGGACAAGGTGTCGCGCCGTGCCCTCCGGGTCTCGGATCTGTTCGTTCGGGAAAAATTCGCGGCCAAGCTCGGGGAGGTCCTCGACTATCACAACTTCCTGCTGAAGCACTATTTCCGCACCGAGCCTGTCGACTTCAACCAGACTCTCGACGAGGCCATGCAGGCAGCCGAGGTCGTTGCGCCCATCACCGTCGACGTCACCCAGGAGCTCAGCGATCTTTCGGCCGCGGGCAAGAGCATTCTCTTCGAGGGAGCCCAGGGGACGTTTCTCGACATCGATCACGGGACCTATCCGTTCGTCACTTCCTCGAATACCGTGGCGGCGGCGGCGAGTACCGGTACGGGCGTCGGCCCGCGCAGCCTCGATTACATTCTCGGCATCGTCAAGGCGTACACGACGCGAGTGGGTGCCGGCCCGTTCCCGACCGAGCTCTTCGACGAGATGGGTGAACACATCGCGACCGTAGGTGCCGAATTCGGCGCGACCACCGGCCGGCCGCGCCGGGTCGGCTGGTTCGACGCCGTCGCCCTCCGGCGCTCGATCGTCAACAGCAGCGTATCGGGACTCTGTGTCACCAAGCTCGACGTGCTGGACGAACTGGAGACCATCCGCATCTGCGTCGGCTACGAGATCGACGGCGCAGCGGTCGCGGGGTTGCCGGTCGTGGTGGATCGTTTTGCCGAGTGCGAGCCCGTCTACGAGGACATGCCCGGCTGGCAGGCTTCGACGGTCGGTATCAAGAGTTACGACGACTTGCCGCCGAACGCTCGTGACTACCTGGCCCGAATCGAAGAGCTTGCGGGTGTGCCCATCGACATCATATCGACCGGGCCGGATCGCGAGCAGACGATCATCAAGCAGCACCCGTTCGGCTGAGGATACCGCCGGCAGGCCGCCCCGTGGCGACGAAGCTGATATTCCGTGCGGGTCCCGGCGCTTTCGAAACGATCCGGCGCGAGGGCTTCGACCCGGCAATGGTCGGAACCCTTGCCGGCGCGTCGGGCGGTGCGAAATGGCTCGTCCTGAGCCAGCTCGATCGCGTCGTCGTGGAGGATATTCTGCCGGGGTTGTCGGGCCCCGTGCATACCATCGGCACATCCATCGGGGCATGGCGCTTCGCCTGCTACGCGCAGCCCGAGCCGTTCAAGGCGATCGAGCGTTTCGAAGAGGCTTACATAGAGCAGCGCTACAGCGAGAAGCCGGATCGCCGGGAGATCACCACGCGCTCAAGGGAGATCCTCGACGAGGTAGTTCCCGACACGGCCGTCGACGCCATCCTCGCCCACCCCGTTCTGCGCACGCACATCATGACCGTCCGCAGTCGACACGTGCTGGCCAGCGAGAAGACGCCGCTCTTGGTCGCCGGGCTCGCGGCGACGGCCGGGCTCAACCTGCTGAGCCGCCGCTCCCTGGGATTGTTCTTCGAGCGCGCTCTCTTTCACGACCCCAGGGACAACCCGCCGTTCAGGGGACTCGCCGGCTTTCCCCTGCAGGAGGTGCCGCTCGACGCGCGAAATCTCAAGCCGGCGGTACTCGCGACCGGATCGATACCGCTGGTGCTCGAGGGCGTCGCCGACATTCCGGGGGCGCGCAGGGGCGTGTACCGCGACGGTGGCGTCATCGACTACCACCTCGACCTGCCGCAGAGCGCGAACGGGCGACTTGCCCTGTACCTGCACTTCTACGATTTCCTGACGCCGGGCTGGTTCGACAAGCGGCTCCGGTCGCGGCGTCCCGGCGCCGGGCACATTGCAGATACGCTACTGATCAGTCCGTCGCCCGAGTTCGTCGCCACGCTGCCGCATGGCAAGATCCCGGACCGGCACGACTTCGTGAACTTTCCGCCGGACGAACGTCGCCGCGCGTGGCGGCGCGCGGTCGCCGACTGCCGGGCGCTGGCGGATGAATTTCACGAGGTTCTGGCGACCGGACGGCTCGCCGAGCGGATCGTCCGCTGGGACGCCTGAGCCGTCAGCCGCGGCGGCCGCGCTCGACCAGGAACTTGCGGATCGCGTCCACGTCTTCGTTCATCAGGTAGTCGGACTGGCTCTTCCAGCCGGTCAGCATCGGCAGCGTCCGCTCGTTGACGAGCAGGTGTTTCTCACCCTGCTGGCCCTCGATATCCCAACCCGGGATCGCGACGACCGACCGGACCCGGACCTTTTGCCCGGCAAGATTCGAGAACGATGCCGACAGCTTGTGCACGCGATTGGTGTAGGTATCCAGGCTGATGACCTGCCCGCCGAGGCAGAGCTGCTCGCCGTCGAGGCGGGCCGTTCCTTTCCCGCGGTTGCGGCAGGCAATGACGTGGATTGCATAGGCGCCATTGTGTCCCACGAAGACGTGGTCGACGACGGTCTTGCCGATTTCGACGTCGTGAAAGACGGCGCCGTGGGTTGCCGCCAGGCCGAGCAGCTGGTGGCCGACCGCAATACTGGCATCACGCCGGAAACGGGCGCTGGCGAGTTGCTTGAGCGTCGTGACGATCTTGTAGAAGACGAACAGCGCCATTGCGCCGAGCAGGATCGCGACCAGCGAGAGCTGCCATGTCGGGTAGCCCTGGTAGAAGCCGCGCAGGTCTAGCCCGAGCGCCGCGACGAACATGATGCAGGAGATCAGCGCCGCCGCCAGGTAGCTCGCGTAACTGCTCCGCAGGCGTTCGGTCTCGTCGCGAAACCGCTGCGCCGCTTCCCGCATCGTGCTTTCTGGAAACACAGGGCCGCCGGCGGCAAAGTGCGTCAGGACCTGCCAGAGCCTCGCCGAGACAAGAAACGTCACCGCGGTGGTGATGGCGAGGGTACCGGCTGTGGTCAGCGCTTCCAGGTTCATGCGGACGGGGCTCCGTAGGTTCACGGCAAGCGTAGCCGCGTCCGCCGCGGGCAACCGTGACGCAGTTCACAGCGCCGCCGTAGCGCGGCGGGCGTAGTACCCCGTTTTCAGCATCCGTTCAGCCGATTTCCGTTATCTGTGAGTGCGATCACGGCATGAGGGTGGTCCGCTCGACGACACTCGTTGCCCTGGAAGGAGGAGGCCCGACCATGAAACGCGGTTTATTGATTGTACTTGCGGCAGCGCTGTCCGGCTGCGCGGGAATGAACGAGGAGCAGTGTGCCATGAGTGACTGGCACGCTGTCGGCTACGAGGACGGTTCGCGTGGCCTCACGTCCGACCGCTTCGGCACGTACAGAAACGCCTGCGCGAAGCACGGCGTCGCCCCGGATTTCCGTGACTACCAGGCGGGCCGCAAGGAAGGCCTGGTCGAATTCTGTCAGCCGAGCCGTGGTTTCAACCTCGGTGCGTCCGGCGGCCGCTACAGCGGCGTCTGCGACGTCGCGCTGGAGGAGGAGTTTCTCGATGCGTATCGCGCGGGCTCCCGGCTGTATTCGCTGCGTTCCAACGTCAACAGGGTGAATGCCGCGATCGCCGCGAACGAGCAGCGCATCGAGGAGAACGTCGAGACGATCGTGGCCAAGGAGGCGGCGCTGATCAGCAGCGAGACGACGATCGAGAATCGTGTCCTGATCCTCGCGGATCTGAAGCGCCTGTCGGAGGAGCAGGGCGAACTCGAGGCCGAAATCGATCGGCTGATCGAGGAGCGCGCCCGCCACGAGGCCGAGCTTGCCGACTACGAATCCACCGTTGCCGTCTATACCTACTAGCGGCACTTCTCAGAAATAATCGTCCTCGTCGCGCCGCCGCTCGCCGCCGGCGCGGCGTTCCTTTTCGTACTCGCCGGTAACCGCGGAAATGCCGCCGGGACGGAACGGGCTGCGGCGATCCTTCCCCGAACGACGGTCCTTGTGGTGTGCGAAGCTGCATTCGCAGTGTGCGGCGATGTCACATTCGGGCAGCGGCAGGCGAGGCGCGTCGGCTGCGAGGAAGCGCTCGTCGCTGAGTTCTCTCACTGCGCTGCAGGTTTGCCGGCCCAGGCGAATCGTCACGGCATGGTATTCACCGCTGGTATGGCTGGCTCGCCGTTCAGGCCTGGGCGTCGCTCCCTGCTGCTTCGTCCTGCCCGAGTCATCCCGCTTGCGCAGGAAGAACCAGAAGATCAGCAGCGCGAGGAGCGCGGCGATGAAGATGAATTCCATGCGAGACCTCCCGTTGTGGCCGGTGGCGCCTGCGCGTAATATGATAAGCCGCTTTCAAAGAGTCCCACAAGCGATTGTTATACTTAGGCTTATTTTAATCGAGCGGGTCAGCACGTCCGACCCACCATATCACGGGTTGATCGCGACGGGCGCTCAGCCGAGGTGGACGGGGGTTACGCCGAAGAGCTGGCCATGGAAACGGAAGACGACACCAGTGACGACGAGTGCGAAGCCGATCAACACGGCGTCTTTCCAGAGCGGGACAGCGGCCGGCTTTTGCCATTTGCCGTCGCGCTGGTTGGCGAAGAAAATGCCCACGATCGCCCAGAGCGCGAAACCGCCGAACAGCAGCACGTCGCGGATCGTGCCGTTGACGAGCAGGTGGGTGAGACCCCAGACAGCGACGCCGCTGAGCTGCGGGTGCCGCACGAAGCGCCGGAGGTTGTTCGGAATGTAGGGCGCGAAGAACAGGATGAACGACACCGCAATCGCCGCGGAGATTGCCCAGTTGCCGAAGAACGGCGGCACGTAGGCCTTGACGAGCGGAGCCTGCTGCCAGCCGATAACGATCAGGGCGATCGCGACGAGCGTGAGTATGGAGAAGAGGCCCTTGTACGGCATCTCACCCAGCCGCGTCACGAGGACGCTGCGCTGGGCGGGGAGCGCGAGAGGGAACCAGTGTACGACGGCCCAGAGGATGAGCCCGGCAAGGAGAACTAGCATGGCCGGTAGTATACCCGCCGCCGCCTCGACGTATCATGTAAGATTCGTCCCGATCGTACGCGGAGTGACGGCATGAACAGCGACAGCAAGCTTATGGAGATGCTGACGGGTTACGCGGCATCGCACCAGCATCCCTTCAATGTCTTAGTACACATGCTCGGGATCCCGACAATCATGTTCGGCGTCCTGATCCCGCTGAGCTGGCTGAGGCTGGACCTGCCGTTTGCCAGTATCAATCTCGCGCAGATCGTGCTGATCGCCTTCGTGGCCTTCTACTTTACGCTCGATGCCCTGTTCGCGATCGCCTTCGCGATTTTCGGTGCCGCGCTGACGCTGCTGGCGATGCAGGTCGGGACGCTGCCGCTGCCCGTGTCAGGCGGTATAGCCGCCGGCTGCTTTTTCGGCGGCTACCTGCTGCAGTTCATCGGCCACGCGGTCGAGAAGTCGATGCCGGTACTCGTCAAGCACCCGATTCAGGCCCAGCTCGCGGCGCCGTTCTTCACGGTCGTCGAGCTGTTCAAGCTGCTGAGGCTTCGCGAAGAGCTGTTCGACGAAGTGCAGCGGCGCATCGCGCTTCGTCGTGAGCAGGAAGCATCGGCGAGCTAGCAGACCGTTGCTGCTTCTCGATCGGCGTAGCGCGGAAGACAGGGAGAGCCCTTGGGTGCTGACCCCACCGAGTCCGGCAAAGCGCCGACGCTGACCCTCGAGCCGGCATACTTCGCCTTGATGTAGCCACCTGGCCAACAGCTTAGGCCGGGAAAAGCGTCAACTATACGGTCCATTTCGTCAACAGCGCGCCTTGGTTCAAAGATCGTGCAGTTGCTGAGGGCAGGTGCTCGGTTTCAACGCATCGCTAAAGCACAGGAGCTGCCAGGCGGGAAAGTGCCACGCCCAGGCGCCACCAGAATGACCGGTGTTGGAGTTCCGTCGGGTCGAGTTCGACGGCATGCGCGAAATCCGCCTCGAACATTTTCTCCATTTCCGTCGCGAAGGACTCGTCGGCGATGAGCGCGGTCACTTCGAAATTGAGGCGGAAAGAACGATTGTCGAAATTCGGCGTACCGACCGTTGAAACTGTGTCGTCAATCAACGAGACCTTCTCGTGCAGGAATCCAGGTTCGTAGGCATAAAAGCGGATACCGAGGTCGCGGAGTTCGTTCATGTAATGAAAGGCCGCGAGAAATACGGGCCAGCTGTCGGGCTTGCCGGTCGTTA
>JAZBNZ010000300.1:0-6918 GCA_036350895.1 Woeseiaceae bacterium
CGCCCGAGGCGCTTCGGAATGCCGGCATAAAGTCGAACCTGGTGCGGCTGTCGGTCGGGCTGGAGAGCGCGGAAGACCTGGTGGCGGACGTGCTGAATGCCCTCGACGCCGCGCGCCGGACCGGAACGCTGGCACCCGCCGCGGTCGCCTGAGGGCTAGCGCTCGAGGGCAGCGACGACCGCGTCGGTGAACGCTTCCGTCGAAACCGGCTGGTCGCCGGGACCCGCAATGTCGGCAGTGCGAAGGCCGGCGGCGATCGCCTGGTCAAGTGCGGCCTCGACCGCTGCGGCCGCGGCGTTAAGCCCGAGGCTGTGGCGCAGCAAGAGGGCGGCACTCGCGATCGTCCCGCAGGGGTTCGCAATGCCCCGGCCGGCGATGTCCGGCGCAGAGCCGTGGATCGGTTCGTAGAGCCCGCGAGACGAGTCGCCGAGCGAGGCGGAGGGCAGGAGCCCGAGAGAGCCGGCGAGCATTGAGGCCTCGTCGGTCAGGATGTCGCCGAACATGTTCTCGGTCACGATGACGTCGAAGTCGGCCGGGCGGCTCAGGAGGTGCATGGCCGCCGCGTCGACGAGCAGGGTTTCGGTGTGAAGCTCCGGAAACTCGGCCGCCAGCAGCCGGTCGGTTACCTCGCGCCAGAGACGGGAAGTCTCGAGGACATTGGCCTTGTCGACGGAGCAGAGCTTGCCGCGCCGGGACTCGGCGAGGCCTGCCGCGACCCTGACGATCCGCTCGACTTCCATCGTGGTGTAGGTGCACAGGTCGCTGGCGGCGTCCGCCGTTCGCTGCTTTTCCCCGAAATAAATACCGCCCGTCAATTCGCGGACGACGATCATGTCGACGCCCACGAGCAGCTCGGGCTTCAGTGGCGAGGCGCTGGCCAGGTTCGGGTTGACCCGCACCGGCCGCAGGTTGGCGAAGACTTCGAGGACCGAGCGCAGCTTGAGCAGTCCCTGTTCGGGGCGGACCGGGGCGGCAGGATCGGACCACTTCGGGCCACCGACGGCGCCCAGCAAAACGGCATCGGACTCCCGGGCAGCGGCGATCGTGTCAGCCGGCAGCGGGTCGCCGCTCGCGTCGATGGCCGCGCCGCCGATCAGCCGGGATTCGAATCGGAACTCGTGACCGTCGCGCTCCGCTATCCTGCGCAACACGCGCTCTGCGGCAGCCGTTACTTCCGGGCCGATGCCGTCGCCGGGCAGCAGCGTGATGAGTGCGTTCACGGCCTCGACGCCTCGTAGTCGCGAATCGCGTCCTGGTTCTGCAGCAGGTAGCCCAGCTGATCGATACCCTCGACCAGGCAGTAACGGGCGAACGCGTCGATCGGGTACTCGACCGACTCGCCGGTCGGCAGGGTGACCGTCGAGTTGACGACGTCGATCTCGATCTCGGCGCCCGGGTTGTCGAGAAGCCAGGCGTGCGTCTGCGGATCGACGACAATGGCGAGGAGCCCGTTCTTCAGTGCGTTGCTGCGGAATATATCCGCGATCTCCGTGGAGATGACGGCCCGGATGCCGGAATCGACCAGGGCCCACGGGGCATGTTCGCGAGACGAGCCGCAGCCGAAGTTTTTTCCGGCCACCAGGATCGAACAGCCGGCGGCTTCCGGCCGGTTGAGTTCGAATTCCGGCTTCGGGTTCCCGTCGGCGTCATAGCGCAGGTCGCAGAACAGGCTCTCGCCGAGGCCCTCGCGGGTCGTCGTCGTCAGGAAGCGGGCCGGGATGATCTGGTCGGTGTCGATATCCTTCGCTGGCATCACTACGGTGCGCGAGCGAATCGCGGTAACGGCTTGCATGTCAGGCCTCCTTCAGAAAGGGCCGGGGATCGGCGACGTGACCGCGGATCGCCGACGCCGCGGCAGTGGCGGGACTTGCCAGCACCGTGCGGGCGCCGACGCCCTGGCGACCTTCGAAGTTGCGGTTGCTGGTACTCACCGTCAGCTGCCCGCGCTGAGCGGTGTCGCCGTTCATTCCGAGGCACATCGAGCAGCCTGATTCGCGCCACTCGGCGCCGGCGTCGATGAAGACGCGATCCAGGCCGCGTGCCTCGGCCTGAGCCTTGACCTGCTGCGAACCCGGAACCACCAGCATCCGCACGCCCTCGGCAACATGGCGGCCACGCAGCACGGCTGCCGCCTGCTCGAGGTCGCTGATCCTTGAGTTGGTGCAGCTGCCGACGAAGACGATGTCGACGGCATTGCCGGTCATCGGCTTCCCGCTTTCCACCTGCATGTAGTCGAGCGCTTTCCTGAACCCGGCATCCTCTCCATGATCGGGAATCGGCTCGTCGATGCCGACCACCATGCCCGGATTCGTTCCGTAGGTGACCATGGGCTCGAGGCTGCTCGCGTCGATCGTTACGGATTTGTCGAAGCTTGCGCCGTCGTCGGTAACGAGCTCTTTCCAGCGCGCGATGGCCGCGTCCCAGTCGTCCCCGCGGGGCACCCGTTCACGGCCTTCGAGGTAGGCAAACGTCGTCTCGTCCGGCGCAATCATCCCGGCGCGTGCGCCGGCCTCGATGGACATGTTGCAGATCGTCATGCGGGCATCCATGTCCATGGCCCGGATCGCTTCGCCGCGGTACTCGATGACGTGTCCGGTACCGCCGTCCACGCCGATCTGGCCGATGATCGCGAGTATCAGGTCCTTCGGTCCGACCCCGAAGGGCAGGCGGCCCTCGACGTTGACGGCCAGCGTCTTCGGCCGGCGCTGCAGCAGGCACTGCGTGGCGAGAACGTGACCGACCTCCGTGGTCCCGATGCCGAAGGCGAGGGCGCCGAATGCACCGTGGGTGCTCGTGTGGCTGTCGCCGCAGACGATGGTCTTGCCGGGCTGCGTTGCGCCGAGCTCCGGCCCGATGACGTGCACGATGCCGCGTTGCGCGCTGTCGAACCCGAGCAGGTCGAGCCCGAATTCGCCGCAGTTCTTCTCCATCTGCACGATCTGCGCGGCCGCCTTCTCACCGACGACGGCAAGATCCTTGAAGGTCGTAACGGGCGTCGTCGGCGTCGAGTGATCCATGGTCGCGAGCGTCAGGTCGGGACGGCGCACCGGCAGGCCCTGTTCGCGAAGCAGCTGGAACGCCTGCGGCGAGGTCACCTCGTGGATCAGGTGCAGGTCGATAAACAGGATGGCGGGCGTATCGGCGGTCTCTGGCACGACGACGTGCCGGTTCCAGACCTTTTCGAAGAGTGTCGCGGGTTTCACATGCAGTTTCCGTGGTGGTGCCGGTACTTCCCGGCCGGGTTCAGATCGTGGCGCGGGTCGTGTCGGCCGGAGCCGGGGCGTCGCCTCGCTGGCGCCGGCGCAGAATACGGTTCATCACCTCGAGGCAGGCCCGGCAGCCGGCTTCGACAATGTCGACGCTGGTGCCGTTGCCGCGATAGGTCGTTCCCTCGTGCTCGACCGTGACGGTCACCTCACCCTGGGCGTCTTCGCCGACGGAGGCGCTGTGCAGTTCGAAGTTGAGCAGTGTGAGCGGGACGCCCGTTACGGCCTCCAGCGCCTGTACCGCAGCCGCGATGGGACCGTCGCCGGCAGCCGAGGCCGACTGCTCCTTACCGTCATCGTCGAGCACGGTGACGGCCGCGTGGGCATCCTCGTCGGTGCGAGTCCTGACTTCGAGCGAGCGGAGGGCATAAGGCCCTGCCGATGCGCCATCGGCATTCATGATGATGGCCTCGATGTCGCCGTCGTATACGTCCTTCTTGCGGTCGGCGAGTTTCTTGAACTCCTGGAAGGCGCGATTGGTCTCGAAGTCGTCGAGGGCGAAGCCCAGTTCACGGACCCGGTCCCGGAAGGCGTGCCGACCCGAGTGCTTGCCGAGCACAAGGTTCGACTTGCTGATGCCGACGTCTTCCGGGCGCATGATCTCGTAGGTCGAGGCATGCTGCAGCATGCCGTGCTGATGGATGCCGGCCTCGTGGGCGAACGCATTCTCGCCGACGATCGCCTTGTTGCGCGGCGGGTGCATGCCCGTGATGCTGGAGACGAGGCGCGACGTCGGGTAAAGGCGAGTCGTCTCGATGTCCGTGTGGAGGCCGAAGAACTCCTCGCGGGTCTTCACCGCCATGACGACCTCCTCGAGGCTGCAGTTGCCGGCACGCTCGCCGATGCCGTTGATCGTGCACTCGACCTGGCGGGCGCCGGCATTCACGGCGGCGAGGCTGTTCGCGACGGCCATGCCGAGGTCGTTGTGACAGTGGACCGACAGTGTGATGTCGTCGATCCCCGGCACGTTGTCCTTGAGGTGCCGGAACAGGCGATCGAACTCCGCGGGAACGGTATAGCCGACCGTATCCGGAATATTGACGGTGGTCGCGCCGGCCTCGATAGCCGCGGCGACGACCTCCGCGAGGTAGCCGAGCTCGGTCCGCGAGGCGTCTTCCGGCGAGAATTCGACGTCGTCCACGTACTCGCGGGCGAGCCGGATCGCGCCGACGGCGCTCTTGATGATCTCTTCTTTCGCCATCTTGAGCTTGTGCTCGCGATGGATCGCGCTGGTCGCGACGAAGACATGAATCCGGTGCCGCCGTGCACTGCGAACCGCCTGGTAGACCTTTTCGATGTCCTCGGGATGACACCGCGCGAGGCCGCAGACGACCGGGCCGAAATCCTCGTCCGCGATGGCCTTGACGGAATCGAAGTCTCCGGGTGAAGCAGCCGGGAAACCGGCCTCGATGATGTCGACGTTGAGATCCGCGAGGGCCCGGGCAACGCGCAGCTTTTCCCGAAGCGTCATGCTGCAGCCGGGCGCCTGTTCACCGTCCCGGAGGGTCGTGTCGAATATACGGATCTTGTCGCTCGTCATGGCCGTGTTCCTGTCTTGAGTGGGGGGATACCCGACCGGCTAGTCGCTCAGCCAGTCCATGCGTGACCGCAGTTCGCTGCCTACCTTTTCGATCGGATGCTCGAGATCTGCTTTCATCCGGCGCTTGAACTCCGGCATGCCGGCTTCGTTCTCGGCAATCCAGTTGCGGGCAAACGTGCCGTCCCGGATGTCGCCGAGGACTTCTTTCATGCGCGCTCGCGCGTGCTCGTCGACCACCCGCGGCCCGCTGATCATGTCGCCCCAGGCCGCCGTGTCGCTAATGAAGTTGTGCATCTTCCGGAGGCCGCCCTCGTGGAGCAGGTCGACGATCAGCTTGAGCTCGTGCATCACTTCGTAATAGGCGACCTCCGGCTGGTAGCCGGCCTCGACCAGGGTTTCGAAGCCGGCAACGATGAGCTCGGTGGCGCCGCCGCAGAGGACCGCCTGTTCGCCGAACAGGTCGGTTTCGGTTTCCTCGGCGAAGGTCGTTTCGATCACGCCGGCGCGGGCGCCGCCGATGCCCGCTGCGTACGCGAGCGACAGCGCGAGCGCGTTGCCGGTAGCGTCCTGGTGTACCGCGACGAGGCAGGGGACGCCATGGCCCTCCTCGTATTGACGTCGCACGAGGCCGCCCGGACCTTTCGGTGCGATCAGCGCGACATCGAGGTCGGCGCGGGGCTCGATGAGGTGGTAGTGAATCGCGAAACCGTGCGCGAAAAGCAGCAGCGCCCCCTGCTCGATGTTGTCGACAAGCGACTCGTAGAGGGCTTTCTGAACCATATCGGGCGTGAGAAACATCACAACCGCGGCACCCTTGACCGCGGCCGCGGGCTCCTCGACGCGCAGGCCGTCAGCCTCGGCCTTCGACCAGCTGGCCCCGTCCGGACGTAACCCGACCACGACGTCGAGTCCGCTGTCCTTGAGGTTGAGGGCGTGCGCGCGGCCCTGGCTGCCGTAACCGAGCACCGCAATGCGGCGCCCCTCGAGGACGCTCGTGTCGACGTCGGCTTCTGAATACATTCGCATGGTCTGTTTCCTGATCAACAAAATATCCGGCAAAAAAAAACCTCGCAGCCCGGATCAGCTTGCGAGGTTTCCTGCGTTCTTACGTGACGTCGAACCGCTACTCGCAATGCCTCCGGATGCCGGCAAGCACGAGTGCAAGGAGCGTAAGTCGACGCAGGGTGGATTCGCGACGACGGGTTTTCGATGACGCCACCATGCGGCGATAATGTTGCAAGGCGCGGGACTTGTCAACGGCAGGCAATTCAGTTACTTGTGATACCAACGCGGTGCAGGCCAGGCGGCTCCGGAGAGATGCGGCGAAGACGACTCGGCGGTGTCCGACGGCGCCCCGGGAAGTTGGGCTGGCGCTCGACGACGCGTGTGTTATTCTTGCCGCCGGTGCGTCGGGACCTGATGTGAAAAATTAAAGGAATAAAGCGAAGGCGGGGAACCCGGAGCGACAAGTTGCGGGCGTCTGGGAACACAAGTAACGGGACCGAACAAAAATTTATCGCCGCGGCGATCCAGGAGAGGGCCGTGAGCGTTGGCGGGTTTGCGTTTCAGCGAAACCGTTATCACAAGTGCAGCTGTCGTTTAGATGCGTTGCATCCCTCTCCTGAATACATGTATTAGTAATACTCGACCTCGAACTTCAAGTAAGGAGCGTTCATGAAACGGTGCATCAACAGCAGTCGGGGCGTCGCGCTCGCAGCTCTCGCTGCGGCTCTCGTCGCTACGTCCGGCAGCGCCTTCGCCCAGACCGTCGACCGTGTTTTGTCGGCAAGTCAGGAGCGGCTCACGCTGGCCCAGCAGTCGCAGGAACGAATCAACAATATCGTCGAAGGCACCCGTTCGCTGGAAGACGACTACCGCTCGATCAATAAAGAGATCGACGGACTGCGAGTCTACAATCGACTGATGGTTGCCCAGACGGATGGCCAGGCAGCAGTGCTCGAGGACATCGCGCTCTCGATTGACCAGGTCGACGTGATCAACCGGCAGATCTTCCCGCTGATGGAGCGCATGATCGACGGCATCGAGCAGTCGATTGCTCTCGACGTTCCGTTCCTGATGGAAGAACGCGCCGATCGCGTTGAAAACCTCAAG
>JAZBNZ010000301.1:0-2478 GCA_036350895.1 Woeseiaceae bacterium
CACTGCGCTCGTCGATGCCCGCAGCCCTGGATACGGCGAGGCCACCGACTCGATGGCGGTTCGTCGTTTCATGGCGATGGCGCTGTCGAACCGGGGCGTCGCCCGGGCACTCAAAGGTCAGTACGATCTCGCCGCAGCGGACTTCGAAAAAGCGATCGACATCAAGTCGCGGCTTGCCGAACCGGCGATCAACCTCGCCCGTCTCGAACGAGTAGTAACTACCGGCGCCTGACGCGCTATTTCGAAATCGGTAACCGGTCCGCGATGAACCGGTAGCCGACTCCGCGGCCCGCTGTCATCCCCCCCGGCAGCGGGCCGCTCTTTTTGGCGCTCCGCGCTCGCCGCCCGGCATGCTGCTACACTGCGGCCGTTGACCTGACGGAATGCCGCGATGTCCTTTCGAACGCTGACAATATTTGCGTTGCTGTGTGCGTTGACCGCCTGCAGCAAGGCCACCCCGCCCGGCGAGGTCGCCGACTCGATCTACTCCGGCGGCACGATCATCACGATAGACGACGCCAGACCGCTGGCAGAGGCCGTCGTCGTTAAGGACGGCAGAATCCTCGCGGTGGGCGCACTCGACGAGGTCTCCCGTTTCGTCGGCGAGAGCACGCAGTCCATCGACCTCGACGGCAAGACGATGCTGCCGGGCTTCGTCGATTCGCATGGCCACGTCTTCGCGATCGGCAGCCAGGAGCTGTCTGCCAATCTCTTGCCGCCCCCCGACGGTCCCGGGCAGGACATTGCCGCCCTCGAGACCGAACTGGCCGACTTCGCGGCGACCGATACGGGTCCTTTCGCCAAGCTCGGCTGGATCGTCGGTTTCGGCTATGACGACTCCCAGCTGGCCGAGCAGAGACACCCGACGCGCGACGAGCTCGACGCGGTTTCGACCGACCGGCCCGTCCTGATCATCCACCAGTCGGGACATCTCGGGGTCGCCAACAGCCTTGCGCTGGAATTGGCGGGCATCACCGCAGCGACCGGGAATCCGCCCGGCGGCGTCATTCGGCGTCGGGCCGGCTCGATGGAGCCCAACGGCGTTCTCGAGGAGACCGCGTTCTTCAGGGTCATCGGCGTGCTCGGGGCCCGGTTCGATGACGAGGTCAACCGGGCGTTCGTGCTCGAGGGTGCCCGGGCCGCTGCGCGCTACGGCTATACCACGGCGCAGGAAGGCCGCGCTTCCGCGGACAGCGTGCTGGCCATGCAGAAAGTCGCCGACACCGATGGCCTGCCCATCGATGTCGTCGCCTACCCGGACGTGCTGACGACCGGCGAGGTCAACCCGACGCCGGACTATACCAACCGCTTCCGTGTTGGCGGCGTCAAGCTGACGATAGACGGTTCGCCCCAGGGCAAGACGGCATGGCTTACCGAGCCCTACCACGTGGTGCCGGACGGGCTGCCAGCCGACTATCGTGGTTACCCGGCCGTCGATGAAGAGACGACTTTCACGGCGATCGAGAAGGCCTTTGCGAACGGCTGGCAGGTCCTCGTGCATGCCAACGGCGATGCCGCGATCGACTCGATGATCGCCGCCGTCCGCGCCGCGCGCGACAAGTATCCCGGCGTCGACAACCGCCCTGTGCTAATCCATGGCCAGACGCTCAGGGCCGACCAGGTTGGTCAACTCAAGGCGCTCGACATCTTCCCGTCCCTGTTCCCGATGCACACGTTCTACTGGGGTGACTGGCACCGGGATTCGGTGCTCGGTCCGGATCGCGCGGAGAACATATCGCCGACCGGTTGGCTGCGCGCCGAAGACATGATCTTCGGTACGCACCACGACGCGCCCGTCGCGCTGCCGGACTCGATGCGGGTACTGTCGGCGACCGTCACGCGGCGCACGCGCAGCGGTGCCGTGCTCGGTCCCGAGCACCGCGTCGACGTCATGACCGCGCTCAGGGCAATGACGATCTGGCCGGCCTGGCAGCATTTTGAAGAAGACGACAAGGGCAGCATCGAGGTCGGCAAGGTCGCGGATTTTGTCATCCTGTCGGCGAATCCGCTTGCGGTGCCGGAGGCCGAGCTTGCGGATATCGACGTCATAGAGACGATCAAGGGCGGCGAATCCGTGTACCGCCTGGACGCAGACAACTAAATCGAACCTGCGCCGGGCAGGGCGCGCCCGGCCGGCGTGTTTTGCATTGGTGTTGTTGCCTGCGTTTTACTACCATAATTAGCGATTTTCGCGTCATGGAGGCGCATAATCGAGGACGACGCCTGTCGGTATAACCGGTGCCGGAGGGCGGTTCATCAACCAGGGGGATCAACATGAGAAGGACTATTGGGTTCGGCCTCGCCGCGTTCGTCGCGGCCGGGGCAGTCGCAAACGCTCCGGCGTCGGCGCAGGAAGGGTCGCAGGGTGCGGCCGGGGCGCTGCTCGAGGAAATTACCGTTACGGCACGCAAGCGCGAGGAGCTCGCGCAATCGGTGCCGGTCGCGATCACGGCGTATTCGGGCGAACAGCTCGAGGCG
>JAZBNZ010000302.1:0-4668 GCA_036350895.1 Woeseiaceae bacterium
ACGAGTTCCTGCTGCAATTCCTCGGACAGGCTGAACGGCGGCAGCGAACAGCCGGAGTCGCCGGAATGCACGCCCGCCTGCTCGATGTGTTCCATGATGCCGCCGATAAGCACGTTCTCACCGTCGCAAATGCAGTCGACGTCGACCTCCGTCGCGAGATCGAGGAAGCGATCCAGCAGGACCGGGCTGTCGTTGCTGACCTTGATCGCGGCGTCCATGTAGGCGGTCAGGTCCTCGTCGCTGTGGACGATCTCCATCGCGCGGCCGCCGAGCACGTAAGACGGGCGGACGACGATTGGATAGCCGACGTCCGCGCCCATCCTGAGTGCATCTTCACGGCTGCGCGCCGTCGTGTTCGGCGGCTGCTTGAGATCCAGCTTCCGGACCAGCTGCTGGAAGCGCTCGCGGTCCTCGGCGAGATCGATCGAGTCCGGCGAGGTCCCGATGATCGGCGCGCCCGCCGCCTCGAGACCTTCGGCGAGCTTGAGCGGCGTCTGCCCCCCGTACTGCACGATCACGCCCTTGGGCTGCTCCTTGTCGATGATCTCCATGACATCCTCGAAGGTCAGCGGCTCGAAGTACAGGCGATCGGACGTGTCGTAGTCGGTTGAAACGGTCTCGGGGTTGCAGTTGACCATGATGGTCTCGTAACCCGTTTCCTTGAGGGCGAGCGCCGCGTGCACGCAGCAGTAGTCGAACTCGATTCCCTGGCCGATGCGGTTCGGGCCACCGCCGAGGATCATGATCTTGGGCCGGTCGCTGGGCGCCGACTCGCACTCTTCCTCGTAGGTCGAATACATGTAGGCCGTGGCCGTCGCGAATTCCGCCGCGCAGGTATCCACGCGCTTGAAGACCGGCCGCACGCCGGTCTCGACGCGCCGCTTGCGGATGTCCTTCTCGCCGACGCCCATGAGCCTCGCAATGCGCGCATCGGAGAAGCCCTTGCGTTTCAGCCGGCGCAGCGTCGCCGTGTCGAGGTCATCGATGCCGAGTTCCCGGATCCCGGCTTCGGTGTCGATGATGTCCGCTATCTGCGCGAGGAACCACGGATCGATGCCGCTCACTTCGGCAACGTCGTCGAAGCTAAAGTCCGCGCGCAGCGCGTCGGCAAGATAGCGGATGCGATCGGCGCCGGGCAGGCGCAGCTCCTGGCGCAGCCGGTCACGCTCGATCTCGGTCAGGGGCAGCTCGACGATCTCGTCGAAGCCGTCGATCCCGATCTCGAGACCGCGCAGCGCCTTCTGCATCGACTCCTGGAAGGTCCGGCCGATGGCCATTACTTCGCCCACGGACTTCATCTGCGTCGTGAGCCGGTCATTGGTGCCGACGAACTTCTCGAACGTGAAGCGCGGGATCTTCGTCACCACGTAGTCGATCGCCGGTTCGAACGACGCCGGCGTCGCCCCTCCGGTGATGTCGTTCCTGAGCTCGTCGAGCGTGTAGCCGACCGCGAGCTTCGCGGCCACCTTGGCGATCGGGAACCCCGTCGCCTTCGATGCCAGCGCAGAGGACCGCGAGACCCGCGGGTTCATCTCGATGACGAGCATGCGCCCGTCCTCGGGGTTGACCGCGAACTGGACGTTGGAGCCGCCGGTCTCGACGCCGATCTTGCGCAGCACCTCGATCGACGCGTCGCGCATACGCTGGTATTCCTTGTCGGTCAGCGTCTGCGCGGGTGCCACGGTGATCGAATCGCCGGTGTGGACGCCCATCGCGTCGAAATTCTCGATCGAGCAGACAATGATGCAGTTGTCGTTCCGGTCACGGACGACTTCCATCTCGAACTCTTTCCAGCCGATGACGGACTCCTCGAGCAGGACCTCCGTCGTCGGCGACATCTCGAGCCCGTGGCTCACGATGCGCTCGAACTCTTCCTTGTTGTACGCGATGCCGCCCCCGGTACCGCCCATCGTGAACGACGGCCGGATGATCGTCGGAAAACCGATCGCCTCCTGCTTTTGGATTGCTTCCTCGAGAGAGTGCGCGATGTCTGCGGTCGGCACCTCGAGGCCGATCTCGATCATGGCCCGCTTGAACTGGTCCCGATCTTCGGCCATGTCGATGGCCTCACGCTTGGCGGCGATCATCTCGACGCCGTATTTCTCGAGCACGCCTTCGCGCGCGAGGTCGAGAGCACAGTTCAGCCCGGTCTGGCCGCCCATCGTCGGCAGCAGCGCGTCCGGCCGCTCCCTGGCGATGATGCGTTCGACCGCCGTCCAGTGCACGGGCTCGATGTAGATCGCATCGGCCGTCTCGGGGTCCGTCATGATCGTTGCCGGGTTGGAATTCACCAGGATGACGCGGAAGCCTTCTTCCTTGAGTGCCTTGCAAGCCTGCGCTCCCGAATAGTCGAACTCGCAGGCCTGGCCGATGACGATCGGTCCGGCGCCAATGATCAAAATACTCTCGATATCAGTACGCTTGGGCATTCTCTGTGTCTGCTTTTGTCAGGGCGGGCCCGCGGCCCGGGTATCCGTGGTTCAGGACCGCGTCGCCGCCGCCTTGGAGAGGTTGCGCTTGGCCTCGTCCATCGCGGTGATGAACCGCTCGAACAGGGGCACGATGTCGTGCGGACCGGGGCTCGCCTCAGGGTGCCCCTGGAAACCGAACGCAGGCTTCGCCGTGTGCGCGACTCCCTGCAGGCTGCCGTCGAACAGCGAGCGATGCGTGGGCTCGAGCGTGTCGGGCAGCGAATCCTCGTCGATCGCGAAGCCGTGGTTCTGGCTGGTGATCATCACGCGCCCGGTCGCCAGGTCCTTGACCGGGTGGTTCGCGCCGTGATGTCCGAACTTCATCTTCACGGTCCGAGCCCCGGCCGCGAGGCCGAGCAGCTGGTGACCGAGACAGATGCCGAACAGCGGGACGCCACGTTCCAGGAACTCCTGGATCGCCTCGATCGCGTAATCGCAGGGCTCGGGGTCGCCGGGTCCGTTCGACAGGAAGATGCCGTCGGGCGCGTGCGACAGGGCCTCCTCGGCGCTCGTCGTGGCCGGCACGACGGTCATGCGGCAGTCGAGGTCGGACAGGATCTTGAGAATGTTCCGCTTGACGCCGAAGTCGTACGCGACGACGTGGTAGGGCGCAATGCGCCGGCCCACGATCCGGGCTTGCTTGCCGAAGCTCGTGCCGTGACACCACTGGTAGCTCTCCCGGGTCGTCACGAATTTTGCGAGGTCCATGCCCGAAATCCCGGGGAACTTGCGCGCGTGCCGCACGGCCTCGTCGGGATCGGCGTCGCCGGTCATGATGCAGCCGGAGAGTGCGCCCTTCTCGCGGATGATGCGGGTCAGTTTGCGGGTGTCGATATCCGCGATGGCGACGGTGTCACCCTGCCTCAGGAATTCCTCGAAGCCGCGCTCGGAGCGCCAGCTGCTCGTGATCATCGAGCTGTCGCGGATGATCAGGCCCGACGCCTGGATTTTCGCCGACTCCATGTCCTCGGCATTGGTGCCGGTGTTGCCGATATGGGGATAGGTCAGCGTGACGAGCTGGCGGCAGTACGACGGGTCGGTAAGGATTTCCTGGTAGCCCGTCATCGCGGTATTGAAGACGACTTCACCGATGGTCTTGCCGTCGGTACCGACCGACGTGCCGTGGAAAAGCGTGCCGTCCTCGAGGGCAAGTACAGCAGGTGTGCTCAATGTCGATCCTCTGGCAGAAAACAATCGATCCCGAGAGGATCAGCGCCAGGCATCGTACGATCGGGGCGGGAATCCGCCGGCTGCAGATGTACAAAAGCGGAAGGAATCTGGCCTCCCGCTCATGACTTCGCTGACCGCTCAGCGATCCGGATCAGTTTACAGAAGACACCCGGTGCGTGCCACAGCTTTAGCCGGGATTCTTCGAATCCGCGGTCAGGCCAAGGACGTCCGCCATCGAATACAGCCCCGGCGCCCGCCCCCGGACCCAGCGTGCCGCTCGCAGCGCGCCGTCTGCGAATACGCTGCGCGTGGTGACGCTGTGCGCCAGCGTCAGGGTTTCGGTCGGCGACTCGAAACGGACCGCGTGGTCGCCCGGCACCTCGCCCCGCCGCTCCACGTGGAAGCGAATGGCGTCGTCGGGCGCCTCACCGGCTTGCTCGTACCACATGAGGTCCGACAGCGGTCGCTCCCGCGTCGCGGCGACGGCTTCACCCAGCTTGAGCGCGGTCCCGGAGGGCGCGTCCAGCTTGTGAACATGATGTGTCTCGTCGATCGTGACCCTGAAGTCGTCACCTAGGGCGCGCGCGACGCGCGCGGCGACGTCCGTCAGCACCGCAATCCCCTGGCTCATGTTGCGGTCGAAGACGACCGGCACGTCCCCGGCCGTCTGCGCCAGCACCTCGAGCTGTGTCTCGCTGAGTCCGCTGACCCCGCATACGAGCGGGCATCCCGCACGTGCCGCGGCCGCGGCGGCCTCGACCGTGCCGGCGGGCAGGCTGAAATCGATGAGCACGTCGCAGGCTGCAGCAACCGCATGGATATCGGCGTCGAACCGGGTTCCGTCGGGGAAGCGTTCGGCATGCCGCCCGGGCGTGCGGCTCCAAACCACCGCGCAGTCCAGGTCATCAATCTGGTCCAGTCGCGCGGCAATGGCCTGCCCCATCCGGCCGGCGCCCGCGATCCCGATCCGCACGGCGTCGATGAGCCGCCCCTACTGACCGATGCTTTCGAAGAAGCGCTTGACGCT
>JAZBNZ010000303.1:0-2430 GCA_036350895.1 Woeseiaceae bacterium
AGAGCCGCTCCTACAGCAGAAACGTTCGACGTCGCTGAATCGTGGACTGTAGGAGCGGCTCTTCAAGCCGCGACTGCGGCGTCGCAGCCGCGCCCGGCCGGGACGAACTACGCCTTCAGGGCATCCGCCGCGGGCACGTAGGTGTAGCCGAGATCCTGCGCCACGGCCTCGTGGTTGACGTGACCTGCGTGCACGTTGAGGCCGTTTGCCAGGTGCGGATCGCGCCCCAGCGCCTCACGCCAGCCTAGATTCGCAAGCGACTTGACGAAGGGCAGGGTCGCGTTCGTCAACGCGAAGGTGCTCGTCCGCGGCACGGCGCCCGGCATGTTCGTCACGCAGTAATGCACGACGTCGTCGACAACATAGGTTGGCTCGGCGTGGGTGGTCGGCCGGCTCGTCTCGAAGCAGCCGCCCTGGTCGATCGAGATGTCGACCATCACCGAGCCCTTCTGCATCTCCCGGACCTGCTCGGCACTGACGAGCTTCGGCGCCGCGGCGCCAGCAACCAGCACCGCGCCCACGACGAGGTCGGCCTCGGCCGTGTATTCCTCGACGGCGTGCTTGGTCGAGTAGATCATCCGCACCCGGCCGCCCCAGATATCCTCGAGCTGCCGGAGGCGCGGCAGCGAACGGTCGAGGATCGTCACCTCGGCGCCGAGCCCCACCGCCATATCGGCCGCGTTCGCGCCGGCGACGCCGCCGCCGATGACGAGTACCTTGGCAGGTGCGACGCCGGCAACACCGCCGAGCAGGATGCCACTGCCGCCGTTGGCCTTCTGTAGCGCGTATGCGCCTGCCTGAATCGACAGGCGCCCCGCTACCTCGGACATCGGCGTCAGCAGCGGCAATGAGCCGTCTTTCGCAGTGACGGTTTCGTAGGCGATCGCGGTGGTACCGGACTTGACGAGCGCCTCGGTCTGGGCCGGATCGGCGGCGAGGTGCAGGTAAGTGAACAGCACCTGGTCGTCACGCAGCATCGCGCATTCGTTGAGCTGCGGCTCCTTGACCTTGACGATCATGTCCGCATTGGCGAATACGTCCTCGGCCTTGCCCAGTATGGTCGCGCCGGCGGCCTCATAGTCGGAGTCATGCATGCCGATGCCGGCACCCGCTTCGGTTTCGACGAAAACCTCGTGGCCGTCGGTTACGAGCTCGTGAACGCCGGCCGGCGTCATGCCGACGCGGAACTCGAGCGTCTTGATTTCCCTGGGTACCCCGATCTTCATCGCCGTCTCCGGTTCAGCGTGGATTTGAGCGCAGGATACCGCGGCCACTCGCAAGATTCCTTGCGTTTTGTGTGACTTGTCGAGTGATCTGTGGCAGTTTCTTTTGTCTCAGTTAGATTTTCGAGCAGATCCTGCCGTGCAGCTCGATCGCTATGACAAGGCCATCCTCGCCGCCCTGCAGGCGGATGGCCGGATTTCCAACGTGCACCTCGCCGCGCGGGTCAACCTGTCGGAGTCGGCATGCCTGCGGCGCGTGCGGGCGCTCGAGGACGCGGGCCTCATCGATCATTACGTCGCACTGGTCAACCAGGCGAAGGCCGGGGTCCCCGGCAACGTGTTCGTGTTTATCGCGCTGAATCGCGAGGTGGACTCCGAACTCGCCGCCTTCGAGGAGGCCGTGCGCGACCTGCCCGAGGTGATGGAGTGTTTCCTGATGACCGGCGAGTTCGACTACCTGCTGCGCGTCGTCGTCGCCGACATGGCGGACTACGAACGCCTGCACCGCGACAGCCTCACGCGGCTGCCGGGCGTCGCGCGCGTCAACTCGAGCGTCGCGATCCGCACGGTGCAGAAGAAGACCGAGTTGCCGCTGCGATAGGCAGGTTTCGCGACCGCTCGAACATCGCGCCGGTAACCAGACCGTCACTGGAGGGCCGCGGCCAATTCCGGTACGGTGATACGCCTTCGCACCGAGGCCATCCATGGTTTCCAACCCGAAAACAAGCCATACCGGGAGTCCCCTGGCGTCTCGCTATCTTGCCGTTCGCAGGACCAGCGAAGCGCTGGTCGCGCCCCTCGAACCCGAGGACACGGTCGTCCAGTCGATGCCCGACGTCAGCCCGGCCAAGTGGCACCTCGCGCATATCAGCTGGTTCTTCGAGGAATTCGTGCTGTCGCATTTCGACGCTGGCTACCAGCGCTTCAACGAGCAGTACGACTTCATCTTCAACTCCTATTACTACACCGTCGGCCAGATGCACGCGCGGCCTCGCCGCGGCCTGCTGACGCGCCCGACGCTCGCCGAGGTATTGAGCTTCCGCGAATACGTCGATCACGCGATCGTCGACCTTCTCGACCGCGAGCCCGACAATGCCGAGCTCGCGTTCCGCGTCGAACTCGGCCTCAACCACGAACAGCAGCACCAGGAACTCCTGCTGACCGACATCAAGCATGTCCTTTTCCAGAATCCGCTGAAGCCTGCCTA
>JAZBNZ010000304.1:0-21942 GCA_036350895.1 Woeseiaceae bacterium
GCAAACACAGCTGCTACAGTCCGCGATTCGACAATGGTGAACGTTTCTGCTGTAGGAGCGGCTCTTCAAGCCGCGACCACGAGGTGCTGATTCCTGCGGGTTCTGTGGTGAGTCGGGCTACGCGCGATGTTCTTCATCACCGCAATCGGCGCTGGCTACCGTTTCCTGCAGCGGGGTGCCGGAATGGAAGCGGAACTCGGGATCCGGACGCTCGATCAGCTCGGCTTCCACGGTCTTGAGTTCGGCCAGCCGGCGCTCGAACTCTTCCTCGCCGACCCCGCATTCGGTTCGCGCAAAATTCAGGTAGTGCATGAAATGCCGGGCCTCCGAGGCCAGGAGTCCGCCGTAGAACTTCCCCAGCGCCGCCGGCAGACGAGGGGCCACCCGCGCAAATCGTTCGCACGAGCGCGCCTCGATCAGCGCACCGATCAGCAGCAGATCGAACAACTTCCAGGGCTCCTGCTCCCGTACAGCGTCACGCAGCCCGCCGGCGTAGCGCGACGCCGTCAGGCGCTCGAACGGCACGTCCATGTCCGCCATGATCGAGCGCACCTGCTCGAAGTGGCGAAGCTCCTCCCGGGCCAGGCGGGACATTCTCTGCGCGAGCGCCGTGCGCTCCGGGTAGCGATACAGGAAGCCGAGCGCGGTCGATGCCGCCTTGAGTTCACAGTTCGCGTGATCGAGCAGCATTGCCGGGATGCGCTCGAGCGCGGCCTCCACCCAGGCATCGGGCGTCGGTACCAGCAGGAAGGCAGCGATTTCCCCGGGGACCTCAGCGGCCGTCATAGCCATTCGACCACCTCTTCCGCGGACTGCAGGCGATCGGCAGGATCCTTCGCCAGCATCATGTTCAGCAGCGCCTGGTGCTCCGAGAACCTCGCCGGCAGCATCGGCACCGGCGCATTCGCGTGCAGGTAGACGATGCCGAGTGCCGTGTCGGCGCGGAACGGTTTTTCGCCGGTCAGCATCTCGTAGAAGATGATGCCCAGGCTGTAGATATCCGAGCGAATATCCACCGCCGACGCGTGACCCTGCTCCGGACTCATGTAATACGGCGTGCCGAAGATCTCGCCGTTCCCGGTGATCTCCAGCTTGAGCCGCAGGCGCTTCGCGAGCCCGAAGTCGATCAGCGCAATGCTGCCGTCGCTGCGCAGCATGATGTTGCCGGGCTTGAGATCCCGGTGCAGCACGCCGATCTCGTGAATCCGCGCGAGCGCGCTGGCGATCTGCTCGAGGTAGGCGATCGCCTCCCGCTCGGTGATACCTTCCCGGATCTTCTGCTTGAGGTCACCGCCGTCGAGATATTCCATCACGATGTGGGCGTGATCGTCGCCGACGCCGAGGTCGTGAATGCGGACGATGTTCGGATGGTCGATCTCGGCGATCAGCTCGTATTCCTGCAGGAACCGGTCGAATGCGCCGATGACGTCGCTGACGTCCGGCACCTGCCGCAGCACCTTGAGTACGACCCGGGTGTCGGTCGACTCGCGCTCGGCGAGGTACACGGCTGAATGCGAGGAGGCGCTCAGTTTCGAGATGAATCGGTAGCCCTTGATCAGGGGATGTATGCCGGTGCGCTCGTCGCCGACGAACAGCGACCCCGTGGTCGCCACGCGCTCGCGGGCAGCAAGGGCATCGCTCATCCGCACGATCAGCGCGTCGTGCCGAATGCGCGCGCGCTCGAAGAAGGCCGCGGCCCCGAGCTTTTCCGCCTCGGCCCGTTCCGGCCGGCTGCCGATGTAGATCACGGGAGGACAGCGGCCGATGCGCAACAGCCGGCGGAGCACGTCGGGGCCGTCACGATCGCCTTGTTCGTCACCGAGCAGCACGATGTCGTTGCCCGCGCCCGAGAACTCGTCCGGTAAATGCCCCGCGGAGGTCGGGTCGTACGCCGAGATGATGGCATCCGGCCAGTGCGTCGTGACGTGATGCATCAGGAGGCTGCGAAAATCCGCAACGCCGTCGATGATCATGACCCTGATGCTCAAAGCTTCCGTCGCCGTCCGGCCGGGCGGCCTACATGCCGACGGCGGCGTCCGACGGTCCGTCTTTGCTGTAGCGCTTGTCCCTGGCGGCCTGCTCTTCCTTGGCGGCGTCGTTGCGCCGCCGCGCAAGCTTGCCCAGGTACTCCTTCGATACGTCGCCGGTCACGTACTCGCCGGAGAAACACGACGTATCGAACTCGCGGATCGCCGAATTATCGTGGCGGACGGATCGGATCAGGCCGTCGAGGTCCTGGTAGATGAGGCGGTCCGCACCGATCGCCGCCTGGATCTCCTCGACAGAGCGGCCGTTGGCGATCAGCTCGGACGCGGCCGGCATGTCGATCCCGTAGACGTTCGGGTAGCGGACCGGCGGTGCCGCCGACGCAAAGTACACCTTCCGCGCACCGGCCTCGCGCGCGAGCTTGATGATCTGCTGAGAGGTCGTGCCCCGGACGATCGAATCGTCGACGAGCAGGACGTTCTTGTTCCTGAACTCGAGCTCGATCGCATTGAGCTTGCGGCGCACGGATTTCTTGCGCTCCGCCTGCCCCGGCATGATGAAGGTGCGGCCGATGTAGCGGTTCTTGATGAAGCCCTCGCGATACTTGACGCCGAGGTGATACGCCACCTGCAGCGCCGCCGTGCGGCTCGTATCGGGAATGGGGATGACGACGTCAATATCGTGATCGCTGAAGTCACGCACGATCTTCCCGGCGAGTTCCTCGCCCATGCGCAGCCGGGACTTGTAGACCGAGAGGTCGTCGAGGATCGAGTCGGGCCTCGCGAAATAGACGTACTCGAAGATGCACGGTGTATGCCGGGTCTCGCCGTCGAAGTCCTGCTGGTGGAAAGCACCGGAGTTTTCGATGAAGACCGTCTCACCCGGCCTCACGTCCCGCACGGTTTCGAACTGGCAGATGTCGAGCGCCACGCTCTCGGACGCCACCATCCATTCTTCGCCTTCCGGTGCCTGCCGTCGACCGAGGATGAGCGGCCGGATACCGCTCGGATCGCGGAACGCCACGATGCCGAAGCCGATGATCATGATAACCACCGCGTAGCCGCCGCGGCAGCGACGATGCACTGCCTCGACCGCCCCGAAGACCTGCTCGGCCGTCGGGTGCCCGTTGGCACGATTCTGGAGTTCGTGTGCAAAGACGTTCAGCAGGACCTCCGAATCCGAGGAGGTGCTGAGGTGACGCCGGTCTTCACGAACCAGGTGCTCGGTCAGTTCGTCGTGGTTGGTGAGATTCCCGTTGTGAGCGAGGCAAAGACCGTAGGGTGAGTTCACGTAGAACGGCTGGGCCTCGGACGACTTCGCCCCCCCGGCCGTTGGGTAGCGGACGTGGCCGATGCCAACGTTGCCCCGCAGACTGAGCATGTGCCGCGTGCGGAACACGTCGCGGACGAGGCCGTTCGAGCGCCGCTGGTTGAGACCGTCCTCGCCCCAGGTCACGATCCCCGCGGCATCCTGGCCGCGATGCTGCAGAACGGTCAGCGCATCATAGAGCGGCTGATTGACGGGGGAATGACTGACGATGCCTACTACGCCACACATGGCTAACTCCCTGCCGCCGGCGCGATGCCGGCGGTCGTACCGAGGCCCGGCAACCCGATCGGCACCGAGTCGGCAGGTTTGTCCGGAACGATAAGATCATACCCCGCCGGCGCCATTTGCTCGATCCAGTCCGCCAGCACCTCGAAATGCGGTATCAGCGTCGAGTCGAGCCACCAGCCGTCGTTGGAGAAGCCCGCAAAGCGACCGCCGAGAACGAACACCGCCACCAGCAAAAGGCCGCGCAGCATGCCGAACAGCGAGCCGGCGAAGCGATCGACGCCGCCGAGCGGCGACATCCGGATCGCCTTCGAGACGCCCCACTCCACCAGTCCGCCGACCGACAGGATCACGACGAACACGAGGATGCGCCCGAACCAGGTCTGGAGTTCCTGACCCTGCAGCCAGGAATCGGAGATCGTGCCCACCGGCGGGCCGAAATACAGCGACGCCCAGATCGCGAAGAGCAGCGTTGCGATCGACAGCGCTTCTTTCACGAAACCGCGGATAAAGCCGATGATCACCGAGAGAGCGATAGCGACGGCAATGATGATGTCGATGATCGGCATGGAAGAGAGTTCAAAACGGGGACCGCGAGCGTGCGGCCGTGGGCCGGGATTCTAACAGAACCCGGCGCTAATGCACGGCAACCGTACCCGCCGGAACGGGATCAGGGATGCGGTACGACCTGCCCTTTCTGACCGGCGCGCTCGAGCCTCGCAAGCATGGTTTCCGCGGCCTCCCTGTCCCGCTGCGGACCGACCCGCACGCGGTGCAGTTCGCCCTGGTCTGTCGTGAGTTTGCTCAGGAACGCCGCGAAGCCCTGCTGGCGCAGATCGGCCGCGAGGCGCTCGGCATTTGCCTCGTTGGAGAAGCTGCCCAGCTGCACTGCCCACATGCCGGTCGTCGAGCGCGTCGCAGGCTCGGACTCGGGCGCCGATTCGGGCGATGACACGGCCGGCTCGGGCAGGGTCTCCGGGGCGCTGCGCGCCTCGGGCTCGGCCTCGGGTGGCGGGTTCGGCACCGGTTCCGGCAGCGAGGCCTGGCGCGGCGGTGGCTCGGTCACCGTCGGCTCAGGCTCCGATTGCCTGGCCGGCAGCGGCGTCGCCGGTACGGGCTCGGAACGATCGCGGTCGAGCACGACCGTCCGCATACCGTCGTCGCCGCCCTGGCCCGGCAGGCTGATACGCTCGCTGACCACGGCGGACTCGTCGACCGGCCCGTCGAGAAAGACCGGGACGACCAGGACCGCGACGGCAACCAGCACGATCGCGCCGATGATGCGTTCTTTCAATGCTCGTTCCATGATGGGTAACTGCTGTGGGTGGCCCCGCGCCCGCGAGGCGCGCCATTATAGACCAAGCCGCCGCTGAACAGGCCCGACGACGTGAAAGCTGCCGCACACCAGTATCTCCGCGTCGGCCTCGGCGAGCTCACGCGCCGCGGCAATGGCGGCGTCCAGCGATTCCGCAATCCGGCAATGGCGGTTCAGCGCGTTGGCGATCCGGCGTGCGAGTTCCGCGACTTCGATCGCCCGCGGGCCCTCGGCCGTGACGGCGATCCAGTCGTCGACGGCGGGAGCCAGCGCCGTGACGACGCCCTCCACGTCCTTGTCGTCGAGCATGCCCACGATCGCGATTCGCCGCCGGCCGGGCTGGCGCTCGAAGACCGACGCGAGTGCCTGTGCCGCCGCAGGATTGTGGGCGACGTCGAAGCACCAGCGGTGCGTATCCTCGACGATCTGCAGGCGCCCGGCGAGCCTCAGAGCGCCGAGCTCCCGGCTGACGAATTCCGCATTGAGGATGTCCGTAAAGCCCGCCGCCTCGAGCAGGGTCAGGACGCCGCCGGCATTGTCGAGCTGGAACTCGCCCGCGAGACCCGGCAGCGCGAGATCGGTCAGCGAATGCCGCACGCCGTGCCATGCCCACCGGTCTCCCCTGCGCTCCACCCGGAAGTCGCGCCCGTTGGCGAGCAGGGTGGCACCGGTCGATTCGGCACACGCGTCGATCGCGTGCGGACGATCCCTCTCGGCATAGACGGCCGGCCTGCCGGGCCGCATGATGCCGGCCTTTTCGCGGGCTATGTCCTCGCGCGTCTCGCCTAGCCACTCCTGGTGGTCGAGCGCGATACTGGTGATCAGTGCGGCATCCGGATGGATCGCGTTGACGGCATCGAGACGCCCGCCGAGCCCGACCTCGTAGACAGCGACATCGACCTCGTGGTCGTCGAAAACCAGCATTGCGGCCAGCGTGCCGTACTCGAAGTAGGTCAGCGGCACGTCGCCGCGCGCCGCCTCGATGCGCTCGAACGCGCTGATGATGTCCTCGTCGTCGACGGGCCTGCCGTCGATCGCGATGCGCTCGTTGTAGCGCTTGAGGTGCGGCGACGTATACGTACCGGTGAGGTGGCCGCTGCCACGGAGCAGCGCGCCGAGCATGGCGACACACGACCCCTTCCCGTTCGTGCCGGCGACGTGCAGCACCTTGCGCGGTCGTACCTTGTCGAGCTCCGCGAGCACGGCCTGCACGCGGTCGAGTCCGAGGACGATCTCGCGAGGGGATATCGTTTCAAGGCGACCCAGCCATTCGGCCAGCGGCGTCACAGCCGACACGGGCGGCGCCTCGTCAGCCGGAGCCGACCGGGTTCGGCCGTTTCTCGAACTTGGCAATCAGGTCCGCCACCTGCTCACGCAGCTGACGCCGGTCGACGATCATGTCGATCGCGCCGTGATCGAGCAGAAACTCGCTGCGCTGGAAGCCTTCCGGGAGCGTCTCGCGTACCGTCTGCTGGATGACCCGCGGCCCTGCGAAGCCGATCAGCGCGCCGGGTTCGGCGATATTGACGTCACCGAGCATCGCGAGACTCGCCGAGACGCCGCCCGTCGTGGGATCGGTGAGCACCGAAACGTAAGGAACACCGGCCTCGCCGAGCCGCGCGAGCGCCGCCGACGTCTTGGCCATCTGCAGCAGCGAGAACAGCGCCTCCTGCATGCGCGCACCGCCGCTCGCGGAGAAATTGATCAACGGCATCGAGGTCTCGGCGGCATGGCGCGCCGCGCGGGCGAAGCGCTCACCGACTACCGAGCCCATGGATCCGCCCATGAACCGGAATTCGAACGCACAGACGACGACGGGGCGTTTCAACAGCGTCCCGGTGACGCTGACGAGGGCGTCTTTCTCACCGGTCGCCTTCTGGGCCTGCGACAGGCGATCGCGATACCGCTTGCTGTCGCGGAACCTGAGCGGGTCCTTCGGTTCGAGGTTCGCGCCGAGTTCCTGCACGGAGTCGGGATCGAGGAAGAACTCTATGCGCCGGCGGGCGCCGATACGCATGTGATAGTCGCACTTCGGGCAGACCTGGAGATTGCGTTCGAGCTCCGCACGGTAGAGCTGCGCGTCGCAGCGCTCGCACTTGATCCAGACGCCCTCCGGCACCGAGCGTGTCCGCTTCTCGGTGCTGATGCGCGACGGCATGAGTTTTTCGAACCAGCTCATGGCAGGAAGTGTA
Source organism: Woeseiaceae bacterium (assembly GCA_036350895.1). Taxonomy (GTDB): domain Bacteria; phylum Pseudomonadota; class Gammaproteobacteria; order Steroidobacterales; family Woeseiaceae; genus UBA1847. The sequence goes on from JAZBNZ010000304.1 coordinate 7,048, forward strand.
CAGGCTCGGGCGGCGCCGGCAAGCCGAGCGCCTCGGGATACTCGACCGCCACGAGCGTCAGGCCCTCTGGCGGGGCCGCCACGCCGGCCGCCGTACGGTCACGGCCGGCGAGTACGTCCCCCGCCCAGTCCACCGGTGCGTCCCCGGCGCCGATCGCGGCCAGCGTGCCGGTGATGTTACGAACCATGTGCTGGAGGAAGGCGTTCGCCGCAATGTCGATCGTCAGCCAGTCACCGTCGCGGCGTACCGAGATCGCGTGCACGCAGCGGATGGCGTGCTTCGCCTGGCACCCGGCCGCACGGAAAGCGGAGAAATCGTGCTCACCCAGCAGCGCCTGCGCCGCCGCGTGCATTTTCGCCTCGTCGAGCGGCCGGTAGACCCACCAGGCACGCTGCCGGTGCAGCGCCGAGCGTACCAGCCGATTGAGAATCCGGTAGCGATACCGGCGCGCCGTTGCGGTGAAGCGGGCATGGAAATCGTCGGGCACGTCGGTCACCCAGGTGACGGCGATGTCGTCCGGCAGGTTGCTGTTGGCGCCGAGCAGCCAGCCGCGCACCGAGCGCTGGCTGACAGTGTCGAAATGGGCGACCTGCCCACTTGCGTGGACGCCGGCATCCGTCCGCCCGGCACAAATCACCTCGAGTTCGTGATCCGCAACCGTCGCCAGCGCCTCCTCGAGACGCTGCTGCACGCCGATGCCGGATTTCTGGCGCTGCCAGCCGTTGTACGCGGTACCGTCGTACTCGATACCGATCGCGAGTCGCATGCGCGCCGTGTGGCTACAGGGACGCGCTAGGCCGGCAGCGAGTCGAGCAGCGACTGCGCCTGCTGGCGCTGGGCGTCGTCACCTTCGTCGAGGACTTCCTCGAGGATGCTGCGGGCGCCACCCGGATCGCCCATGTCGACGTACGCGCGGGCGAGATCGAGCTTGGTGCCGACCTCGGTCATCGTGCGTGCGTCGTCGAGATCGTCGCCCATGTCCTCGGGACCGAGCGACAGCGTCGGCGAATCGATCTCGTCGATGCCGGGCCGCGGCTGCTCGACAGTCGCATCGTCACGCTGCATGTCGACCGTGTCGCCACCCGCCGAGACCTTGAGGGCCGCCGTCAGGTCGTCGAGATCGAGGTCGAAGTCCGTGTTCCCTACCGGTATTTCACCGGTCTCATCGAGGTCACCGGTCGCGAAGGCGTCCGCCGGCAACGCCTCGGTCTTCGCGAAATCGAAATCGTTGTCGTCATCGTCGTCAAGACCGGCGAGCAGCGTGGCGTCGTCACTACCGATCGCGATCGTAGCGCCGTCATCATCGTCGTTGTCATCGTCGTCGTCGAGGCCGGCGAGCAGCGTCGCCTCGTCGTCGCCCATGATGCCGGTATCCACGGCAAAATCTTCGGGCAGCACCTGCGTCTTGCCGGTCGCGGCGAGCAGGTCTTCGCCCTCGTCGTCGCCCTCGTCGGCCGGCACGAACATCGGGTTCAGCCCGGTTTCGTCGGGCGCCAGGCGCATCGTACCCGTACGCGAGAGCACGTCGTCGATATCCAGCGCCTCACCGAGACCCGTTGAGTCGATGTCGTCCTCGCTCATCGACATCTGGACGCCGGTCGCGTCGGGATCGACTTCGGGATTCCGGCCCGTGATCTCGCGCTCGTCTTCCAGCTGGGCATTGATGCCGGTATCCGACAGGGTTTCGTTCGTGCCCGTCGCATCGAGATCGTCGAACGACGCCAGCTCGGTTTCGGCCATGCCGTCGACGTCCAGATCGAGATCGAGATCGTCGAGATCGATCTCCGCGGTCGCCGTCGTGTCGACCGACTTCACGGTATCCGTGTCGTCGAGCGACGGCAGCTCCGAGGTCGAGCCGAGGCTCGCGAACTGTTCCTCGATAGTCGGCGATTCCAGCGTCGACGACAGTGAATCGGACTCGCCGGCATCCCCGGAGGGCGCGTCCGAGTCGAGCACGTCCATCTCTCGCGTCTTGTCGGAATCGGCAAGCGACTGCAGGGTCGGCGATTCGGCCGTCGGGTCGAAGTCCATGTCCAGCACGTTCGAATCGTTGGTACTGGTCTCCTCCTGGTCGAACAGGAAGTCGACGCCGTCGTCATCGTCGCCGTCGTCCGCCGGTGCGCCGGCGCCGAGATCGATGACCTCGCCACCGCTAGAATCGTCCCCGAACTCCATGTCGAGAGCGCCGGTTCCGTCGTCGTCGGAATCGAAGGACAGGTCCATCTCCCGGGTCGCAGCGGCCGTTCCGGCGCCCGCGAACAGCTCGTGATCGCCGGCGATCTGCTGTCCCATGATGACGATCTTGTCCCACTCGGCCGATTCGCCGGCACCAACGACGCCCTTCAGGCGGCTGGCCGCGTCGACGAAGGCGTCCCGGTTGCCCCATACGAAATAGATCTCGCAGAGCTTCGACAACAGGTCCTGCCGGCCGGGGTCGGCCTCGATGGCGCCGTTGATCAGGTCGGCGGCCTGGTCGTACAGGCCGTAGGCCATGTGGAAATCGGCCTCGGCGATCGGATCGGACTGGTCGAGGTTGACGGCCGTCTCGCTGCTGAAGGTGTCCTCCAGCGAGCCGAAGGTGCCGGTCTGGTCGTCGGGCGCTTCCTCGCTGAACGCTGGCGTCTCGATCGTCGGCTCCGCCCGGGCGGACGAGCGTCGCTGCTCGACCACGACGAAGGAATCGTCCCCCCGATCCGGGGCGGCGAGCGTCTCGGTCCCAGCGTCGGCATCGACACTGTCGCGGCCCATCGGCTGCCAGTCGTCATGGTCTTCCTCGCCCTTGCGACGGCGCAGGAACCACAGCAGCACGCCGACGGCGACCAGCGCTATCGCAATGATCTTCGCGTAGATGCTCGACAGCCAGCCGAGTACCTGGTCGACCAGCGACGGCGCCCGGCGTGTCGGTGCCGGAGCTACGGTCTGCACGTCGTCGACGACGCTTTCCGGCTCCTCGATGGCGGGTTCATCGATGGACTCATCCGCACCGGCAAGATCGCCGGCGTCATCAATTTCTGCCTCGTCGAGGAACGGATCTTCTTCGGGCAGGGGCTCGAGGGGCGGTTCGTAGACCTCGCCGCGGATGCGGGCGAGTTCCTCGCGCAAGCTGGCCAGCTCGTTGTCCCGAATTTCGATCAACGCCTGGTCGTCGGGGATGCCCTCGGCTTCCAGCTCCGAGATGCGGTCGAGGATTTCCTCTTCCCGCGTCAGCGGTTCGCCCTCGGCCGGGCTCTCTGCCCCGTCGACATAGGTTTCAAGGTCTTCGTCCGGCGGCACGAGCTGCAGCGACGGCTGGGTCGTGTCGACCGGCGCGGGCGCGGGCTCCGGAGCGGGTGCCGGCGTATAGCCGCTGTCCCACTCGCTGTGCTGACGCTGCGCCTCGCGGAACGCGTCGCCGCGGTCGATCCGGTAAATATCGTCGGCGCTCGGCATGCGTAGCGTGGCGCCGGCCCGGAGCAGGTTCATGTTGCCGCCGAATGCCTCCGGGTTGGCCCGGAAGATCGCCAGCATTGTCTGGTTCATCGTCAGCCGGCTGTCCGGGCGCATCCGCGCCGCGATGCCCCACAGCGTGTCACCGCGCTGCACGAGCATGTCGCCGTCGGCGGCCGTCGAATACGGCGCCTCGTCGACCGGTGCAGGTGCCGGTGCGGGTTCGGGCGCAGGCTCGGGCTCCATCGCCCGGGGTTCCGTCGGTGCCGGTGTCGTCGCCGGACGCACGGGTTCCGGTGCGGGCCGGGCGGGCGCCGGTTCGGCGGGTCGCGGAGCCGGCGTCCGTTCGATGCGGCCGCTGTCGGCAGGTTCCGCGCGCTCGGGCGCCGTGACGGCCGGCGCCGGGCGCGACGCCGCCGGCGGTGCGAAGGTCGGCGGGTCGAGGAGCACGGTGTACTCACGCAGCAGACGGCCGCTCGACCACGTCGCCTCGACGAGGAAGGTCAAAAAAGGTTCGGTCACGGGATTGGGCGAGGACACGATGATCACGTTGCCGTCCCCGCGGCCGCTCTTGACGACCTGGAAAACGAGGTCGGTCAGGTAGAACGGACGATCGAGGCCGTAGCGCTCGAAGGTCGCTTCCGACGCCAGCGCGACTTTCAGGTTGGAGAGTTCCTCCGGCGTTGCGGAAAGCAGCTCGATTTCGGCACGAAGCGGCTCGTTGAGGGCGGAATCGATGCGGATTTCGCCGAGACCTAGGGCGAATGCCTGGGACGACAGTAAAAAGACGAGCGCAAGCGAAAAACGAACGAGTCGTCGCGGCATAATGATTTTCTCCAACTCCCCAAAGATCCTGCGAAGACGACATAAGCGCCTGATTCTTCGCTGGCTTATGGCAAATCCATTTGCCGTCGAACTATATCTTATAAATGGTTTTTCGCCAATATTTCAGCAATTTGGACGCTATTTAGAGCCGCGCCCTTACGAATATTATCGGCGACCACCCAAAGATTGATTCCTCGTGGATGCGATATGTCATCTCGAATTCTCCCTACATATACAGGGTCATGGCCGGCGCTTTCTGTGACGGCTGTCGGATATTCACCGGTTGCCCGCCCGTCGAGGACCTCGATCCCGGGTGCGGACTCGAGCAATTCCCGTACCTCGGCCGCCGAAATCCTGTCTCGGGTCTCGATGTTGATCGCCTCGGAGTGGCCGTAGAAGACGGGGATCCGGACCGCCGTGGCGTTGACCCGGATATCGGGGTCACCCAGGATCTTCTGCGTCTCCCAGACCATCTTCATCTCTTCTTTCGTGTAGCCGTTCTCCTGGAACACGTCGATATGCGGCACCGCGTTGAACGCGATCTGCTTTGCGTTGCCCTCGAGCTCGAGGGGCCGCCCGTTCAGAAGCCGGGTCGTCTGGCGCACGAGTTCCTCGAGCGCGCTGCGGCCCGCCCCGGAGACGGCCTGGTAGGTCGCCACGTTGATCCGCTCGATGCCGGCGGCGTCGTGGATCGGCTTCAGGGCGACGACCATCTGGATCGTGGAGCAGTTCGGGTTGGCGATGATGCCGCGATTCGAGAAGCCCGCGATCGCGTCGGGGTTCACCTCGGGCACGACGAGCGGAATGTCGTCGTCGTAGCGGAAGTGCGAGGTGTTGTCGACGACGATGGCGCCGGCCGCGGCCGCCTTCGGCGCGTACTCGGCCGACACCGATCCACCGGCCGAGAACAGCGCCAGCTGCACGCGGCTGAAATCGAACTCGGCGAGGTTCAGGACGTCGAGTTCACGCTTGCCGAAAGTCACGGTGCGGCCGAGCGATCGCTCGCTCGCCAGTGCATAGACGTTCCCGACCGGGAACTTCCGCTCGTCTAGAACCTCGAGCATGACTTCGCCGACGGCGCCGGTCGCCCCGACAACGGCGACATCGATGGAATTTGACATGATGATTTCCCGGATACGTACCCGTTAAGGGATATCGAAAACTGATTCGTTCAGGTGATGACCGGCGTATCGGTCGATACGTCGGCGTTTTGCGCGCGATGGCGCAGGTAATGATCGACCAGGACGAGTGCGACCATCGCCTCGGCAATCGGCGTCGCCCGGAGGCCGACGCAAGGATCGTGGCGACCCTTTGTGACGATATCGGTCTGCTGACCGGTCCGGTCTATCGTCTTGCCGGGGACAGAGATGCTGCTCGTCGGCTTGAGCGCAATGCTCGCGAGCAGGTCCTGGCCCGACGAGATTCCGCCGAGCGTGCCGCCGGCGTCGTTCTTCGCGAAACCGTCGGGGCCGATCTCGTCCCGGTGCTGGCTGCCGCGCTGCTCGACGGCTGCAAAACCGGCGCCGAGCTCGACGCCCTTCACGGCATTGATGCTCATCAGCGCCTTCGCGACGTCGGCTTCGAGCTTGTCGAAGACGGGTTCGCCGAGGCCCGGCGGCAGGCCGGTTGCGAGGACGCTGATCTTGGCACCGATCGAATCGCCCTCCTCGCGCAGCTGGTCCATGAACGCGGCCAGCTCGTCGAGCCGAGCCGGGTCGGCGGAGAAGAATGCGTTGTCGTCCACGGCCGCGAGATCGTTCGCCGCGAGGCGGATCGGGCCGAGCTGTGCCAGGTAACCGTGAATCTCGATGCCGGCGCGTTCCTTCAGGTACTTGCGGGCAATGGCGCCGGCCGCGACGCGCATCGTCGTCTCGCGGGCCGACGACCGGCCGCCGCCGCGGTAGTCGCGGATACCGTATTTCTGGTGGTAGGTGTAATCGGCATGGCCGGGACGGAACTTGTCCTTGATGTCGCCGTAGTCCCTCGAGCGCTGGTCGGTGTTCTCGACGATCAGGCCGATCGGCGTCCCGGTCGTCCTGCCCTCGAAGACCCCGGAGAGAATCCGGACCTGGTCGGGCTCGTTGCGCTGCGTCGTATGACGGTTGCGCCCGGGCCGCCGCCGGTCGAGGTCGACCTGGATGTCCGCTTCGCAGAGCTCCATGCCCGGCGGGCAGCCGTCGACGATGCAGCCCAGGGCGAGCCCGTGGCTCTCGCCGAAGGTGGTCACGATGAAATTCTTGCCGAAACTGTTGCCGGACACGACGCCGTTCGCCTTCTCAGTCTGCTGGTTGAATCGATTCGAGGCCCGCCCGGTCGAGCAGGAAAACGCCCTGCCCGCCGTGCTCGAATTCGAGCCAGACGAAGGGAACCTCCGGGTAGCAAGCCTCGAGCGCGGCCTGGCTGTTGCCGACCTCACAGACGAGTATTCCATCATCTGCAAGAAAACGCGAAGCGTTGGCGAGTATCACGTCGACGCAGTCGAGCCCCTCCGGCCCGGCCGCCAGCCCCAGCACCGGTTCGTGCCGGTATTCCTCCGTCAATGCCGCCATGTCGGCTTCGTCGACGTACGGCGGATTCGACACGATCAGCTCGTAGCGCCGACCGCCAAGGCCATCGAAGAGATCCGATTGGACCAGTTCGACGCGGTCCTCGAGCCCGTGACGAGCAACGTTGATCGCGGCCACCTCGAGTGCGTCCGGCGAGATGTCGGCGGCATCGACCCGGGCCTCGGGGAAGGCGATCGCCATTGCGATCGCGATACAACCGCTGCCGGTACCCAGGTCGAGTGCGCGCTCGACCCGGGCCGGCGCCCACGGGGCGAAGCGCTCCGCGATCAGCTCCGCGAACGGGGAGCGCGGCACGAGCACGCGCTCGTCCACGTAGAAACACAGGCCCGCGAACCACGCTTCCCGGAGCAGGTACGCGAGCGGCACGCGCTCGGTGACGCGGCGCGCGGCCAGCGCCTCGATCCGCTCGAGTTCGGCGTCGCCCACCGGCCGCGCATAGGCCGCTTCGGCGTCGGCGTGGTCGAGTTCGAGCGCGCCGAAAACGAGCCAGGCCGCCTCGTCCAGCGGATTGTCGGTGCCGTGGCCATAGGTCAGCCCGGCCGCCTCGAAACGCGCCGCCAGCGTCTTGATGAGTTGCTCCACCCGCATGGCGCGCAAATCTATCACGCTGGCCCGCGAAAGCACGTTAGAATTGATAACCCCTTCGCTCCACCGCCGCCCAGGCGCGGCCTTTTCATGAATCGACTGATTGCCATCATCGTGCTCGTTGTCGGCATCGCGGCCGGCCTGCTGCTCGCCGTCGGGCGCGGCGGCCCGGACGAACCGGCGGCGGAAGTTCCGCGGGCGGCGACCGTGCTCCCCGAGCCTGTGCCGCTGCCCGAATTCTCGCTGGTCGACCAGCGCGGCGAAACCCGGACGCGTGCCTTCTTCACAGGCGCCTGGCACCTGTTGTTCTTCGGCTTCACCAACTGCCCGGACGTCTGCCCCACGACGCTCGCGACGCTGTCGACGGTCACGAAGACCCTGCGCGACCAGGGCGCAACCGATGTCCCCGGCATCGTACTGGTCAGCGTCGACCCGGAGCGGGACACGCCCACAAGGCTCGCCGAGTACATCGCCTACTTCGGCGCCGACAACGCGGCACTGACCGGCAATGAGACGGCGGTACGGGAGCTGACGGAACCGCTCGGTATCTATTTCAGCAAGGTCCCGCTCGGCGACGACGACTACACCGTCGACCACTCGTCGGTGGTGCTGCTGGTCAACCCGGCAGGCGAGTTCGCGGCGCTGTTCTCCGGCCCGCTCGAGGTGTCCGACCTCGTGCATGACCTGCCCCTGCTGACGGGGGCCTCGTGATGCAGAACGTCATGCGCCGCATCCTGCCCGCGCTACTGGTCTTCGTCGCCGCCTGCAGCGGCGGTGACGCACCGCCGGTGGTCGTCGCCAACGTCGAGGTCACGCCGCCCCGCCCCGGCGCCGGCATGAGCGCGGGCTATCTCGACATCACGAACAACTCGCGCGAGCCGCTGGTCATCACGCACGTCACCAGCCCGGAATTCGGCAAGGTCGAACTGCACGAGACGACGGTGGAAGACGGCGTCGCGCGCATGCGCCCGCTCGATTCGCTCGTCGTCCCGCCCGGCGAGACGGTGGTTCTCGAACGCGGCGGCAAGCACCTGATGCTGATGCGGCCGGTGGACACGCCGGACGCCGTGACGCTGAGCCTTTACTCCGGCGAGACACTGGTCGTCTCTGTCGAGACCCCCGTGCGACGGGAGCCCTGAGCACATGCGCGACCGCCTTTTCGTGATCCTGCAATACCTGCTGCCCCGCTACGCGCTCACGGCAGTGGTCTACTGGCTCGCCCGCGTACGCCAGCCTGCCGTCAAGGACTTCCTGATCCGTCGTTTCGTGCACCACTTCGACGTGGATCTCGAGGGGGTCAGTGAGCCGGTACCGGAGGGTTTCGACACGTTCAACGCGTTCTTCATACGGGAACTCACGCAGGAGGCGCGGCCCATTGCCGACGACCCGGCGGCAATCGTATCGCCCGTGGACGGCACGGTCAGCGCCGCCGGGCGGATCCAGGGCGACACGATCTTCCAGGCAAAAGGCATCGACTACCGGCTCGAGGACCTGCTCGAAGTCGACCGTGAGCGCGCCGCCGCCTTCGAGAACGGCAGCTTCGCGACAATCTATCTCGCCCCCTACAACTACCATCGCATTCACGCGCCCGTGGACGGCCGGCTCGATGCGCTGCACTACGTCCCCGGCGACCTGTTCAGCGTCAACGCCGCCACGGTCCGCATCATTCGTGGCCTGTTCCGCCGCAATGAACGGCTCGTGCAGCACCTCGATACCGCGATCGGTCCGGTGGCCGTCATTCTCGTCGGCGCACTCAACGTCGGCAGCATTTCGTCGCCGTGGACGGGCGAGATACGCCCGCGCCGGCGCGGCGCGCCCGAGGACCTGCCGGTCAGCGGGGCCGATCCCGAGGTCGCCCGGGGCGACCTGCTCGGCTGCTTCAACATGGGCTCGACGGTCATCCTGCTGCTGCCACCCGGCGCCGCCGGCCTGGACCCGGCACTGGTCACGGGCACGATCGTCGAGATGGGCCAGGCCATCGGGACCCTGGCAGCCGGCTCGTCGTGAGCGACTGGCGGCCGTCGTCCGGTCCGGCAGTTGCCGCCCGGCGCGCCGAGCGGCTGGCAGCGGTCCGCGACTTTTTCGCCCGGCGCCACGTGCTGGCCGTCGACGTACCGGCGCTCAGCCGTGCCGCCATCAGTGACCCCAATATCGACAGCTTCGCGGTCCGCGCCAGCATAGCCGGCGGCGACTGGCTGTATCTCAACACGTCGCCGGAATACCCGATGAAGCGACTGCTCGCGGCGGGCTATCCCGACATTTACGCAATCGCCCGCGTATTCCGGGACGGTGAAGTCGGCCGCCGGCACGAACCGGAGTTCACGCTGATCGAATGGTATCGACGCGGCTTCGACCTAGCGGCGATCGCCGCGGAGACCTGCGACCTCATCGCGACGGTGGTCGACGACGCGAGCCTCGCAGAGCGGGCCGTCTCGCTCCGCTATCGCGATGCCCTGGAGACCCTCTCCGGCCTGGACCCGCTGACCGCGCCCGTGGGGGAATTGGCCGATTTCGCGGCGGCCGACGCCGACCTCCGGAAGGCACTGGGCGACGATCGCGACGCGTGGCTCGACCTGCTCGTGGCGACGCGGCTCGCGCCGACATTCGCGACCGACCGGCTCACCGTGCTCACGCACTACCCGGCATCGCAGGCCGCACTCGCGCGCCTCACGCCCGGGGACCCGGATACCGCGCTGCGCTTCGAGGTCTTCCTGGGCGAAACCGAACTCGCGAACGGCTACGTCGAACTGACCAATGCCGGCGAACAGCGGCGCCGCTTCGAGTCGGAACGCGCCGGTCGGCTGGCCAGCGGACGCTCCACGGGGCCGATCGACGAGGCGCTCCTCGGCGCGCTCGAGCACGGCCTGCCGGATTGTGCCGGCGTCGCGCTCGGGTTCGAGCGCCTGCACATGCTTTACGAAGGCGTCGACGATATTGCCGACGTCATTACCTTCAGCTTCGGGGATGACAATGACCGAGACTAACTACCGGCTGGTCGCGTCGCAGCTTCGCCAGGCACTCGGCGACGAGACCGATACGCTGGCCAACGCGGCCAACTTCGTCGCCGTGCTCTACAACGCGCTCGATGACGTCAACTGGCTCGGCCTGTACCTGGCGCGGGGCGACGAGCTCGTTCTCGGCCCGTTCCAGGGCCTGGCCGCGGTCACGCGTATCGCGATGGGCAAAGGCGTCTGCGGCGTAGCCGCCGCCGCGAGGGAAACGCAGCGGGTGCCGGACGTGCACGCGTTCCCCGGCCATATCGCCTGCGATATCGCATCGCGCTCGGAAATCGTCGTCCCGCTCCTGCTCGGCGACGAGCTGCTCGGCGTGCTGGATATCGACAGCCCGAGTCTCGACCGCTTCAGCGCGGCAGACCAGTCGGGCATCGAGGAATTGTGCGCGCTGTTCCTGGACGTGCTCCGGGAGCGCGGCGCAACTATTTGACGCGGGAGACGTACTCTCGCGAGCGGGTGTCGACGCGGATCACCTCGCCCTGGTCGACGAACAGCGGTACGCGGACGACCGCGCCGGTCGCGAGGGTTGCCGGCTTGACGCCGCCGCTCGCCGTGTCGCCCTTGACGCCGGGATCCGTCTCCGTGATCTCCAGCTCGACGAAGTTGGGTGGCTCGACCAACAGCGGCGAGTTGTTCCAGAGCGTGACCTGGCAGACATCGCCGTCCGAGATCCAGTCCCTGGCATCGCCGACGGCGTTCGCGTCGGCAGCGTACTGCTCGAAGGTATCCGACACCATGAAGTGCCAGAACTCGCCGTCCGTGTAGAGATACTGCATCTCGGTGTCCATGACATCGGCAGCCTCGACGCTCTCGCCGGACTTGAAGGTCTTGTCGACCGTCTTGCCCGTTTTCAGATTCTTGATGCGAACGCGGTTGAACGCCTGGCCCTTGCCCGGCTTGACGAACTCGTTTTCGACGATAACGCAGGGGTTCCCGTCAATGAGTATGCGCAGGCCCGACCGGAATTCATTCGTGCTGTAGGTTGCCATGGTGTAGCCGGCCGTGAGGGCCGACGGACTCCTTAATCTGTGCGGGCGGCGATGATACAGCATGCCGGCCGCCCGCCCAAACCCCTTCCCGGCCGACCTTGCGCGAGCCGGCCAACGGCCCGGAAATCGGGCCCGGCGTCGCGTCGATCGCCGTGGAAACTTGACGCCTGTCACGCTTTTGGAACCCCGCCCCGCGGCCCCGGGAACCCCGGTGCTAGACTGGCTGCCGCTTTACAGAATACGGAAGTTCGGGTCGGAACCTCGAAGGAACGTCCACCCGGCCAGCGAGGGAACGCTAATTGAACGGGCAACAAAGCATCTCGATTGCCGTACTGTCTCGGGACCAAGACGACGTCGCACTGATTAACGGCACGCTCAGGGACGCCGGCCACGCCGCGCACTGTCACTGGGTCGCGACCCCCGACGCGCTGTTCGACACGCTCGGCGAACACCGGGTCGAACTCATCATCCTGAATTGCGATCGCTACGCGGATCCCGTGCGGGCGGTCATCAAGCAGAAACACCGCTTCAACCCCGAGGTCCCGGTCATCGCGATGGCGGCAGACGCCGACGAGAAGGCCATCCAGGAAGCCCTGCTGCACGGTGCCTGCGATCTCGTGTCTACGGGGCGCAAGCGCCGCCTGCAGGCCGTCGTTTCCCGGGAACTCCGGGCGCTGCGAGTCGAGCGCGCGCTGAATTCGACGCTCACGTCGGCGACCTCCTACCGCAAGCAGGTCCGCCACTACATGCGCGAATCGACGAACGCGATCGCGGTCGTCGCCGAGGGCATCATCGTCGAGGCCAACGAGAGCTGGCTCAAGCTCTTCAAGCTCAAGGCATTCGAGGACATCGACGGCACCACGCTGATGGACAGCTTCGACCCCGACAGTCATGCAGCGGTCAAGGGCGCACTCGTGGCGACCGTCGCCGGCAAATGGGCCGAGGACGAGGTGCTGAAGGCGCGTGCCGCTCACGAAGATACCGAGTCCTATGACCTGCGCTTCCGGCCGATCGACGACGACGGGACCCGTGCGGTCCAGGTCATCATCGCTCCGCCGGCCAATGCCAACGAACCGACCAAGCTCGTCCACGACGCACTGAAGCGTGATCCGACGACCTACCTGTTCCATCGTGCACAGCTGCTCGAACGCATCAACAAGCGGCTGTCCCGCAAGCCTGCTTCCGGCCTGCACGTCCTCGCCTACATCAAGCCGGACGGCTTCGGCGAACTCGCGCAGAAGATCGGCTACATCAACTCCGAGGAAATCCTGGCCCAGTTCGCCGAGGAGGTCCGCAAGCGCCTGCACCCTCGCGACGTGGCCGGACGCTTCGAGGGTACCGCGCTGATGGTGCTGCTCGAGCGCGGCAACGCGAACGACGCCGAGGTCTGGGGCAACCAGCTGGCGCGGCACATTGAAAAGAAATCCTTCGACGTCGGTGAGCACTCGACGCACATGACCTGCTCGATCGGCGTCTGCGCGGTCAGCGACGTCTTCGGCAGCCTCGAGGAACTCGTCGCCGCGACGATCGACGCGTGGCGGCACGCGCGGAACGACGGCGGCAACCGGGCGATGCTCAGCCAGAAGCTGGCCGAGGATACCCGCCAGCGTGAGTTCGACGCGATCTGGGTGAAACACCTGAAGTCGGCGCTGATGGACAATCGCTTCAAGCTGGCCTCGCTGCCGATTGCCGGCCTGCGCAGTGACTCGGTACGCATGTACGACCTGCTCGTGCGGATGATCGACGAACAGGGCAACTCGGTCCTGCCGTCGGAGTTCCTCGGCGCGGCCGAGCGCAACAACATGATGAAGAACATCGACCGCTGGATGATGCTCGCCGCAATGGACTTCTGCGACGAGCACGACGCGGATCGCGTGTTCGTCAGGCTGTCCCGCCAGTCCATCATCGACGGCACCAGCGCGGCGTGGCTGCAGCAGGAATTCGAGAAGCGGGAGTTCGACTGCTCGCGCCTGGTCATCCAGGTGCCCGAGCGCGACGCCGCAAAACACATCAAGCAGACCCGCGCACTGGTCGGCGGGCTGAAGAAGCTCGGCGTCGCCTTCGCGCTCGAGCACTACGGCGTGGACCAGGAACGCTTCCAGATTCTCGACATGCTGAAGCCCGACTACATCAAGATCGACGGCGAGCTGATGCATTCGCTGATGACCGAGCGCTCGATGCAGGCCAGCGTCGAGCGTATCGTCGCGGCCGCGCGCCAGCGCAACATCCGTACGGTCGCCGAGCGAGTCGAGAATGCCAACGCGATGGCCGTGCTGTTCCAGCTCGGCCTCGACTACATGCAGGGACACTACGTCCACGAGCCCGAGGTCGTGCTCGAGGACCGCAGCAGCGGCAAGCATACGACGCTCGACGAGCTCGCGGCCGCGAACACGGGTTGAAACGGGGATTGTGAACCGGGTCACAGGTCGGGACAGGAACCAGCCGCTACGTGGCTATCGGCATAAAAACTATAATCGAAACTTGAACTTGCGTGTTCCCGGAGCACGCTGGCCGGAACCACGAGGGGCCGGTCGAACGAACGGGGTTGAACGTTGAAGACAAAACACGGAATGAAACGCCTGGGCCTGCCGGTCATCCCGGCTCTCGTCATCGCCGGCGGCATCAACAGCGCCCAGGCGCTGGAACTCGGCGATATCGAGGTCCAGTCGCGCCTCGGCCAGCCGCTTCGCGCCAGCATCGCGTATGCGCTGGCCCCCAACGAGCAGCTCGCCGACTACTGCATCAGCCTGGCGCGCTCCGCTGAGCCGGGTGGCGTACCCGGGCTTTCGCGCGCTGCCATCAGCGTGTCGAAAGGCCGGATCACGATTAGCGGCGATGCGCCGGTCACCGAACCGCTGCTCTCGGCACGGCTGTCGATTTCATGCCCGTACACGGCACAGATCACCCGCGAGTACACGCTGTTCGTCGACCCGTCGGACGTGCCGGCCGAGACGCGTTTCGCCGCGGCGCCCCAGGCTGCCCCGACGAAGACCCGGCCTGCCCCGGCACGTGCCGCCGTCGCACCGCCTGCACGGGTCACGGCGGCAAACGAACCCATCTCGACCGGCAGCACCTATCGCGTCGTGACGGGCGATTCGCTGTCCGCGATTGCGGCGCGTCTCGAGGGCCGTGAGGTCAGCGTGGCCCGGGCGGCGACAGCGATCCTCGCGGCCAACCCGGACGCCTTCATCGACGGCAATCCCGACCGGCTCAAGGCAGGCTCCCTGCTGGCGATTCCGGCCGCGCCGGCGCTCGCCGACGCCACACCGCGCCAGACCGCAGCCGTTCCCGCACCGGTGCAAGCGGCCGCAGAGACACCCGTACCGCAGCCTGTCGCCTCGGGTATGGACACCGCCGAGCCGGCAGCAGAAGAGCCCACGCCGGTCGACGACACCGCATACCTGGCGCCCGCCACAGTGCCGGAACAAACCAGAGCGGCGGAGCCCGCCGTTCGGGAAGTTGCCGGCATGACGATCGACAGCAGCGCGA
>JAZBNZ010000305.1:0-13970 GCA_036350895.1 Woeseiaceae bacterium
ACGCTTCGCCTACCTCGGCCTCAATCACCAGTCGAACGGGCAATCCGGCGACCTGTCGCGAAGCTGGAATCGGCTGACCGGCCAGATCGTCGCCGAGCGCGGCCGTTTCGTGGCTTCCGCAAAGACCTGGATCCGGGTCGCGGACGGCATCGGCGAGGACGACAACCCGAACATCGAGGACTACATGGGCCGCATCCAGCTGGGCGCCGCCTGGCGGGGCGAATTCAACACCTTCTCGGTGTCTCTCAAGAACAACCTGCGCACGGAAAACCGCAGTGGCCTCGAGGTCGGCTGGACCTTCCCGCTGTCGCGACACCTGAAGGGCTACGTCCAGCTGTATACGGGCTACGGCGAAAACCTGATCGACATGGAGAACTACACGAACCGCATCAGTCTCGGCTTTGCCCTGACCGACTGGCTCTGACGCCGCCGGCGCGTAACAATCGGGGCATCGACCGGGTCAGGGTCACGGACGGTACCGGCAGGCACGAGACCGGAGGAACCAGCATCATGAACACGCGGCACATCCATTTCACGAACCGGGCCGGCCACCGGCTGGCAGGGCTGCTCGACGTGCCTGCCGGAGGTCCGAGGGCCTTCGCACTGTTCGCACACTGCTTCACCTGCTCGAAGAACCTGAAGGCCGGCGCCCATATCGCCGGCGCCCTCAACGACGCCGGCATCGCGGTGCTCCGCTTCGACTTCACGGGTCTCGGCCAGAGCGAGGGCGAGTTTGCCGACACCAGCTTCTCGTCCAACGTCGAGGATCTCGTCGACGCCGCTAACTGGCTGGCGAAACACCACGGGGCGCCGTCGATCCTGGTCGGTCACTCGCTCGGCGGAACGGCCGTGCTGCGCGCGGCGGAATCGATATCCTCGGCCGTCGCGGTCGTGACGATCGGCTCGCCCGCCGAACCCGCGCACGTCAAGCACCTGTTCGAGGACTCGCTCGAGCAACTCGAAACCGAGGGCAGTGCCGAGGTCGACCTGGGCGGGCGCCGTTTTCGCGTCCGCCGGGAGTTCGTCGAAGACCTCGAGGCCCACAACCTCCTCGACGACGTCGGCGGGTTACGGCGCGCGCTCCTCGTCATGCATTCACCCCTCGATGCCATCGTCGGCATCGACAATGCCTCGGCGTTGTTCGGCGCCGCGAAACATCCGAAGAGCTTCGTGAGCCTCGACGATGCGGACCACCTGCTCAGCCGGGAAGCCGATTCGCGCTATGCCGGCACGGTGCTCGCGGCCTGGGCGTCACGGTTTTTGCCCGAGCGCAAGCCGGATGCGCTCGAGGCAGCCCCGGACGAGGTCGTCGCCCGGACACACACGGGCGCCTTCCTGACGGAGCTCGTCTCCGGCTCGCACCCCCTCGTCGCCGACGAGCCGCGCTCGGCCGGCGGTACGGCAGAGGGGCCTTCGCCCTACGACCTCCTCTCGGCGGCGCTCGCGAGTTGCACGGGCATGACGCTCAGGCTGTATGCCGAGCGCAAGGACCTGGATCTCGAGTCCGTGATCGTGCGTGTCCGCCACGGCAAGGTACACGCGCGAGACTGCACCGACTGCGAGAGCTCGAGCGGGCACGTCGACGAGTTCCGCCGCGAACTCGAATTCAGCGGCAACCTGACCGACGCCGAGCGGCAGCGGCTGCTCGAAATCGCCGACAAGTGCCCGGTGCACCGGACCCTGCATGCCGAGGTCAAGATCCGGACCGTGCTGTCGGGATGACCGCGGCCATGCCCGGGCACCACGCATAGCCATGGGAAACGACGTCATCCGCCTCATGCAGCGGGCCCTGTTCTGGACCCTGCTGCCGTTCGTCATGCCGCAGGCGCTCCGGGTTCGCAAGACGGCAACCCGCTTCGCCGACGCCGCCGGGCCGAGCGTCGGCTCGGCAGGACGCGGCCCTGCACGCCGGCTCATCGCGGTCGGCGACTCGATCATCGCCGGCGTCGGTGCGCCGACGCTCGACCAGGCGCTCGTCGGCCAGACGGCTGCGGCGCTGGCGCAGCGGCTCGAGGTGCGCGTCGACTGGTGGGCGTTCGGAACGACCGGTGAGCGTTCTGGCGGCCTCCTCGAACGCCTGGTGCCGGCACTGCCGGATCTCGATGCCGACTTCGTGATCGTCTCGATGGGCGTCAACGACGTCACCGGGCTGTCGACCACCCGGCGTTTCGGGGACAACATGCGGGGAGCCCTGGACGGCCTCCGGCGGCGCTACCCGCGCGCCGCGATTGCCGTGGCCGGCCTGCCGCCGCTCGGCGTATTCCCGCTGTTGCCGCAGCCGCTGCGCGCCTGTCTCGGTCTGCGCGCGTCAATCCTCGACGGGGTGCTGGGGAAGATCGTGGCCGACGTCGCCGGCGCCGTTTTCGTGGCGGTAGACGTCGACGTCAGCCCGGAACGCTTTTCGGCCGACGGCTTTCACCCGTCGCCGGCCGGGTACCGGGAGTTCGGCGACTCGATGGCCGCGGCATTCGAGCGAATCGCGGCGCGCTAGGCTCGCCGCGGCGTCGTTCGCTCAGGCGCGCTGCCGGGAATCGCGCCGGCGATCCGATTCCTTCAGGAGCTTCTTGCGAAGCCGGATGCTGTCCGGCGTCACCTCGACGAGTTCGTCGTCATCGATGAACTCGAGCGCCTGTTCGAGCGAGAAGCGGATCGGTGGCGTCAGCAGGATGTTGTCGTCGGTGCCGGCCGCACGGATGTTCGTCAGCTGCTTCGCCTTGGTCGGATTGACGACGAGATCGTTCTGGCGGCTGTGGATGCCGACGATCATGCCCTCGTAGACGGGTTCGCCGTGACCGATAAAGAGGCGGCCGCGCTCCTGCAGGTTGTCGAGCGCGTAGCCCAGCGCCTTGCCGTCGACCATCGAGACGAGCACGCCGTTGACACGCTGTGCGAGGGCCCCGGGCACGTGACGGTCGTAACCGTCGAAGACGTGGTACATGAGCCCGGTGCCTGACGTTGCGGTCAGGAACTCGGTCCGGAAGCCGATCAGCCCGCGCGTCGGGATGCGGTAGTCGAGCCGCACCCGGCCCTTGCCGTCAGGAACGATCGCCTGCAGCTCGCCCTTGCGGTCGGCGAGCTTCGACATTACGCCGCCCTGGTAGTCCTCTTCGAGGTCAACGGTGAGCTGTTCCCAGGGCTCGGTCCGGACCCCGTCTTCCTCGTGGAAGATGACTTCCGGCCGGGATACGGCGAGCTCGAAACCTTCCCGGCGCATGTTCTCGATCAGCACCGACAGGTGCAGTTCGCCGCGGCCGGAAACGCGAAACTTGTCGGGGTCGTCCGTCGGCTTCACCCGGAGCGCGACGTTGTGCTTGAGTTCCTGGTCGAGGCGCTCACCGATCTGGCGGCTCGTCAGGAACTTGCCTTCGCGGCCGGCGAACGGAGACTTGTTGACCTGGAAGGTCATGCTGATCGTCGGCTCGTCGACCGCCAGCGCCGGCAGGCCTTCCGGCTTGTCGCGCGGGCAAAGCGTGTCCGAGATCGCGAGGTCGTCGATGCCGCTGAAGACGATGATGTCGCCGGCACTCGCCGAATTCACCTTCACGCGCTCGAGGCCGTGGAAGCCGTACAGCTCGAGGACCCTGCCGTTGCGCACACTGCCGTTCGCGGCGACGATGCTGACCGGCGTATTGGCGGTGATGCTGCCGCGCTGGACTCGGCCGATGCCGAGAACGCCGACGTAGCTGTCGTAGTCGAGGCTGGAGACCTGGAGCTGCAGGCTGCCCTCGGGGTCTACCGCCGGCGGCGGGACCTCGTTGACGATCGCCTCGAACAGCGGCGTCATGTCGCCGTCCTGAACGTCCGCCTCGGTCCCGGCATAGCCTTCGAGCGCCGATGCGTAGATGACGCTGAAGTCGAGCTGCTCATCGGTCGCGCCGAGCCGGTCGAAGAGGTCGAAGGTCTGGTCGAGTACCCAGTCGGGGCGGGCGCCGTCACGGTCGATCTTGTTGATGACGACCAGCGGCCTGAGCCCCCTGGCAAATGCCTTCTGGGTGACGAAGCGGGTCTGCGGCATCGGCCCGTCGACGGCGTCGACGAGCAAGAGGACGCTGTCGACCATCGACAGCACGCGCTCGACCTCGCCGCCGAAGTCGGCATGCCCCGGCGTGTCGACGATGTTGATGCGATAGTCCTGCCACTTGATCGAGGTGTTCTTGGCGAGGATCGTGATGCCGCGCTCGCGCTCGAGGACGTTCGAATCCATGATGCGCTCCGGGTTCGCCGCGCGCGGGCCGAGCGTGCCGGACTGTTTCAGGAGTTCGTCGACCAGCGTCGTCTTGCCGTGGTCGACGTGCGCAATGATCGCGATATTGCGCAGGCGCGAGATGTCAGTCATGGCGATATCGTCAACTGTCGCCGGACTTCGATTTCTTGCCGCGCGCCTTCGGCTGCTTCATTTCCTTCTCGACGACCGTGTTGATTTTCCACTGCTGCGCAATCGAGAGGACCGTGTTCGTGACCCAGTAGAGGACGAGACCGGCCGGGAAGAAGGCAAAGAATCCGGTGAAAACGATCGGCATGATCTGCATCACGCGGGCCTGGACCGGGTCGGTCGGGGCCGGGTTGAGCTTTTGCTGCAGCAGCATCGCCGCGCCCATGATCAGCGGCAGGATGAAGTAGGGGTCTCGCGACGAGAGGTCGGTAATCCACAGCGCGAAGGGGGCCTGGCGCATCTCGACGCTCTCGACCAGCACCCAGTAAAAGGCGAGGAAGAACGGCATCTGGATCAGGATCGGCAGGCAGCCCGCGGCCGGGTTCACCTTTTCGCGCTTGTAGAGTTCCATCATCTGCTGCGAGAGCGCCTGGCGGTCGTCCTTGTAGCGCTCCTGCAGCGCCTTCATGCGCGGCTGCAGTTCGCGCATCTTCGCCATCGAGCGGCCGGAGGTCTCGGTCAGCTTGTAGAAGGCGAGCTTGATGACCAGCGTGACGAGGATGATCGACCAGCCCCAGTTGCCGACGAAATCGTGAATCCACGACAGCAGCCAGAACATCGGCTGCGACAGGATCGTCAGGAAGCCGTAGTCGACGGTCAGCTTGAGCTTCGGCTGGATGGCCTCGAGCTGGTCCTGGAGTTTCGGGCCGACGAAGAAGGTGCGGCCGAAGGTCATGGACGCACCGGGTTCGATCGTCTTGCGCGCGCCGACGGTGCTCGCGGTCAGGCGATTGCCGTCCACCGAGACGCGGTAGACGAACGGGCTCTCGGGTGGCGGCACGGCCGCGACGAGGAAGTGCTGCTGGATGGCGGCGACATAACCGTTCGGGCCCGTGAAGGTGAAGGGCTGCTCCGCGAGGTCGCCGCGATCGAGTTTGTCGGCTTTCTTGCCGTCGAAGAACAGCGCGCCGTCGTAGGAGTACGAGGCGACGTTGAACATCGAGCGCTCCTGGTCGAACGAACGCCGGATGATCTGCGAGTACTGGTCAGCAACCCAGGGTTCACTGCTGCCGTTGGTGACCCGCTGTTCGACGTCGATCGCGTACAGGCCGCGCCGGAACGTATAGGTCTTGGTGACTTCGACGCCGGCGGCGTCGGTCCAGGTCAGCGGGACGGTCATCTCGTCCCGGTCACCGAGTTCGTAACGCTTGCGCTCGGCGGTGAACAGCGCTTCGTGCGTCGGCGCATCGGTAGCCGAGCGCAGCCCGGTCCGCAGGACGCCGAAATTATCGCCGGTGGGTGACAGGAGTTCGACGAGTTCGTCCGGGCGATCCTTGGCGACGGGATAGCCGAGCATCGTCGCCTCGACGATCGTCCCGCCGCGCGTGCTGATTTCGTAGTGGGCGACGTCGGTTTCGACGACGATGACTTCGCCGCCTTCTGCGCTCGCAGGGTCGGCAGCAGCGTCGTCTGCGCTGGCAGCCGGCAGGTTCGGCAGGTCGGCCGCATCGCCTGCTACGTCAGCGAGTTCGGGCAGCGGCTCGGCGGCGCCGGGCAACCCGGGCTGACCGGTCTCGGCCTGCGGGGCCGGGAGGGGTGCCGGGACCGGCGCGTAGTCCTGCTGCCAGGCCTGGTACGTCAGCCAGAGCATGAGGCCGAAGAAAGCCCAGACGAGAAGACGCTGGTTATCCATTCTGCTTAATCGTCCTTTTCTGGCCGTCTGGTTGCATCGATACAGCGTATCCAGTGTGCTGCAAGGCTGTCGCTCAGTGCGCGATTGTTCGCAAGGGCCGCGGCCGGCTGGTTCATGACGACAAGGTCGAGCCCGTCGAGTGCCGCCTGGTGCTGCCGGAACGACTCCCTGACGAGACGCTTGATCCGGTTCCGTCCGGTTGCCCGCCGGCAGTGCTTCTTGGAGATAGCGAGGCCGAGGCGAGCCGGCGCATTATCGGTCCGTCGGGCAAGCACCGTAAAGTACTTGTCTCGACTGCGCCGGGCGTTGCTGAAAACACGGTCGTAGGCCGCCTTGTCCAGCAGGCGCTGGTCTTTACGGAAGGAATAGCCGCCGGTTGCATTCAAGATTGCACGACGGGGCGGACGGGACGGGCCGCGGTTACGGCGTCAGGCGAGCGCGCCCCTTGGCACGACGGCGCTTCAGGACCTGACGGCCGGCTTTCGTCGCCATCCGGGCGCGGAAGCCATGCGTCCGGGCACGCTTCAGTTTGCTTGGCTGATAAGTGCGTTTCATCGGTCGAAACCTTGAGGAGATATGGCGGCCCCGGTTCCGGGTCCGGCCGTGAAAAGGGCGGCAAGGGTATAGAGAAGGGCTGACAGTGTCAATAGACGGGTTTTTGCCTTGGAAACAGGGCTGTACCCGGATAATCGGCGCCTGTGGCGAGGCCCAGCGAATCGGGCTAGACTGCGCCGTCTTGTCAATTGTAATTCTTTCACGGTGCTGGGGGCAGAGTTTTGGTCGCGGAGACGAATCGGTGGGATCGCTGCGTTCGCGAGCTTCAGGCCGAACTCCCGGAAGACCAGTTCAACACGTGGATTCGGCCGCTGCAGCCGGTAGAAGACGCTGAAAGCATCCGCCTCCTTGCCCCGAACCGCTTCGTCGTCGACTGGGTGAACCAGCACCATACCGGCAGGATCCAGGAGATCCTCGAGGCCCAGAGCGGCAACGTCCAGCTCAGGATCGAGGTGGGGTCCCGCGGTTCGAGCCCGGCGGAGCCGGCTCCCCGGCGGCCCGCAAACCCTGCGTCGGACGAGACACCGCCCGCGCAGCCGGTATCCTCACGCCTCAGTCCGTCATTCACATTCGAGACCTTTGTCGAGGGCAAGAGCAACCAGCTGGCGCGAGCGGCGGCGAGCCAGGTCGGGGAGAATCCCGGTCAGTCCTACAATCCGCTGTTTATCTACGGCGGTGTCGGGCTCGGCAAGACCCACCTGATGCACGCGGTCGGAAACATGATTCTCGCCGCAAGGCCCAATGCCCGCGTTGCCTACGTGCATTCGGAGCGCTTCGTCGGCGACATGGTCAAGGGGTTGCAGCACAATCGGATTTCGGAATTCAAGCGAGCGTACCGCTCACTGGATGCCCTGTTGATCGACGACATCCAGTTTTTCGCGGGAAAGGAGCGCTCGCAGGAAGAATTCTTTCATACTTTCAATGCGTTACTCGAAGGTCAGCGACAGATCGTGCTCACCTGCGACCGCTATCCGAAAGAGGTCAACGGTCTGGAAGAGCGCCTCAAGTCGCGGTTCGGCTGGGGGCTGACGGTGTCCATCGAACCGCCGGAGCTCGAGACGTCTGTGGCGATCCTGATGAGTAAGGCACAGGCTGAAGGTGTGGACCTCCCCGAGGAAGTCGCGTTTTTCATCGCCAAGCGGATTCGATCCAACGTCCGCGAACTCGAGGGAGCGCTGCGCCGGGTGATTGCCAACTCCCGGTTTACCGGTCGGCCGATCAACCTGGATTTCGCGAAGGAAGCGCTTCGGGACCTGCTGGCGCTGCAGGAACGCATGGTCTCGATCGAGAACATCCAGAAGACCGTGGCCGAGTACTACAAGATTCGAGTCTCGGAACTGCTGGCGAGGCGGCGCAGCCGCTCGATCGCCCGTCCGAGGCAGGTTGCCATGGCGCTTTCGAAAGAACTGACGAGTCACAGCCTGCCGGAGATCGGTGACGCGTTCGGCGGCCGCGACCACACCACGGTGCTACATGCGTGTCGTCGAATCGAGAGTCTTCGGGAGACGGAAAAACGCGTGGACGATGATTATTTGAATTTGTTGAGAACTCTGACAGGATGATGTGGATAACTCGTGGATAAGCACAAGGCGGGATTCTGTCCACAGGCTCTGCACAGCGAGGTCAGCAATCCTGCAGGAGATGTTAGCCGGGATTTTGTTGTCTAACTAATTGATTTATAGGGATATGATAGAGTTATCCACAGGCTCGGGGCTCCCCTATAATAACAACAATATAAATATTTCCAATATTTATTAACAGGTGGTAACTATGAAGTTTAGCGCTTCCCGCGAGGTGCTTTTAAAGCCCTTGCAGGCTGTCATCGGGGTGGTCGAACGACGGCAGACGATGCCGATTCTGTCCAATGTGCTGCTTGTCGTCCGGGGCGATCAGCTGTCGGTGACGGCTACGGATCTCGAGGTCGAGCTGGTCGCCTCCGCGGATGTAGACGTCGACGTCGATGGCGAGATCACGGTTTCGGGGCGGAAGTTCCTCGACATCGTCAAGGCGCTGCCGGAGGACGTGAAAGTGGTATTCAGCGTCAGTGGTGACAAAGCAGGCGTTCGAGCCGGTCGCAGCAAGTTCAGCCTGGCGACGCTGCCGGCTGCGGAATTTCCAACGGTAGAGGACATCAAGGCGACGCAGACGATCCAGGTCGACCAGGCCACGTTGGGCAAGCTGATCGAAAAGACGCACTTCTCGATGGCCCAGCAGGACGTTCGCTATTACCTGAACGGGATGCTGCTCGAGACCAAGGGCAACCACCTGCGAGCGGTTGCGACCGATGGACACCGTCTCGCGCTCTGCCAGGCGGAGCTCGGCGGAGGCTCACTGGTGGAGGAGCAGGTGATCGTGCCGAGGAAGGGTGTCCTGGAGTTACAGCGCCTGATGAACGGGGAAGGGCCGCTGGATATCGAGCTGGGGCCGAATCATGTGCGGATCGTTCTCGATGGCATCCGGTTTACATCGAAGCTGATCGACGGCCGATTCCCGGAGTACGAACGGGTCATCCCGAAGGACTCGCCCAACCTGCTTGCGGTCGGCAAGGACACGATTCGCAGTGCCTTGCAGCGGACGGCGATCCTCTCGAACGAGAAATACCGGGGAATCCGTTTGATTATTCGGGATAGCGGGATGGTGCTCCAGGCACACAACCCGGAGCAGGAAGAGGCCGAGGAAGAGGTCGAAGTCAGCTATAGCGGCGACGATATCGAGATCGGCTTCAACGTCAACTACCTTCTGGACGCGATCAGCGCGGTCGATGGCGACGAGATTTCGCTATCGGTGGTGGACAGTAATTCCAGCTGCCTGGTGCGGGAACCCGGGAACGACGACAGCAAGTTTGTCGTTATGCCGATGCGGCTGTAAGAGGCCTGATTGGGTATACGCACGTTCAGGGCCGACCGGTTTCGCTGCCTGGTTGACGTCGATCTGGAATTCGACCCGCGCTACAACCTGATTTACGGCAAGAACGCCTCCGGCAAAACGAGTTTGCTGGAGGCGTTGGCGTATCTGGGCCGCGGGAAATCGTTTCGTGGCGCGCCGACGCAAAGCATCGTGCAGCACGGTGAGGCTGACTTTGTGCTGTACGGCCGGGTTGCGGGTGATTCGCGCGAGGTCGGCATCGGGGTCCGAAACGGGCGCGACAGCCTGGAGATCCGGATCGACGGGGACCCGGCATCGGGTGTTGCGGAGCTGGCGGGAATTTTGCCTTTGCAGGTCATTGATCCGGAGGTCCATAACCTCGTGGCCGGGGGTCCGGAACAGCGGCGCCGCTTCCTCGACTGGATGGTGTTTCACGTGGAACACGAGTTTCTCGGGGTCTGGCGGCGGTTTCGGCGGGTGTTGAAGCAGAGAAACAGCTTGCTGAAGCGGGGCGCGAGGGCTCGCGACCTGGACAGCTGGGACGAGGAGTTCGTCAGCCTTGCGGGGCAGATCGATGTCATACGGCGGAGGGTCCTGGAGCTTGCGCTGCCCATGCTCGAGGACACCGCGACCACGCTGCTGGAAGACGAGGTTGGACTGGCTTACCACCGGGGCTGGAAGGCGGACCTGGAACTCGACGCTGCGCTGGCGGGCTCTCGGGAACGGGATTTCCAGCTCGGTAGCACCCAGGTCGGTCCGCACAGGGCCGAGCTCAAGATACTCGCCAACGAGCGGCAGGCCCGGCGGCTCGTTTCGAGGGGGCAGCAAAAGCTGCTGGCGAGCGCGCTGATACTCGGGGGCAGCGAGGTTGTGCAGGCGGCGATCGAGCGACCATTGGTCTTGCTCCTCGACGACCCCGCGGCGGAACTCGACAGGGACTCGCTGGAACGGATCCTTGCCGGGGCGATCGGGCTCGGCACGCAGCTGATCGTGACGAGTCTGGACCCCGGGATTATCGATTTCCCCGAGCCGCCGAGGACGTTCCACGTGGAACACGGTGTCATCTCGCGGGTGGAGGACCAGCCCGGGACGTCGGCGCGGGCCGCCTCTGATCACCGAGAATAGCCGGATTTAAACAGCCGCTGACGGGCCTTTCCGGCGGCTTTTTTGATACAATGCGTCGGTTATATTTCGAGTCGACCGCATGACCGACGAACGCGAATACACTTCCAGTAATATCAAAGTCTTAAAGGGCCTAGAAGCCGTGCGCAAACGGCCGGGCATGTACATCGGGGATACCGATGACGGCACCGGTCTGCACCACATGGTTTTCGAGGTCGTCGATAACTCGATCGACGAGGCCCTGGCCGGCTACTGTGACGAAGTCACAGTGACAATTCACGCCGATGAGTCGGTCACTATTACGGACGACGGTCGCGGTATCCCGGTCGACACCCACAAGGAGGAGGGGCGATCCGCGGCAGAAGTCATCATGACGGTACTGCACGCCGGCGGAAAGTTCGACGACAATTCCTACAAGGTCTCTGGCGGTCTGCACGGCGTCGGCGTCTCGGTCGTCAACGCGCTCTCCGAGCACCTGGTCCTGACGATTCATCGCCAGGGCAAGATCCACCAGCAGGAATACCGCCATGGAGAGCCGGTGGCCCCGCTCGCAATCATCGGCGATACGGACAAGAGCGGCACAACGATCCGCTTCAAGCCGAGTGCCGAGACCTTCACGAACATCGAGTTTCACTACGATATCCTGGCGCGCCGGCTGCGCGAGCTGTCCTTCCTCAACTCCGGCGTCCGCATTCGGCTCGTCGACGAGCGTGACAACAAGGAAGACGTTTTTCAGTACGACGGCGGTATCCGGGCCTTCGTCGAACACCTCAACAACAAGAAGACGCCGATTCACCCGAACGTGTTCCATTTCTCGGTCATGAAGGACGATGTCGGCGTCGAGGCCGCGCTGCAGTGGAACGACAGCTACCAGGAAACGATGTTCTGCTACACCAACAACATCCCGCAGCGCGACGGCGGCACCCACCTGGCCGGATTTCGCTCGGCCCTGACGCGCACGCTGAATTCCTACATCGAAAAAGAGATGAGCGGGCGCAAGGACAAGTTCACGCCGTCCGGCGACGACGCCCGGGAAGGCCTGACCGCCGTCCTCTCGGTCAAGGTTCCAGATCCCAAGTTTTCCTCCCAGACCAAGGAAAAACTGGTTTCATCTGAAATTAAAAGCATCGTAGAGGGGGTCATGGCCGGCCGGCTCGAGGAGTTCCTCCTCGAGAATCCCGCCGAGGCCAAGGCTATCGTCTCGAAGATCATCGAGGCGGCACGCGCCCGCGAGGCGGCGCGCAAGGCTCGCGAAATGACCCGCCGGAAGGGGGCGCTCGACGTTGCCGGGCTGCCCGGAAAGCTGGCCGACTGCCAGGAAAAAGACCCGGCCCTCTCCGAGCTGTTCCTGGTAGAGGGCGACTCCGCCGGCGGCTCTGCCAAGCAGGGCCGGGATCGCCGCACCCAGGCGATCCTCCCGCTCAAGGGCAAGATTCTCAACGTCGAAAAAGCCCGCTTCGACAAGATGCTGTCTTCAGCCGAGGTGGGCACGCTGATCACGGCGCTCGGCACCGGCATCGGCCGCGACGACTTCAACCCTGACAAGCTGCGCTATCACCGCATCATCATCATGACCGACGCGGATGTCGACGGCTCGCACATCCGTACGCTGTTGCTGACCTTCTTCTACCGCCAGATGCCCGAGCTTATCGAGCGCGGCCACGTCTATATCGCGCAGCCGCCGCTCTACAAGATCAAGCGCGGCAAGCAGGAGGTCTACGTAAAGGACGACGCGGAACTCAACAGCTACCTGCTTTCGAGCGCGATCGAGAACGCCGAGCTGCGGGTCACGGCAGACTCACCGCCGCTCGCCGGTGTTGCGCTCGAATCTCTGGCGAAGGAATACATCGCCGTCGAGCAGATCGTCATGCGCCTCGGCAACCGCTACGACGAACAGGTCCTCCGAACGCTGTCCCGCGTCGCGCCGCTAACCGCCGAGGTCCGCAGCGACCTGGATGCGCTCGAGCAGTGGACCGCGGCGTTCTCCGAGGCCTTGCCCAAGCCGGTCACCGGCCGGTCGGCCAACGGCAAAGCCGCTGGATACACGGCGGCGCTCGATCGAGGCGACGACGACGGCGAAGGTGTGCGCATCGCGATCACCCGTGTGCAGCACGGCATCGGCCAGACACGTTACCTGCCGCGTGAATTCTTCGAAACCAACGAATACAGGCACATCGTCTCGCTCGCCGAAAAACTCGACGACCTGATCGGCGAAGGCGCCGTCATCCGACGCGGCGAGAAGGAGTCCGACATCGACAGCTTCGGCGCAGCGGTAGACTGGCTGATGGCCGAAGCGCGGCGTGGCCAGTCGATCCAGCGTTACAAGGGTCTTGGGGAAATGAACCCGGACCAGCTGTGGGACACCACGGTCAACCCGGAGACGCGTCGCCTCATGCAGGTCAAGATCGAGGACGCCGTCAAGGCCGACGAGATCTTCACCACCCTGATGGGTGACCAGGTCGAACCGCGTCGCGAATTCATCGAGAAGAACGCACTGACCGTCTCCAACCTCGACGTCTGATGCCGACCGAGAACCGCCACCCGGCCCCGCCGGCCCGGCGGGGCACGTAATGCGGCCGTCCGCCTCGCGGGGGCTTTTCGTGCTGCTGCTGCCGCTCGCAGTCGCCGCATTCGACCTGTCGCTGCTGACGGCATTGTTGCTCGTGGGCCTCGCCCTGCTGTGGCAGTGGCTCAACGTGCTCAAGTTCGACAATGAGCATGAGCCGGCCGAGATCGTCCTCGAGTCCATCGGCGCCAGCCACTACGTGGAAAAGGTTCGCTGGTGCCTGGATATCCTGGGCATCGATTACGTGGAGCAAGTCCACGGCGGGACGCTCGGCGCTTTCTACCGGGGACGTACCGTGCCGGTCCTGCGCTTCCGCACCGGCCGGGTTTTTTCCAGCATCGGCAACTCCCCCGAAATCCTCCGTTACCTGTGGGGCACCTGCAGCGCGGACGGAACAGGCAAAGCGGCGTTCCTCGAGCCGCTGCCGGAGCGTGTCGAACTGGAACGGCGGCTCGACCGGTATGGGCGCCATCTCCAGGTCTGGCTCTACTGGCACCTTCTCGACGAGCGCGACCTCGTCCTCGACGCCTGGGGCGCCGACGACCCGCGCGTGCCCGCTCTGGAGAGGCGCCTGTTGCGGCTTCTCTATCCGGTGCAGCGGTTCCTGATGCGCCGGACCTTCGGTCTGAACCAGGCCCATTACGAGAAGTCTCGCGCGCACATCGAGCGCCTGCTTGGCGAGGTGGACTCGGCTCTCCGGGAGCATCCGCAATCCATCCTGGGCGACGCCGAGCCGAACTACACCGACTACGCGTTCGCCGCGCTGTCGTCGCTCTGGGTTCTGCCGCCCAATCTTG
>JAZBNZ010000306.1:0-2031 GCA_036350895.1 Woeseiaceae bacterium
AAAGAACCTCAAAGACGCAGGCGGCACCAAGGGCATAACGCTTCGCAAGCAGCGAACGATTTTCAAAGCGTTGCGAGCCACCGGACTTGAATGGCGGTTCTGAACAGTGCCGATTTCCCGGTACCTGACGGGTAGGCACGAGCAGTCCGGCGAAGTTCGGATCTCTTTTTATCCTAAGGAATGATTATTCAATGTCGAGATTAGCTGAGCAGACGGAGCCAAGACGCGCCGGTCCCCGGGCAGCAATTCCCTTCCTTGTGCTGGCTGGGCTGTCGGCAATTTTGCTCCAGGCGTGTGAAACGCGCGTGTCGCCAACGTGTTATCCTGAGAGGTGAGTATTCAATGTTGAGATTAGCTGAGCAGACGGAGCCAAGACGCGCCGGTCCCCGGGCAGCAATTCCCATCCTCGTGCTGGCTGGGCTGTCGGCAATTTTGCTCCAGGCTTGTGAAACGCGCGTTTCGACAACGTGTGAAGGAGACAGCATGGCCGATGCAGATTGCCCTGCGCCGGAATTGGTCGACGACCCGTTCATTGCGGACCTGGCGAAACGGCGCCAGTGGTACGATTCGCGGACACTCGAAGAGGCTGGGGATAATCCCGCTGAATTGGCTCGCACCTTTGCGTTGCCGGTAAATGACGCAGTCGGGAAGGTGATCCCCCCCACAGACGATGGTTCCCAGGATTCGCTGGCATTGAAGATCTGGATGATCGAGCAGGCGCGCCATACCGTGGATGCGATCTACTACATCTTCAAAGACGATCTTGCCGGACAGGCGATGCTCGGCGCTCTTTGCGACGCCGTTAGTCGTGGCGTGGACGTTCGCCTCGTCGTTGACGCGGCGGGGTCAATCAGCTTACCGGGTTCGGCGCTACGGATGCTGGATTCCTGCGAGGACAATGCCGGTTACATCCGCAATGCCGACGGCCAACTGACGAGACAGCGTGCACGAGTCCAGGTTGTTGTATTCAATGCGCTGACGAACCTGTCCGCCAGTCCCAACCGTCGCTCACATGACAAGCTGCTGATTACGGACGGGGAGTTTGGAGATAAAGCACTCCTTATCACGGGGGGACGGAACATTGCCCTCGACTACTACGGGCTTACCGAAGCGGGTGAATTCGACCCCCGAACCTATCGCGATGTGGAGTTGTTGTTGCGTCCCGTCGAACTGCCCGGGGCCGACGATATCGGAAGACTAACCAGCGGATACTTCTGCGCACTGTTCCTGTTCAAGGGCAATCGCCTGCTGGAGGCACATGACAACGGGCCTGCCCAGGCACGCTACCGGTCGAAGCGGGATGGCATGCGCGAGGCGCTGGCGAAACTGAAGCAGTTTCCGACGATGCAGGAACGGTTCTCGAAAATGCCTAAGTACACGAGCGAGGGCTTCGTCGAGACCAAGGTCCGACTGGTCGAACAGATGTCGCATGTCGTCGACAAGCGGGTTGTACGCGATGCGGTGGACAACTATCTCAAGAGCCCCAACTCCATATTGTTCGTTCTCAGCGAGGTCCTGAGCCAGACATCCGCTGGCGCGCAATCGCGTATCTGCTCTCCATACCTCTTTCTGGCGCGCTACGAGGACTCGGACGGCCAGGTCGTCGTAGACGAAGCGGATGCGATCCGGGCGTATATCGATGCGAATCCGGATGCCGACATCGAAATTATGACCAATTCGGCGATGACATCGGACAACTTTCCGGCACAGTCGGTCATCGACTTCGACACCGCGCCGCGACTGCTCCTGGATGCCGAACTGCGGCAGCGCTGGCTGGAGCTGGGATCAGAAGACGAAACGCGTGCCGAGTTAACCAACAGCGACGCATGGAAGAGCCAGGTGGCTCATCCGCGAATACGCATCTACCAGACCGGCCTTAACGACTCCGACCTGTTCCCGGGGGGAACAGAGACATATGGAAAGCTGCACGCCAAGTTCTGGCTTGCCGAACCTTACGGATTCATAGGCACGACCAACTTCGACTACCGATCAAGGTTGTACAACAGCGAGATGGGCTACTTCTTCGAAGCC
>JAZBNZ010000307.1:0-24471 GCA_036350895.1 Woeseiaceae bacterium
AACAGCACGGTCGTCAACGCCGCACACACGGGCGACTCGAAGGCGGTCGACGTCACCTTCGTGCATCGCGGCGAGCCGTACACCGTGCGCGCGAAACACTGCGTCATGGCCTGCTACAACAGCGCCATCCCCTACCTCTGCCCGGAACTCCCCGAGCGGCAGCGCGAGGGCCTCGCCTACAACGTCAAGGTGCCGCTCACCTACACCAAGGTCATGGTTCCGCACTGGCGCTGGTTTGCCGATCTTTCGACGCGTTACGTCTTCTACACCAACGACTTCTTCAAGCAGGTCGAGCTCGACTACCCGGTCTCGATCGGCAACTACGAATTCGGCGCTTCACCCGACGAGCCGATGGCGCTGCACATGTGCTACGTGCCCTACTTCGACGATATCCAGGGGCCGGAACAGTGGCGCGCAGGCCGGCGACGCCTGCTGGAGACGCCCTTCTCGACCTTCGAGCACCACGTCCGCGACCAGCTCGACCAGGCACTCGGCGGAGCCGGCTTCGACGCCGACCGCGACATCACGGCGATCACGGTCAACCGTTGGGCGCACGGCTATGCCTACAGCCCGGACCTCTTGTGGGAGCCCAAGTACGCGTCCGATGCCGACAAACCCTGGGTGATCGGCCGCCAGCCGCTCGGCCGAATCACGATCGCGAACTCCGACTCCGGCGCCGCCGCGAACACCAATTCCGCCATCACCCACGCCCGGCGGGCCGTCGACGAACTGCCCGCCTAGACTCACGGAGCACACGATGAGACTGCTACCGACTCTCGCGCTCGCCGCTTTGCTCGCGGCCTGCTCGGACGCTACGAACGACGCCCCGGTGGACGATGCCGCCGACCTGATCCTGGTTCACGGACGGGTCTACACGCTCGACTGGGCCGAGCCCGGGCGCGACGGCACGCCGGCGAAAGGCGCGCCGACCGCCGACGGGTGGCAACCCGATGCCGACGCAATCGCGATACGCGACGGGGAGATTCTCTTCGTCGGTGCCACGGCCGCGGCGCTCGGGTATCGAGGCGAATCGACGCGCATCGTGGAACTGGCGGGCGCCACCGTGATCCCCGGGCTCGTCGACTCGCACACGCACGTCTTCGGGCTCGGCGCCCTGCTGCGCCAGGTCGACCTCACCGACGTCACGACCGAGGAGGACGCAGTCGCCCGGGTCGCCGCCCGCGCCGGTGAGGTGCCGGCGGGCGAATGGATCGTCGGCCGCGGCTGGGATGAAGGTGCCTGGGCGAATCGCTACCCGGACAAGACGTTGTTGAGCCAGGCCGTCCCCGACCACCCGGTCTTGCTGGAGAGCCTGCACGGGTTCGCCAGCTGGGTGAACCAGGCCGCGCTCGATGCCGCCGGCATCACGGCCGATTCCGAGGTGCCGGTCGGCGGCGAGATGCGGCTCGGCGAGGATGGCGAACCGAACGGGCTGTTCCTCAACCGCGCGGTCACGATGATCGACGCGGCGCTGCCGCCGCCCTCGCGCGAGGAACTCACGGAGCAGGTCCTCGCCGGTCTCGACCGGATGGCGCGGGACGGCTACGTGACCGTGCACGACGCCGGGCTCGACTCGGAACAGATGGCCGTGCTCGAGAAGCTCGAAGCCGAGGGCAGGCTGCCGATCCGGGTCTACGCGATGCTCTCGCTGCGCGACGAGGACCTGGTCCGCCGCTGGATCGAGAAGGGCCCCGATGCGGACAGCGACAGCATGCTCGTGACGCGCACGGTCAAGGCCTATTACGACGCCGCCCTGGGCTCGCGCGGCGCACGCCTGATCGCGGATTACGCCGACCGCCCGGGGCATCGCGGCGTGAGCGGCGACGACTACGGCTTCAACCAGGCGCTGAACGCCGAGGCCATGCGGGCCGGCTTCCAGGTCGCGATCCATGCGATCGGCGACGCCGGCAACCGCGAGTCTCTCGACATCCTCGAGGGCGTGTTCCGGGACTATCCGGCGACGGCGGACAACCGGCACCGCATCGAGCACGCACAGATCGTGCACCCTGACGACATCCCGCGCTTCGGCGAGCTCGGCATCATCGCGTCGATGGAGCCACCGCACGCGATGGAGGACAAGACCTGGGCCGAGGAGCGTCTCGGCACCGAACGCATGGCCGGCGCCTATGCCTGGCGCTCGCTGCGCGAGGCCGGTGCAGCGCTGACGTTCAACTCCGACAACCCGGGCTCGGATCACGACATCTTCTACGGCCTGCACTCGGCAATTACGCGGCAGGACAAGAACCTCGAGCCCGAAGGCGGCTGGTACGCCGCCGAGACGATGAGCGCCGAGGAGGCCGTGCGCGGCTACACGTCCTGGTCGGCCTACGCGAGTTTCCGCGAGGACGATACCGGCGTGATCGCGCCGGGACGCTGGGCGGACCTGACCGTGATGGACCTCGACCCGTTCGTGCTGGCCGACGAGAGCCCCGAGAGCATCCTCGAGGGCCGGATCCTGATGACGATCGTCGACGGCCGGATCGTGTACGAGCGTGACTAGGAGCGGTCTCGGGAATACTCACGCTCGCGCCGGCTCCGTTCGCGGCGGGAGAGGCCGTTGACCGATCCACAGTGGTACTCGCTGCTGCCGCCACTCGTCGCCATCGTGCTCGCGATCTGGAGCAAGCAGGTGGTGCTCTCGCTTGCGACCGGCATCTGGATGGGCCACACGCTGCTCTCGGGCTTCAACCCGGTCGCCGGGCTCGGCAAGGGCCTCGACGGCATCGTCAACGTGTTCACGGACCCGGGCGACGCGCGGGTGCTGATGTTCACGCTGCTGGTCGGCTCGCTGATCGCGACGATCGAGCATTCCGGCGGCGTGCGCGGCTTCGTCCACTACCTCGAATCACGCCACTGGGTGCATAACCGGGTGCGCGCGCAGCTCCTGGCCTGGGGCACGGGCCTCGTCATCTTCGTCGAATCGAGCATCACGCTGCTCGTCGCCGGCTCGGTCAGCCGGCCGCTGTTCGATCGCTACCGGGTATCCCGCGAGAAGCTCGCCTACCTGATCGACGCCACCTCGGCCCCCGTCTGCATCATGATCCCGCTGAACGCCTGGGGCGCGTTCATCATCAGCCTCGTCGCCTCGACCGGCGTCGACAACCCGCTCGAGACCTTCATCGCGGCGATCCCGCTGAACCTGTACGCGATCACGGCCATTGTCCTTGCGGGCGTCGTGATCTGGAAAGGTATCGATATCGGCCCGATGCGAAAGGCCGAAGAGCGCACGGAGGGCGGCGAGATCCTCTGGCCCGGCTCTGTGCCGCTGATCGACGTGTCCGCGGAACAGCTGCACGACGACGCGGACCACATCCCTTCGGCGTGGCTGATGGCACTGCCGATCATCGCCATGGTGGCTATGATGCCCGTGGCGCTCTACATCACCGGCGACGGGGTCATCATCAACGGTTCCGGCTCGGTCTCCGTGCTCTGGTCGGTGTGTACGGGCATTGCGGTCGCCTGGCTCATGACGCTCGCGAAGACAGGCAGCACGATCGCGGACCTGATGCGTGCCTTCATGAAGGGCGCCGGCGACCTCCTGCCGATCGCGACCATCCTCCTGCTCGCACTGGCCCTCGGCGACGTCGCCCAGGCGCTCGGCACCGGTCCGTATGTGGCAGGCATCGTCAGCGGCAACATCCCGGCGGTGCTGCTCGCGCCGCTGGTGTTCCTCGTCTCGGGCTTCATTGCGTTTTCGGTCGGCTCGAGCTGGGGCACGTTCGCGATCATGATCCCGATCGCGATCCCGATCGCCACGACGCTCGGTCTCCCGGCGCCGCTGATGCTCGCCGCGGCGCTGTCGGGCGGCATCTTCGGCGATCACGCCTCGCCGATCAGCGACACCACGGTACTGGCCTCGATGGCGGCGGCGACCGATCATATCGACCATGTCAGGACGCAGCTGCCGTACGCACTGGTGGCCGGGGCGATTGCGGCCGGCGGCTTCCTGCTACTCGGGCTCATCGGCTGACGGCAGAGCGGGTCCCGCGGCAGAAAAGTGCCGGTGGCCGAGACATGCGGTTCGTTCGCGGATACGCTTGTCGGACTGCGCTCGAGTGGCCGTGCCGCGGCGGTCGTCGTGACCGACCGGCAAACGACACCGGCAACAGGCTGGAACAACGAAACCAAAACAAGGGAACAGACATGAACTTACTGGACTTACTTGGCAAAACCGGCGGCACACAGACCATCGACGAGGTTGCCGGCGCGATCGGTATCGACAGCGGCAGCGCGGCCAGCATCGTCAAGGCGCTGCAGCCCGCCCTGACGCGCGCCGTCAAGCAGCAGGCATCCAGCAGTGGCGGGCTCGATGCATTCCGGCGCGCACTGGAAACGGGCAGTCACCAGCGTTACGTGGAGGATCCCTCGCTGCTCAGGCAGGAGGCAACCCGCGCAGACGGCAACGCGATCCTCGGCCACCTCTTCGGCAGCAAGGACGTCAGCCGCAACGTCGCCGCCCGGGCCGCCTCCGAAACCGGCATCGATGCGAACCTGATCAAGAAGGCGCTTCCGCTGGTCGCGAGCCTCGCCATGGGCGCCATGAGCAAGCAGACCAACGCCGGCAAGGACATCGGCGCAGGCGCGTCCGGCGGCGGGCTCGGCCCGCTGGGTGCGCTGATCGATACCGACGGCGACGGCGTCGATCTCGACGACGTACTCGGGCTTGCGAAGCGATTTTTCTGATGCTGCAGGCCGTCGCGCTCGCCCGTGAACGAGCGCTGCCAGCCCGGCCACTCGTCAGGCGAGCGCCCACGATGCGGTAGGATGAAGGCGATGCCGGGGACTGCGACCACCGGCGACGAGCTTGAGTGACGATGCCCTTGGATTTTCAACGACACCTGCGGCGCGAGAATTTCAAACGCTCGCTCGTGCAGTGCACGCTCGCCGGTGCGGTCGTCCTGTTGCTTCTACTCATCCTCGATGCGGTCACGCAGACGGTACTGATCGCGGCCCTCGCCGCCAGCGCATTCACGGCCTTCGCGATGCCGCGGTCGCTGCATGCCGATACGCGGCACCTGGTCGGTGGCTATGTCGTCGGCATGATCGCAGGCTGCCTGATGTCGATGCTCTATGCCATGTTCCCGGTCACCAACATCACGCTAGATCACGCGTTGATGATCGTCTTCGGCGCGCTCGCCATCTCGCTCGCGATGATCGTCATGATCTTCACGCGCACGGAGCATCCGCCGGCCGCCGCGCTGGCGCTCGGGCTGGTCCTGAACGAATGGCACGCCACGACGCTGATCGTCATCCTGGCCGGGATCATCGGCCTGAGCCTGATCAAGCGGCTCGTGCTGCCGGGGCTGCTGGACCTGATCTGACGGCCGGCCGGATTTGGGGGTAGACTCGGGTCCGTGGCAGCCGCTCGGCGCGGGGGAGCAAGATGAGCAGTTACGATTTCGACGCCATCGTCATCGGCTCCGGTATCAGCGGGGGCTGGGCAGCCAAGGAACTGACCGAAAACGGCCTGAAGACCCTGATGCTCGACCGCGGCCGCATGGTCCGGCACCGCGTCGATTATCCAACCGACGGCAAGCCCGCCTTCGATCTGCCCTATCGCGGCGAATGGCCGCCCGAAGTCGACCCGGACGACTACCCGCTCGGCGGCCCGACGTTCTATCACTTCGCGAACAACGATCGGCTCAACCCGTACATCAAGGACGAGGACAAGCCCTTCAACTGGCTTCGCGCCGACATCTTCGGCGGACGCTCCGTGCTGTGGGGCCGGCAGAGCTATCGCTGGAGCGAAATCGACTTCGAGGCGAACAAGCGCGACGGGCACGGCATCGACTGGCCGATACGCTACGCGGATATCGCGCCGTGGTATTCACACGTCGAGGAATTCATCGGAGTGTCGGGCGAGAAGCTCGGCCTCGAGCAACTGCCCGACGGCGAGTTCCTGCCCCCGATGGATCTCAGCATCGCCGAGAAGCATTTCAGGAGCGCCGTCAGCGAGGCATTCGACGGGCGTGTCGTCACGATCGGGCGCACCGCCAACCTGACGAAGCCGAAACCGGAACACGGTCGCGGCCAGTGCATGTATCGCAGCCAGTGTATCCGCGGGTGCTCGTTCGGGGCCTACTTCTCGACGCAGAGTTCGACGCTGCCCGCCGCGACGGCGACCGGCAACCTGACCACCCGGGCCGATACGCTCGTCGAGTCGCTGGAGTACGACCCGAAAGCCGGCCGCGTAAGCGGCGTTCGCATCATCGACACCAGGACCCGGGAGCGAAGCGTGCTCCGCTCGCGGATCGTGTTCCTGAACGCATCTTGCGTCGCCTCGACGCAGATCCTCCTGAACTCGCGATCCGCGGCGGCGCCGAACGGTCTCGGCAACAATCACGACGTGCTCGGCCGCTACCTGATGGACCATATTTTCTGGACGGGCGCCACCGGCACGCTGCCGGGCTACGAGCAGTACGTGGAATACGGCAGGCGCCCGACGGGCATGTACATCCCGCGCTTCCGCAACCTGGATGGCCCGGACGAAGGCGTCGACTTCGTACGCGGCTACAATTACCAGTCGTGGGGACCGGGCCGGGCAATGCCGGTCGATCACTCGGGTTTCGGCAGGGACCTGAAGCACCGCCTGCGCGTGCCCGGGCCCTGGAAGCTACCGCTCCACGCCTTCGGCGAAGCACTCCCCCACCGGGACAACCGGATGACGATCGATGACAGGACGCTCGATCGATTCGGCGTTCCGCAGGTCCGCTTCGATGTCAACTGGCGCGACAACGAAGCCAGGATGGTCGCCGATGCCGTCGACCAGGCCGTGAAGATGCTCGAGGCCGCCGGCTGCATCGATATCGAGACGCGCACGGAGCCGAGGCCACCGGGCACCGGCATCCACGAGATGGGCACCGCGCGGATGGGCGACGATCCGCGGGAATCCGTGTTGAACCGCTGGAATCAGCTGCACGAGGCGACCAACCTGTTTGTCACGGACGGCGCGGCGATGACCTCTGCATCCTGTGTGAATCCCTCGTTGACCTACATGGCGCTCACCGCGCGTGCCGCGAACCACGCGGCCGAACTCGTCAGGGCGAACCAGCTGTAGATCGAGCCTTCCGGGCGGGCAGCTCGCGCACCCAGATGTTGCGGAAGCTCACCGGGTCGCCGTGATCCTGGAGCATCAGCGGCAGCTTCGGTGGATGGGCCTGGTACGCCGGCGTGCCGATGTACTCCGTCGGCCCGTCGAGGCGGACGTGGTCCTGCACGAGGACACCGTTGTGGAAGACGGTGACGTAAGCCGCCTGCTCGAGGGCACCGTCGTGGGCAAATACCGGCGCCCTGAACACGATGTCGTAGGCCTGCCATTCGCCCGGCGGCCGGCTCGCGTTGACCAGCGGGATGTGCTGCTTGTAGACGCTGCCAGCCTGGCCGTTCGCGTAGGTGCGGTTACTCCAGGAGTCCAGCACCTGCACTTCGTAGCGTTGCTGCAGAAACACACCGCTGTTGCCCCGCAGCTGGCCTTCGCCGCGCACCTCGGCCGGCGTGCGCCATTCGACGTGCAGCTGCAGGTCGCCGAAGGCCTGCCGGGACTCGATATTGCCGGTGCCGCCGACGACCGTCATTGCGCCGTCGCCGAGCCGCCACTGCACCGCGCTGCCGTCCTCGTGCCGCCAGCCGGAAAAATCCGTGCCGTCGAACAGGACGATCGCGTCAGCCGGCGGCGCGCCCGGGCTGCCGGGCAGGACGACGGGCGGCTCCGGATCCCAGACCTCGGTCGCTGCCGGATCCCCGGCCGGCTCCTCGGCGGCCACGACCGCGCATGCAAGCAGCGACGGGGCGATCCCGGTCCTGATTGTGCGCTCGAGGCTCGTTGCCATCACGAGGTAAAGAGCGTGCCGACTTTTTCGTATGGGTAGGCGCCGTCGTAGCGGCCAGGCACCGGCAGGTAGCGTCGCTCGACGGTCATGCCGATCTCGGAGGTGTAGTAGCCGAACACGGTGAGCTGCTTGGCGTGCTCGAAGAACATCCGGCCGCCGTCCTCGAACTCGGGATTCGCGCCCTCCATCAGTCCCGTCACGACCGCAATCTGTTCGTTGGCACCGAGACGGGAAAACGGGTTCCGGTATTCCGCATCGCAGAAGCGCCCGAGCCGGGCCATGCCGTCGAGGAAGCGATCCCGGTCCGCGGGCGGATACCAGAACTCGAGCATGAACTCGACAAACTCCGCGACGCCCGCGTCGCGGGCGCCCGGCGTGTCGGTCGCGGGGACGATGGTCTCGGCGAGGGCGGCCGTCTCCTCGCGCATCGAGCCGGTGAATAGCGACGCGCCCGTGAGTTTCACGGGGTTCATGCCGGCGGCCACGGCCTCCTGTATCGGTAACAGCAGCTCGGCGCCGAACATGGCGACGAGGCCCTGCATCACTTCGCGTCTGTCCACCTGCTTCCCGACTGGCAACGGTTTGTCGGCCGAGTATAGCCGACCCGCGACGCTATCCCCGCATTGCGGCCCGACGATGCCGCTACTCGTGCGCGATCGCGTCCTCGGTGAACAGGTAGTCCTTGAGTTCCTTGTCGAAGGCAGGATCCTTGCGCCGGATCCACTCGAGCACCATGGCCGCGTGTTCCTTCTCCTCGTCACGGTTGTGGGCGAGGATCGCCGCAAGCTCCTTGTCCTTTGTCGCATCGACGCGCTGGTTGTACCAGTCGACCGCCTCGAGCTCTTCCATCAGGGAAATGATCGCCCGGTGCATGTCGCGGGTTTCGTCAGACAGTTCTTCGACAGGTTCGTGATAGCCCTCGTTTGCCATCGAGTGTCTCCTTCAGACTGGTTTTCAGTATCGGTACGCCGATTGTGTCGCCGTTACAATCGGCCCGGTATACGGGATTCAACGGACGGGCGCCCGGTATGTCCGCCGATCGGTCATCTGTGCGAGGATAGCCGTCCAGTTTTTTTGCTCAGGATGCCAGTGGCGGGAGAACGCATGAACAGGATTCCGGGGATCATCGTCCTGATGACGGCAGCAGC
Source organism: Woeseiaceae bacterium (assembly GCA_036350895.1). Taxonomy (GTDB): domain Bacteria; phylum Pseudomonadota; class Gammaproteobacteria; order Steroidobacterales; family Woeseiaceae; genus UBA1847. Next base: position 8,978 of record JAZBNZ010000307.1, read on the forward strand.
GCTGCTGGTGGCGGGCTGCGGGAGCGCGAAGGACGACGATGGGGAGAAAGCCGATACGGTCATCGTCGACGCGCTCGTGGTTACGCTCGACGACGAGCAGCCCCGGGCCGGGGCCGTGGCCATCAGGGACGGCCGCATCGTCTACGTGGGCGACAAGGCCGGCACCGGCGAATGGATCGGGCCGGCGACGAAGATGATAGGCGCCGAGGGCCGGCTGGTGCTGCCGGGCTTCATCGACACGCACGTGCATCCCCTCTCCGGCGGCGGCTACGCGACGGCGCTGTCGCTCGACACCTTCGGGACCGTCGACGACTGGCTCGCGGCCATCGAGACCTATGCCGCCGAGAACGCGGACCGGCCGATCCTGTTCGGCTACGGCTTCCTCGCCTCGACCTTCGGGCCGGCCGGGCCGACCCGCCAGCAGATCGATGCGATCGTCCCCGACAAACCCGTGCTGATCATGGACGAGGGCTTCCACGGCGCGTGGGCCAACACGGCGACGCTCGAAGCGCTGAACATCACCCAGGATACGCCGGACCCGGTACCCGGCTTCAGCTACTACAAGCGTGACGAGAACGGCGACGCCACCGGCTACCTGCTCGAGGGCACGGCCGGGATGGCGATGGACGCACTCGACGTCATCACCGAGGACGTCGTCGTCGAGGGCACCGGCCTCATCGTCGACATCATGAATGCCTACGGCGTCACGGCGGCCTTCGACGCCGGGGCCGGCCAGGACGGCGAACGCGTGAAAACCGTACTGGACCGCCTCGAAGCCGACGGCGCGCTGACGCTCCGCCTCGTCGGCTCGTATCGACCCGCCGGCGCCGACGAGGCCGATGTCGCCGTCGAGAATGCGAAGGCATGGGCCGCGACCGTTAAGGGGGACAACTACCACTACAACGTGCTCAAGATCATGGACGACGGCACGGTGGAAGGGCGCACCGCGGCCATGTTCGAGGACTACCAGGGCGAGCCCGGCAACTCGGGAGAGACCGTGTTCACCGAGGAACAGATGACGTCGATGATCAGCGGCGCCGCGGCGGAAAATATCGACGTGCACGTACACGCCCTCGGCGAACGCGCGATCCACGAGACACTCAATGCGATCGAGGCGGCGCGAGCGGCGCATCCCGACACCGACTCGCGCTTCGCGATCTGCCATATCCAGGTCATTACCGACCAGGATCTCGACCGCTTCGCCGAGCTCGACGTGATCGCGCAGAGCACGCCGCTGTGGGCGTCCTACGACGAGTACGGCGAGCAGTTCGTGAGCGTTGACCAGTTCAGTCGCTACTGGCGCTACAAAAGCCTGAAGGAGCGCGGCGTGCGCCTGACCTTCGGCAGCGACTACCCGGCCAGCGGCGCCGGCACGCTCGGCATGTCACCGGTCGTGCAGATCGAGATCGGCCACACGCGTCAGCTGGCGGGCCAGCCGGACGCACGGGTCCAGCCGCGGGAAAGCGAACGCCTCGACATCGAGACGCTGGTGCGCGGCTTCACGCTCGACGCCGCCTACCAGCTGCGCATGGAAGACGAGATCGGCTCGATCGAGACCGGCAAGTACGCCGACCTCGTGATGCTCGACCAGGATATCTTCGAGGTCGACCCTTATACGATCCACGAGACCGGCGTCGTGATGACGATGCTCGGCGGCGAGATCGTCTACGCGGCAGACTGACGCCCGGCGATTACGACCCGCGCGGCGCCGCCGCGCGGCGCAGCCGGTCGTTGATGGCCTCGCCGAGACCGTCTGCCGGTATCGGCATCACCGCAATGGTGTCGGCACCGGACGTATCCAGCTCGCGCAGCATGCGGTAGAGATTCGCCGCCGCCTCGACCGTATCGCCGGCGCGCGACAGGTTGGCGGCCTCCGCGGGCGCGTCCGGTCCGAAACCCAGCAGCACCTCTCCTCTGCGTGCCTCGAGCGCGTCGAGGCGAATGTCCGCTCGCGGCGCATAGTGGGATGCCAGCTGGCCCGGCGCCGTGATCCTGTCGGGAACCGCGTCGGCCAGCGCGCCGATGAGCGCCTCGATCCGGTCGCGGCCGATCGCGCCGGGACGCAGGAGGCGCGCCGGCTCGCCCGGCAGCAGGGCGACGATCGTCGATTCGATGCCAGCCTTGCAGGGTCCACCGTCGAGGACCAGCGACACGGCCTCGCCGAGCTCGCGCGCGACGTCCTCGGCGCGGGTCGGGCTCAGCCTCCCGGAAGGGTTGGCGGACGGCGCCGATACCGGGCCGCCGAACGCCTCCAGCAGCGCCTGCGCCACGGGGTGCGCCGGCATCCGCAGCCCGATCGTGGCGAGCCCGGCGCGGGCGAGTTCCGAGGTACGCCCGGTGTCGCCGGCCGGAACGATCACCGTCAGCGGTCCCGGCCAGAACGCCTCCGCGAGCGTCGTCGCCCGCTCGTCGAAGACGCCTTCCTGCATCGCCAGGTCGAGCGATGCGACGTGCGAGATCAGCGGGTTGAAGCTCGGCCGTCCCTTGGCCGCGAAAATTCGCGCCACCGCCTCCGGGTTGGCCGCGTCCGCCGCCAGTCCGTAGACGGTCTCGGTCGGCATCCCGACGAGACGACCGTCTCTGAGGGCCGCCACGGCCTTCTCGATAGCGGGCGGCTCACTGGCGAGGACGGGAGCGGGGATCATGGTCGTAGTGGGGCCGGGGCCGTAACTCGGTCAGCCGCAAGCATAGGCAGAAAATGCCGGCCTTTCGAGCCTCGCGGTCCGTGGCCGGCCCATTGCAACAACCAGCCGATCAAGGCCGGGCAAAACGCCAGGCCGTCCGCTGCTCCTGCCTGGTGAAATCTCCTCGCCGGAATTGCCCGATCGGCAGGCGACTTTCTCGAGCGTGGAGGAAGCTGCTACGCTGCCGGCACTGCAGCAGGAGACACATGACATGGAGCGCCCGGAGCGATTCAGCGTAGGCACGATCTTCCTCTGGATCGAGAAATCGATCCTGATCCTCATCCTGCTGCTGACGGCGGGCGCGGTGCTGATCGAGCTCAACGTCGTCTGGCAGAACCAGACCATCGAGATCGCCGACATCCTGCTCCTGTTTCTCTACACCGAGGTCATCTCGATGGTCGGGGTGTTCTACCGGAGCCAGGTGATTCCCGTGCTCTACCCCATCTTCATATCGATCACGGCGCTGTCCCGGCTGATCGTGCTGCAGAGCAAGGAAATGGCGCCCGAGACCATTTTGTACGAAGCATCCGCGATACTGGTGCTCTCGCTTGCGGCCATCGCGCTGCGCATAAAGCCGGGCGGCAAGTTCATCGAGGCTGTCGACGACAACCACTAATGCGGGCGGCAGTGCCCGCCCGCTAGACGCCGAAGACCTCGGCGAAGAAATTCTTCATCGCTATCCAGGAACGCCGGTCCGCCGTGGCGGCGTAGACGGTCCCGCGGTCGCGGTCGTCCGCCTGCGGGTTGGTGAAGGCATGCATCGTGTTCCCGTAGGCATGTAGCTGCCAGTCGGCACCGGCTGTCGTCAGCTCGTCGGCCAGTGCCTCGACCTGTGCCGGCGGCACCATCGGGTCGTCCCAGCCGTGCAGCGCGAGTACGCGCGCGGTGATCGCCGAGTTGCTGCCGGCGGGCGGCGGATGGAACAGGCCGTGGAAGCTGACGACGCCCGCGAGGTCGGCGCCGCTGCGGGCGAGATCGAGTGCGCAGAGGCCACCGAAGCAGAAGCCGATCGCGCCACATTTCGTCGCGTCGACCTCGGGCTGCTCGCGCAGAACGTCGAGTGCGGCCAGCAACCGCTGTCGCAGCATCATGCGATCGTCGAGGAACGGCTGCAGCAGCGCAGCGTTCTCCTCGACCGAAGACCCGCGCACGCCCTTGCCGTAGACGTCCAGCGCAAAGCTCACGTAGCCGAGTTCCGCCAGCGCCTCGGCCTTCGCATCCTCGAAGGGCGAGCGGCCGCTCCAGGCATGCGAGACCAGGATGCCGGGGCGCGGATTCGTGGCGGCGTCGTCCCAGGCCAGGCAGCCCTGCAGGGCGACGTCGCCGTCGCTGTAGTCGATGTGTCTCGTCCGGATGCTCATTACAGACCTCGTATCGCCGCAGCGGGCAGTGTGGTCCCGAATCCTAGCAGGTCGCCTGCCGTCGCTTCGGCGGTTCCGGCGATGCATCGGGGCGGCGCGAAATCCGGTGTTGATTTAATCATTCGATTGATTAATATGAGCCCCATGACAAGCACATCCTCTTCCCCGCGCGGCGACACCAGGCGCGAAGCCCTGATCCAGGCCGCCGTGGACATCTTCGGCCGCGACGGCTTCGCCGCGACCGGGACGCGCGCCGTGGCCGATGCGGCGGGCGTCAACCAGGCGCTGATTGCGTACCACTTCGGGGGCAAGAGCGGCCTGTACCTCGCGGCCATCGACCACATCGTCGATCGCGTCCGCGAGCGGGTCGATCCGCTGCTGGCCGATATCGACGCCGAACTCGGGGACAGGGACGCCGACACCGGCCCCGATCGCTGCCTCGCGCTGTTGCTGCAACTGCTCGACACGCTCGTCGTGGTCATGACGAGCGAGAAATCCGGCACGTGGGCACGGCTGGTCCTGAAGGAACAGCAGGATCCCTCGGAAGGCTTCGAGCTGCTCTACGACGGCATCCAGGGCCGCCTCATCGGCCTGTGCACGCGCCTGATCGGGCGCATTCGCGGTATCGATCCGGACTCCGAGACCGCGAACCTGCTCGCCCTGACGCTCTTCGGCCAGGTGCTCATATTCCGCACCGGCCGCGCCACCGTCGAACGCCGCACGGGATGGCGGCAATTCACCCAACGCGAAATCGCCGCGGTGCAGGCGCAGATCCGCCGCAACGCCACGGCGATCCTTAAGCAGGTGTCGTTCGAATGAAACCGAATCCACGCATCGTGATTCCCGTCGTGCTGCTGCTGGCCGGGGCCGCCGCGGCGGCTTATTTCTTCAATTCTCATGAAGACGAGTCCGCGCTGACCCTCTACGGCAACGTCGACATTCGTGAGGTCGAGCTCGGGTTCCGCGTGCCGGGGCGCCTCGCCGCGATGGACGTCGACGAAGGCGCGACCATCACGGCCGGGCAGCGGCTCGCCCGGATCGATCCGCAGCCTTACGAGGATGCGCTCGCGGCCGCCGAGGCCGGCGTGATGCAGGCACAGGCCAACGTCGACAAGCTCGAGTCCGGCGCCCGTCCACAGGAAGTCCAGCAGGCGCGGGCCAGCGTCCGCGAGGCCGAGGCGGCGTTCCGGGACGCCGAGCGCAACTTCGAGCGCCAGCAGGGCCTCGTCGAAACCGGCGCGAGCAGCCAGCGCATACTCGATGCCGCCGCCGCACAGCGCGAGGCGACAGCCGCGCGGCTCGCGTCGGCCAGGGAAGCCCTGGCGCTGGCCCGGGAGGGATTCCGCAGCGAAGACATTGCCGCCGCGAGAGCCAACCTCGCGGCCGCGGTCGCGCGACGCGACCAGGCAAAGACGCAGCTCGACGACACCGAGCTCACCGCGCCGTCCGAAGGCACCCTGCTCGCCCGCATCCGCGAGCCCGGCAGCATGCTGATGCAGGGCGAGCCCGTGTACTCGCTGTCGCTCGACAAGCCGGTGTACGTGCGTGCCTACGTCGCCGAACCCGATCTCGGCAGAACGGCGCCCGGCACGCTGGTCGAGGTCACGAGCGACGCATCCGACAAGGTGTACAAAGGTCGCATCGGCTTCGTCTCGCCCCGCGCCGAATTTACGCCCAAGTCCGTCGAGACCGCCGAACTCCGGACCGACCTCGTCTATCGCCTGCGCATCGTCGTGACCGACGCCGACAGCCGGCTGCGCCAGGGCATGCCGGTCACGGTCGAGGTACCGCGCACGAACGGAGGCGAGTGAGCCGTGACCGCTGCCGTCGACATTGCCGGGGTCGTCAAGCGCTTCGGTGACACGACCGCGCTGGCCGGCATCGACGCGACCATCGAGGCCGGGCGCCTGACCGGGCTTGTCGGCCCCGACGGCGCCGGCAAGACGACGCTGATGCGGATGATGGCGGCGCTGATGGCGCCGACCGAGGGCAGCATCCGCACCGCCGGTTGCGACGTCGTCGCCGATGCCGAACGCGTCCATGCCCTGACCGGCTATATGCCGCAGCGCTTCGGCCTGTACGAGGACCTCTCCGTCATCGAGAACCTGCGCCTCTACGCGAGCCTCCACGGCGTCGGCGAGGACGAGGGTATCGACACGACCTTCGAACGCCTGCTCCACTTCACTCGCCTCGAGCCGTTCAAGGCGCGCCTCGCCGGGCGGCTTTCGGGCGGCATGAAACAGAAACTCGGCCTCGCGTGCGCGCTGATGGCGAAGCCGGACGTGCTGCTGCTCGACGAGCCCAGCGTCGGCGTCGACCCCGTGAGCCGGCAGGAGCTGTGGGCCATGGTGCAGTCCCTGAAGGCCGACGGCATGGCTATCGTATGGTCGACGTCCTATCTCGACGAGGCCGAGCGCTGCGATGCCGTGCTGCTCCTCAACGACGGCAAGCTCGAGTACGCCGGGCCGCCGGCGGCACTCACGTCCCGCCTCGAAGGCCGCAGCTTCCTGATCGGCGGCGTGACGGAAGGCCGGCGCCAGATGCTGGCCGAGGCGCTGGAACGGCCCGAAGTCTGCGACGGCGTCATCCAGGGCGACGCCATCCGCGTCGTGCTGCGCCCGGACGGGAATCGCTCGAACCTCGACGGGCTGGCCGGGCAATACGGCGGCTGCATCGAGGCCGTCACGCCGCGCTTCGAGGACGCGTTCATCGACCTGCTCGGCGGCGGTCCGGGCGGCCACTCGGTCATCGCGGAGAAGATGCCGCCGGTCACGATCCCGATGCACGTCGCGGTGAGTTCCGAACACCTGACGAAGCGCTTCGGCACGTTCACGGCGACCGACGACGTGAGCTTCGACGTCGGCAAAGGTGAAATCTTCGGGCTGCTCGGTCCGAACGGCGCGGGCAAGTCCACGACCTTCAAGATGCTCTGCGGCCTGCTCAAGCCGACCGCCGGCAACGCAACGATCGTCGGTCACGACCTGCGGCACGCGCCGTCCGAGGCCAAGGTGCAGCTCGGCTACATGGCGCAGAAATTCTCGCTGTACGGCCTCTTGAGCGTTCGGCAGAACCTCGAGTTCTTCGCAGGCGTCTACGGGCTTCAGAGGCCGCTGCGGCGCGAACGCATCGACGAGATGATCGAGACCTTCGAGCTGGAGCGCTATCTCGGTCAGTCGCCGAACGAGCTGCCGCTCGGTTACAAGCAGCGTCTCGCGCTCGCGTGCTCGCTGATGCACCGCCCTGCCGTGCTGTTCCTCGACGAGCCGACGTCCGGCGTCGACCCGATCACGCGCCGCGAGTTCTGGATGCACATCAACGCGCTGGTGCGCCGCGGCGTGACCGTGCTCGTGACCACGCACTTCATGGACGAGGCCGAGTACTGCGACCGGGTCGCGCTGATGTACCAGGCGAAGCTGATTGCGCTGGACACGCCCGACCAGCTCAAGGCGCGGACGGCGACCGCGGAGCATCCTGCGCCGACGATGGAGGATGCGTTCATCCGGCTGATCCAGGCCGCGGACGCCGAGGGCAGGGCGGCGGCATGAGCAGCAAGCCGGCCACGGCAGGATTCAGCGCCCGGCGCCTGTCCGCGCTCGTGCGCAAGGAGAGCCTGCAGGTGGTCCGCGACCCATCGGCTATGCTCATCGCGTTCGCACTCCCGGTCCTGCTGCTGTTCCTGTTCGCGTACGCAGTCTCCCTGGACGTGAAGGGCGTGCGCCTCGGCGTCGTGCTCGAGAGCGACACGGCCGCTGCCCAGTCGCTGGCGGCCGCGTTTGCGGCCACGCGCTACTTCGAGATACTGCCGGCGCGCGATCGCCGGGAGGTCGCGCCCCGCCTGGTTGCCAGCGAGATCCGCGGCTTCGTCGTCATCCCGCAGGACTTCGAGCGCCGGCTGCGGTCGCGGACCGAGCCGCTCATCCAGGTCGTCACCGACGGGTCGCAGCCCAACACGGCCAACTTCGTCGCCGGCTACGCCGAGGGCGTGGTCTCCAGCTGGCTCGTCGCCCGCGGCGGGGCGCGCAACGCCGGAGTCATGCCGCTCAGGATCGAGCCGCGATTCTGGTTCAACCCCGAGATCGAGACCCGCCGCTTCCTGATTCCCGGGGCCATTGCGATCGTCATGACGATGATCGGCACGATGCTGACGGCGCTGGTCGTCGCGCGTGAGTGGGAGCGCGGCACGATGGAGGCGGTCATGTCCACACCGGCCGGCATCGTCGAAATCCTGGCCGGCAAGCTCGCACCCTACTTCGGGCTCGGCATCGTCGCGACGCTCGGCTGCGCGCTGATATCGATCCTGTTGTTCGACGTCCCGCTGCGCGGCTCATGGGCCGCACTGCTGCTCCTGAGCTGCTCGTTCCTGGTACCGGCGCTGGGCCAGGGCCTGCTGATCTCGACGCTGGCGCGCAACCAGTTCGTCGCCGCGCAGATTGCGCTGTTGTCCGGCTTCCTGCCCGCGCTGCTCTTGTCCGGCTTCATCTTCGAGATCGACTCGATGCCGGCCATCATCCGCGTCGTGACCTATATCATCCCGGCCCGGCATTTCGTCTCGTCGCTGCAGACGGTGTTCCTCGCCGGCAATGTCTGGTCGGTGTTCCTGCCGAGCATCCTCGCGATGCTCGCTATCGGCAGCGTCTTCCTCGGCATTACGGCGCGGAAGTCCCGCAAGAGTCTCGACACATGATTACGCGGCTGTCGGCACAGATCGTAAAGGAACTCCTGAGCTACCTGCGCGACCCGAGGAGCCGGCTGACGCTGGTCGCGCCGCCGCTGGTGCAGCTCCTGGTCTTCTCCTTCGCCGCCACGCTCGAGGTCGAAAACGTCGAACTGGCCGTGCTCGACCAGGACAACGGCTACTGGTCGCACGAGATGATCCAGCAGCTCGAGGCGGCGAGCTTCGTCAGCGGCATCCGTTTCGTCCAGAGCCCCGATCAGCTCACGGCGCTGATCGACCGGCGTGACGTGCTGGCGGCACTGCGCTTCCCGCAGGATTTCTCGCGCGACGTCGCGCGCGGCAGGCCGGCCGCCGCGCAGGCCGTGATCGACGGCCGCCGCGCCTACGCCGGCCAGGTCACGCTCGCCTACCTGAACCAGGTCGCGGCGAACGTGGGGGCCGGCATCCACGCCGGCACCACCGTGCCGCCTGCGGCCGTCAGGCACTGGTTCAATCCGAACCTCGTCTACCAGTGGTTCATCGTGCCGAGCCTGTCCGGCCTCCTCGCCATGCTGATCGCACTGATCGTCACCGGGTTGTCGATCGCACGCGAGCGGGAACTCGGCACCTTCGACCAGTTGCTCGTCTCGCCGGCGCGGCCGATCGAGATCATCATCGGCAAGACCGTCCCGGCACTCATCATCGGCACGCTCCTCGCCTCGGTCATGATTTCGGCCGGCATCTTCCTGTTCCGGATTCCGTTCACCGGCTCGATTTTCTGGCTGCTGGCCGCCGTGATGCTGTTCATCCTGTCGATGGTCGGCATTGGTCTCGTGATCTCGTCCATCTGCCAGACCCAGCAGCAGGCGATCCTCGGCGTTTTCTCGATCGCGGTGCCGGTCGTGCTGCTGTCCGGCTTCGTCACGCCCGTGGAGAACATGTCCGAGTTCCTGCAGCTCGTCGCCCGGGTGAACCCGTTGACGTACTACCTCGAGATTGTGCGCGGCAGCTTCCTCAAGAGCCTGCCGCCCTCGGAGGTCCTCGAGAACGCGTGGCCGATGGCGCTGATCGCGCTCGTGACGCTGTCATCGGCGATCGTCATCGTGAAACGCAAATTGCAGTAGGAAACTGATATGACCGACCACGGCCGCATATTTCTGATCACGGCGTTCGCAATGACGCTCACCGCCTGTGCCGTCGGCCCGGAGTACGAGCGGCCGGACGTCGACACCGGGGAAGGCTGGGCGATGCCTCAGCAGGCGGCCGGGGCCGACGCGGACCTTGCGCGCTGGTGGCAGAGTTTCGACGATCCCGTCCTGGAGGCGCTCATCGACCGGGCACTCGCCGGGAATCTCGATATCGCCCAGGCCGGTGCCCGCGTCGCGGAGGCCCGCGCGCTGCGTGCCGTCGTTGCGGGCGGACGCTATCCCGCCGTCGGCGTCGGCGCGAGTGCCAGCCGGCAGCGACTGAGCGAGAACGGCCTGCTGCCGATCGGCCAGCTCCCCGGCATCGAGCGGGACAATACGTTCTACGAGCCCCGTTTCGACGCCCGGTGGGAACTCGACCTGTTCGGCCGAACACGACAGGCCGTGGTTGCGGCCGATGCACGGGTGGAGGCCGCCGAAGAGCTGCAACGCGGCGTGCAGCTGACCGTCGCCGCGGAGACGGCGCGCGCCTACTTCACGCTGCGCGGCGCGCAGCACGAGTTCGCTGCCCGGCGAGCGGCGCTCACGGCCGCGCGTGAGTCTGCCCGGCTCGTCAGGATTCGCTTCGACGCCGGCGAGGACTCCGAAGCGGCCGTCGTCGCGGCGGATGCGGAACTCGCCGCACTCGAGTCCACGCTGCCCGCCCTCGAGGCCAGGGTCCGGATCGCGGCGCTGTCCATCGGCGTGCTGCTCGGCGAGCTTCCGGAAAGCGAACTCGAACTGGCGGGACAGACTGCCGACTACGTGGCGCTGGCACCTGTGCCGGTGGGTCAACGGTCCGACATTCTCCGGCGACGGCCCGACGTGCGTGCCGCCGAGCGGCAACTTGCGGCTGCGACGGGCGACCTCGATGTCGCGACCGCCGAACTGTTCCCGCAGATCGTGCTGAACGGCAATGCCGGTTACCAGTCACTTGCGACCGGCAATCTCTTCGACACGACCAGCCAGATCGCCACGCTGGGGCTGTCGATCACATGGCAGATCTTCGACGGCGGCCGGCTGCGGGCGCAGGTGCACGCCAGCGAAGCCCGCGTAGAGGCGGCCGCGCTCGAGTACGAGAAAGCTGTACTCACTGCGCTGACGGATGCCGAGCGCGCGCTCGCCCGCTACAGCTTCGGACTGGAGGCGCTGGGTCACCAGGCCATCGCCGTGGAGGCGGCGCAGCGAAACTACGAGTTCGCGACCGATCGCTACCGCGCCGGCGATATCTCGCAGCTGCAGCTGTTCGACGCCGAGCGCACGCTGCGCAATGCCGAGGACGCGTACGCCCGCACGCACACGCAGGCGGCGACCGACCTCGTCGCGCTGTTCAAGGCACTGGGCGGCGGCTGGGATCCCGATGCCGCGCAGGCCGGGTAGCCGCGACGTTCGGCGCGCTCAGTCCGGGCTGAAATAAGCGCCGATGTCGTCGCCGCCGAGTTCCCACTCGGTCGAGTCGCGGCGGCGGTTCGGACCGAAGGAATAGACGAACGCCACGGCGCGGCCGCGCCTGCACTTGTGACGCACCCAGTAGGGAGAGTTCCACGGATCCAGCAGGTAGGCGGCGCGCGTCTCGTTGCCGGTGTCCGCAAGCAATCCCGCAAACTCTCCCCGCACGAGGTAGGACTGGCCGTAATCGCGCATGAACGTGTAGAGCCGCTTGTGGATATTGCACCGCGTCCGGACGCGCGGCGACTCGAAATCGGCCACGAGCGCCGCGATCTCGGCGCGCGCAACATCGATACGCTCCGCGTCCGAGCCGTGCTGCAGGCGCAACAGGCCCAGCGTCGCGAGGCTCGCGAAGAGCGCGATGCCCGCGTGTCGGGCAATCGCGTTGACGCTGCCCCAGGTCGTCTCACCCGGCCGCGTCAGCAGCGCGCAGGCGAGGAACGCAAGCCCCGTGGCCGCCTCGACCCACTCGCCGGTGAAGTCCGCGGGATACCACGCGTACACCGCAGCGATGATCGCGAAGGCCGGCGCCAGCATGACCGGTGATGCGACGAGCCGCCACCTGGCCGCGACGCGCGCGACGGCCGGCACGGCCGCCGCGAGACTCATGACGACCCCGTAGCCCAGCAGGATGAACTGCATCCCGAGCTTGCGGAAGTCGGTGCCGATCACGTTGTGCAGGTTGAACTCTTGCTGGAAGTTTTCCTCGAGGAAATACTCCGGCGGCCGGTAGGCGAACAGGCGCTGGCCCCAGGAGATCTCCTCGAGACCGACCAGCAGGCAGAACACGCCGAGCCCGACCGCGAACCAGGGAATGCCGCCGCGTGCCCTGCGGTCCGCGTACGCGTTGCGGAGGAAAGCGAACCCGGCCAGGACGAATGCCCAGAAGGTGAACCACTCCAGCAGGCGGTCCTCCTGCGCGGCGCGGTAGTAAAGGTCGGGGTCGACGGCATGAATGGCCGCGGCGACCAGGAGCACCGACAGTATGCCCGCGTTGACGACGAGACCGATCAGCATGGCGCGACGTTAGCACAAGGTGCCGGGGCCTTCGGCAAATTTGGCAGGGCCGCGCTATTGGACGATGATGGTGTCGACCGCCAGGGTGGATCACCCGACCTGGAGCAAACCAATGCGTCCTGCACAAACTCGCCGCCTGCCGGCCCGACTCTCGATACTGGCCCTAGTCGGCTTCATGGCGATCGCGCCGGCCTCTGCCGACGACGACGCCTGGCCTGCGCTCGAACTCCTCGAGCGGGAAATCGCCGTCGGCACGACGAGCCGATTTGCTTTCGTTCCTGACCGCTCGTTCGAAGCCTCGTATCTGAACATGCCGGTTTTCGTCGCCAGGGGACATGCCCCGGGGAAAATGCTCTGCATCACGGCCGGCATCCACGGCGACGAACTCAACGGCGTCGAGATCGCGCGTCGCGCCTTTGCCCGAGTCGACCCGGAGACCCTGCGCGGTACCCTCGTCGCCCTGCCAGCCATCAACGCGGAAGGCGTGCGAACCGGCAGCCGCTACCTGCCCGACCGCAGGGACCTGAACCGGGCATTCCCGGGCCGGGCCGGCGGCAGCGTCGCGGCATTGATCGCGAACGAGGTTTTTTCCGGGGTTCTGCGGCATTGCGACGCGGTCGTCGACCTGCATACGGCCTCCAACAATCGCGCCAACCTGCCGCAGATTCGCGCCGATATCTCGGACCCGGACATTCGCGAGCTGGCAATACACTTCGGGATCGGGATTGTCGTCGCGGGAAGGGGCCCCGAGGGTAGTCTGCGGCGCGAAGTCGCCAGGGCGGGCATACCCGCGATCATCTACGAGGCCGGGGAGCCGGATCGCTTCCAGGTGCAGGAAATCGAACGCGGCGTAGATGGTGTCGAGAACGTCATGGCGTATCTCGGCATGATCGACCGTGCGGAAGAGGAAGTGCCGGATGCCCGCATCTACGAAAAGTCGAGATGGGTACGGGTGACGCGTGGCGAGGGCGGCTTCTTCTTTCCGAGCGCGGAGCTTGGCGACGTCGTCGAGGCGGGCGACGTCCTCGGAGCCGTCGTGGACCCGCTCACCGATGAACGCTTCGACGTGATCGCACCCTTCGCAGGCGAGGTCCTCGGCATGGCCGTGCCGCAACCCGTGCTATCCGGATACGCGCTGTTTCACATCGGCTGGCACGAATAGCGGCTGACGTGCCCGGTCGGCGCTCGCGCACTGTCGGGCCCGCAGCGACGCCGTTGCCGCGCAGCAGCCGCAATGACGGCAACGTGTGCTACGAGAATTCATCAGAGCCTCCCTGGCCGAGCAGGGTCAGGCCGCCGATCACCAGCGCGGCCAGCAAGAGCGTCTGGATCACCATCACGCCAACGGGCGCCGGCCCGACCTCCGTCAGGGCCTTCAGTGACGTCTTGACGCCGAGCGCCGCGACGGCGGTCAGGAGGCACCAGCTCGACAGCGGCGTCATCACTTCGTGGATCGATTCGGGTACCCGGCCCGTGCTGTTCACGATCACGAGCACGACGAAAACCACGAGGAACCAGGGCAGCAAAGGCGCCCTGCCCGCTCCGGGCGAACGCTTGCGATGCGTCGCAAGCGAAATGATGATGACGACCGGCACGAGGCAAGCGACACGCATGAGCTTGACCACAGTGGAAATCTCGCCCGTCTGGTCGGAGATCATGTAGCCGGCACCGACGACCTGCGCCACGTCGTGAATCGTCGCACCCAGGAAGATGCCGGCGGTCGCGTGATCGTAGTGCAGGTAGCTTACGAAGACCGGGTAGACAACCATCGCCACGGTGCTCAGCGCCGTAACGCCGGCCACCGTCATGATCGTGTTGCGCTCGTGGTCCTTGTCGGCCGGCAGCACGGAGGCGATGGCGAGCGCGGCCGAGGCTCCGCAGATCGAAACGGCGCCGGCCGACAGGATCGACTGGTTATTGCCGAGGCCGAAGGCGCGCCCGACGAGGCCGCCCACGAGGATCGTCAGCGTGACACTCACGACCACAATGACGAGCACGGGCCAGCCGAGCTGCATCACCTCCCCGATCGTGATCCGCAAGCCCAGGAGCGCCACGCCGAAGCGAAGGATGTTGCGGCTGGCGATGCGGATACCGGTCGCGAAGCGCTCGTCCTCGGTCAGGAAATTGAACGCCATACCGAACAGCAGGGCGTACAGCATCGCCGGGCCGCCGAGCCGGTCACTGACGAAGCGGACGGCGAGCGCGATCGTCGCGCTCAGCAGCAGGCCGGGCATGGCGGCTTTCAGCGTGTCGTTGAAGCTGGTCATCGGAAGTTACAGTTGTCGAGGCCGCGCCGGCCCGGTAGCGCACGCTGATGAAGATACCATGATTGGGCGCACCGCCATCGTTCGGGCGCCGACCCGCTAGTCGATGCTCTCGCTGGCGCCGAGGACTTTCCTGATGAAAGCCACGCTGTCCGGCTGCGTCTCGGCGAGGAAGCCGAGCGGAGGCGCAATCGCGGCCACGACGCGGGCATGGCCCACGCCGTCGTAGGCTCTCAATTCGACCATTACGCCATGATCGCTAAGCCTCTGCGCCAGTTCACGGCTGTTGGCGATGCGCACGGTCGAGTCGTCCGTCCCGTGTATCAGCAGTGTGGGGGGCGCCGCCGCCGATACGAAATGTACCGGCTGGCTGCGCTCGCGCGTCTCGTCCGGGAACACCTCGAGCAGGTAACCGCTCTCGATCGGGAGAAAATCGTAGGGGCCGCTGAGCCCGACCAGTCCCCGGATTGTGCTCGCCGGCAGCCCACGAGCATCGAGATACGTACTGTCCAGGGCAATCAACGCCGCGATGTGTGCACCGGCGGAATGGCCCATGACGAAAACCGCGTTGTCGTCGACCGCGAAATCGCTCGCGTGCTCGACGACCCAGGCAACGGCGGCGGCGCCGTCCTCGACGAAGGCCGGGAACATCACCTCCGGAAAGAGCCGGTAGTCCGGTATCGCGACCGCTATGCCGGATTTCGTGAGCGCCGATGCGACGAAGTCGTAGTCCGACTTCGACCCTTCCTTCCACCCGCCCCCGTAGAAAAAGACAACGACAGGCGTCGCGCCATCGGCATCGGCCGGACGGTAGATATCCATGCGCTGGCGCGGCAGGTCGCCGTAAGCGATATCCCGCGTGGCGGTGAATGAACGGTCGG
>JAZBNZ010000308.1:0-3140 GCA_036350895.1 Woeseiaceae bacterium
AGATGGGCCGCGACCTAGACTGAACCGCACCCGCAAGCACTGAAGGATACTCAATGGCAAGGATGCCGCGGCTGGTCGTTCCGAACTATCCCCATCATGTCACCCAGCGAGGGGCCAGGCGCCAGACCACGTTCTTCTCCGATGCGGACTACCGAACCTACATGAAACTACTTGCCGCTGCGAAGGACGCTGCCGCTGTCGATATCTGGGCGTACTGCCTGATGCCGAATCATGTCCATCACGTCCTCGTACCCCGCAGGAAAAACAGCCTGGCCAGGTTTTTGAGCGACGCGCATCGTCGATATGCCCGCCATGTCAACTCTCGTGAGGGCTGGCTCGGCCACCTGTGGCAGGAACGCTTCCATTCGGTCGTCATGGATGAACGCTACCTGATTGCGGCAGTACGCTATGTCGAACTCAACCCGGTGCGGGCCGGACTGTGCCGGCAGCCCCGGGACTGGCCCTGGTCGAGCGCGCGGGCACACCTGGCAGGCAGGGACGATGCACTCGTAACGGTGCAGCCGATGCTCGAACGCATCGACAATTGGCAGGCATACCTCGCCCAGCCTGTCGATCCGGAGATGAGGGAATCGATTCGCAGGCACACGCAAACGGGACGGCCCGACGGCACTGACCGATTCCTGCGCGAGCTCGAGTCGATTACAGGCCGGAAAATTCGCAAGAGAACTCGAATTGCGGAAAGACCGGGGTGTCCGGACCAGCAGGCCGGCCCCCATTATGGGCGGGACGAGTAAACTGTCCCCGCAATTCTGCGGCTCGATTCCGGTAGACTCTGGCATTTTTTTGACGGACGGAGCGAGCTATGCGAATGCTGGCAGGCATCTTGATCCTGGTCTGCGGAGTCGTCGACGCTGAGGCAGCGGAGTTTCACCTGCGTGACGGCAGCGTCATCTTTGGCACGATAATCAGCCTTGTCGATGGCGAAGACCTCGTCGTCGACACGGCACACATGGACGAGGTCACGATTGAATGGGACGCGATCGAGGAGATCCGCGGCACCCAGGTCGTTGACGTCGTCACCTTCGACAATCGCCGATTCATCGGCACGGTTGAATTCGACGATCGCAGCGTGAGGATCTCCGGGGAAGACGAAGCCGACGTCGCACCCGAGGACGTCTTTTCGATCGACGAGGTCAAGGAATCCTTCTGGGAAGCCCTCGATGCTTATACCGACATCGGCATGAATATTGTCCGCGGCAACAACCAGGTCACTCAGCTGAATTTCGGCGCCGGAATCGGCTATGAAGGCCGGGACTTCGAAACCTCGATCGACGCGTCGACAATCATCAACGAACAGGCTGAAACCGGGGATACGCGGCGCAATACACTGGCCGCATCCTACAGCCACGACATCGGCACGCGATGGCAAGGCAGCCTGTTTTACCAGTTCGAATCCGACGAACAGCAGGGCCTGGATGGCCGAAGCCTGCTCGGTGGCTATATCGGCAACCGCCTCATCAACACTCGCCGGCAGCGATTCGAGGTGTACGGCGGGGTTGCCGTCAACTCGGAAAAATTCGAAAACCTGCCGCAAACGGAAACCCCCGAGGGGCTGTTCGGTTTTTCCTACCGACTGCGCTGGTTTACGGACATCGACGCAAGGCTAACATTCTTCCCGAATCTCGAGGACAGTGACAGGCTGCGATCGCAGTTCGACGGTACGATGAGCTTCGACCTGTTCTCGGACCTGGACTTCAAGGTCGTGGTTTACAACCGCTACGACAGTGCGCCGCCGGCCGGCAACGAGAAAACCGACACCGGTATCACCCTGGGCCTGAGCTGGGACTACTGACGCGAATAACGGGGACAGTTTACTTCGCCAGAACAGTAAACTGTCCCCAAAGAGAGGCTAGGCCCAGAAACCCAGCACCCGCTCGATGGTCCAGAACGCGGCCACGGCGCCAATGCCGTAGGCCGTCGCGCCGGTGATCCAGTCGCCCCTGAGCGTTACGAATCTCGCGACGATGGCCTGCAGGCTCACTACCATGGCCACGAAAACGAGCTGCCCGACTTCTACGCCCACATTGAACATCAGCAGCGCCACCGGTATGGCGACCTGTGGCAGGCCGACCTCGGCGAGCGCGCCCGCAAAGCCGAGGCCGTGCAGCAGCCCGAAGCTGAAGGCGACGATCCACGGCGCGCGCGCCGTCAGCCCCTCCCTGCCCCGCAGGCCCTGCACGACCTCCGAGGCGACGAAGACGATGCTGAGCGCAATGATCGCCTCGACCGGCGGGCCGGGCACGTGCACCCAGCCGATCGTCGCCGCGACCAGCGTGATGCTGTGCGCAACCGTGAACGCGGTTATCGTCATGACGATGCGGCGCGTGCCTTTCACGATCAGCAGCAGCGCCAGCACGAACAGCAGGTGATCGATACCCGCCAGGATGTGCACGACGCCCATCACGAAATAGGTCCACGCGACCTCTCCCTTCCCGGCCGGCGGTAGCACCTCGAATGCCGGGCGCTCCAGCGATAGCCGCTCGACCTGCGAGCTGCCGTCGAGACGCTCGACGCGCGCGATCACGTCGGTGACGCCGACCGCGTTGCCGGCAATCGACACGGTCTCGCCGACCAGGCCGCCGGGACGCTCGATGCGGTAGCGCTCGACCCAGGCCCCGCCGACGACCACCACGCGCGGCTCGGTCAGGTAGTTCGTGCCCTCCGGGAATTGTACGTACGCGGACAGCCGGCGATCGGCGCCCAGCGCCGGGACTTTCCAGAGGACGTCGTAGCGATTCTCGCCCGCCTCGGTAAGCTCCAGGTAGGCGGGCCGAAAGACGTCGGCCTGGGCGCCAAGTGACAGCAAGAATAACAGCGCGGCAACGACGGCCAGCCGTGACGACAGCATCGATCAGTCCGCCACGGGCACGCGCGCCGCTTGCGGCGTCGCATCGATGCGAACTTCGTAGCGATCGCGGAGCACCTGGTAGAACGCCTGCTTCGCCCGGTCGCTTTCCGCCTGCAGCCAGTCGCGCTCGACCGCCGCACGCACCTCGTCGAGTGGCGGCAGGTAACCGGGTTCGAAGCGCTCGATGCGGACCAGGTGCAAGCCGTAGGTCGAACGTACCGGCCCTGCCCATGTGCCCACGGGCCTGCCCGCGAGACCGGCCACGAAGTCC
>JAZBNZ010000309.1:0-12352 GCA_036350895.1 Woeseiaceae bacterium
CGCCTCGAGCCGCGCCGCCATCGAAGCGAGCGTCGGCGCCGGGCTCTCCCCGCCGCCGAGAATCGCGCGCTGCCGGTTCGGGATCTTGGGGTTCTGGTCGACGAGCAGGCGGATATGATCCTGGTCACCGCTCGCGGGCGTCAGGGCCAGTACGCGGGCCATGAAGTCGACTGTTGCATCGGGGCCCATGCCACCGATCACGCCAACGCATAAATCACTCATTCGAAAGCCTGGAATCCGGTGTCACGAGCAGGCGGGATAATGCCTGTCGCAGCGTCCGGATTGCAAAAGCGGCTACTGCGAGATCGCCTGCAGCTTGCCGTTCCTGCGCCTGAGTATCTGCGAGGACTCGAGTTCGACGCGGTTGCGTCCGTCCCGCTTGGAGCGATACAGCGCCTTGTCCGCCCGGGCGACGACCTCGCTCATGGCCTCGTCGGCATCCGACAAGGTCGCAACGCCGAAGCTTGCCGTCATCTGCACGGTGTCACCCTTGTACGTCAGCGGTGCGATCTCGGCTCGCTCGCGGAGCAGATCGGCGACCTGGATGGCGTCATCCAGGGACGAACCGGGCAGGATCAGTGCGAACTCCTCCCCGCCGATACGAGCCAGGATGTCCTCGCGCCGGCGGCTGACCTGCATGAGTCGGGTGAAGTGCCTGAGCGCCTGGTCGCCCGCCTCGTGGCCGTACTCGTCGTTGATCGCCTTGAAGCGATCGATATCGGCCATCACCAGCGCGACCGGAATGTGCCTGCGTCGCGCCAGGGAGAAAATCTTCTCGCACTGCTCGTTGAAACCGCGGCGATTGAGAAGCCCCGTCAGCTGGTCGCGAACCGCGATAGACTTCATTTCCGCCGAGAGGTCGGACGTCATCATGAAGATCACGAACATCGCGATACCCACGTAGCCCGCCGGCAGGGTCAGGAAGTTGAACTGAACGTAGAGTGCCCGGTAGGCCGCGTCACCGTCGGCGCCCTGCAGGAACGCCATCGCGGCAACGATACCCTGGACAATGCCGAACAGGCCCATCATCGTGGCTGCCGCATATTCCGCTGGCCGGGTATCGATGCGCTGCCGCAGCACGACCGCGGCCGAGACCAGCAAGGCTACCATCCCGGATGCCGGCACGAGCGTCGTCCTGACGCCGACGTGCGGCTCCACGACCGTCGCCCAGGCAATGACGGCAAAAACCGCACCGGAATACGGCCAGAGGTTCTGCGGCAGGACCTTGCACTCGGCCCGCTGGCAGTGTCCCCGTAGCCCCAGGGTAATGAAGACGAGCGCCAGCGCGTTGACGGTCAGCCAGTGACTCTCGGGGTTCGGGAAGCTCGATGCGAAGACGTTCCCGGTCCACTGCAGGGTGGCCGCGAGGAACGCGAGTGCCCAGCTCAGGGCATAGGATTTGCGGCCGAGCGTGAACCACGCCATGAAAAACAGCACGCTCAGCATGCCGCTGATGCCGGCGAGGGCGACGAGTATGAAAAAGACGGGTGACGTCATTCCGCTGGCTTTGTCTGATCCAGATCGGATTTTCGCCCAGGCGGACGGATCTCGCGGTGACGCATTGCACGGTTTTTGGCATCGATCCGTGCTGGCCTCGCCGCAGGGGTGCCCTGCAGGGCCCCCGCTGGCGCGACGAATGCCCCCGGCTGCACTGGCACACCCTGGCACCACGGGCACTGAGCACCGCAGGCCGGTGACCGCCCGCGCTCTCCACCGAACCTTGCCTCACCTGCACTGAAGTGCGAAGTTAGCTCGTTTTGACCAATCAGCCTGTCCGGAGCCCGAACCAATGATCGTGCGCCTGCTCGCAGCGACGCTGCTGTTTATCCCGATCGTCACCAATGCCGCCGAGATTCGCCTGAAGGACGGCAGCGTCGTCTTCGGCACAATCCTCAATCTCGTCAACGGCGAAGACCTGATCGTCGACACCGCGCACATGGATGAGGTGACCATCGAGTGGGATGCGATCGAGTCGATTGAGGACACGGAGCCCGTCGTGGTCGAGCTGTTCAACGGCATTCGCATCAGCGGCCCGCTGTTCGTGGACTCGGAGGGTGTCCGCATTGGCGGCCGCGACGCCGCGCCATTGCCGATGGCGCGCGTCTACTCGATCGAGGAATTCAACCAGGAGATCTGGGACGGTATCGAGGCCTACACGGACATCGGCTGGAACATTGTCCGCGGCAACAACACCGTCACGCAGGTCAGCTTCGGAGCCGGCGTCCGCTACGACGGCCCGAAGTTCGAGACCGGCGTCGACGTTACGGCTATCGTCAACGAGCAGCTGGATGCGACCGACACGCGGCGTGAAACGCTGAATTCAGATTACAGCTACTACTTCCACCAGACCTGGAGCCTGACCGGGCTGTACAGTTTCGAAGCCGACGAACAGCAGGGCCTGCAGGGCCGTTCCCTGCTCGGCGCCACGGTCGGCAACCGGATCGTCAACAATCGACGCTTCCGGATGACGCTCAATGCCGGACTCGTCGTCAACTCGGAAGACTTCGACACCACGGAACGGGAAGAGTCCCTCGAGGCGGTCGTTGCCTCGACCGTGCGCTGGCGATCGGCGTATAACATCGACCTCGACGCGACGCTCTCCGTGTTGCCGAGCCTCGAGCAGAGTGACCGCGTGCGCTCACAGTTCGACATAACGATGAGCATGGATCTCTGGGGCGATCTCGACTTCAAGGTGACCGGCTACAGTCGCTACGACAGCGAGCCGCCGCTCGGCAACGAGAAGACCGACTACGGCACGACGCTCGGGCTAAGCTGGGACTGGGACTGACGCCGCTCCGGCGGCCTTTCTTACCGCAGCCGTCTTGACGAGGGCAAACACGGCCTGGCCCGGCGCGAGGCCCAGCCGGGCAATGGCCCGGGTCGTGACCCGCGCAAACAGCCGCTGTCCACGGCAGTCGAGTACGAGAAGTGCGGTAGCCCTGTCTTCGTTCTCGATCGCCGCGATCGTCGCAGGCAGCGAATTCTGGACGCTGCTGGCCTCGGGGAAGGTGCGCGACACGCTGATGTCGTTGGCACGGACGATGAGCCGGAGCGGCGTGCCGGGATCGTGGAGCGCCGTCACCCAGAAAGGTCCCGCGGCTGTCCCCACCTCGGTCAGCCCGAACTCGGTATCGGTCGCACGCGCGGTTCCGTCGAGTACCGCGGCACGCGCCTCGCCCGGGAACGCCTCTGCGTCCGCCAGCATCTCCGCGAGCCCGCCGTGCCGGCTCAGCCGCCCGGCCTCGACGAGCGCGACGTGATCGGCCAGCCGCAGCAGTTCTTCCTGCTGGTGGCTGACATACAGCATCGGCACCGGCAGGTCGGCGTGCAGCGCCTCGAGGAACGGCAGGATCTCGTCGCGGCGCGCCCGATCGAGCGAGGCCAGCGGCTCGTCCATCAGCACCAGCCGCGGCGCACTCATCAGCGCGCGCGCAATCGCAACACGCTGCGCCTCGCCGCCCGACAGGCCACCGGGACGTCGAGCGAGCAAGGCACCGATCCCCAGCATTTCGACGACCGCCTCGAAGCCCGCGATCGGCGGCGCGTCGGCCCGTTTCGCGCCGTAGCGAATGTTGGCCTCGACGTCGAGGTGTCCGAAGAGTCTCGGTTCCTGGAAGACCACGGCAATGCGCCGCCGGTGCGCGGGCATGCGAACGCCCGCCGACGAATCGTCCAGAATGTCGCCGTTGACCTCGAAGTAGGCGTGGCTGGCGCGGTCCAGCCCCGCCATCAGCCGGAGCAGGCTGGTCTTCCCGGCCCCGGAGCGACCGAAGAGGCCGGTGACACCCTGGCCGGGCAGCTCGGCCTCGGCGTCGACCGTGAAGCCGCCGCGGCTGGCCGTGAACTGCATCCGGAT
Organism: Woeseiaceae bacterium; assembly: GCA_036350895.1. Lineage (GTDB taxonomy): Bacteria > Pseudomonadota > Gammaproteobacteria > Steroidobacterales > Woeseiaceae > UBA1847. The sequence continues at coordinate 3,857 of JAZBNZ010000309.1, forward strand.
CCCGAGGCTCATGTCGCGCTCCGCCGTCGGCCGTTGTAGACGAAGGTCGCGAGCAGGATCGTGAACGCGGCCACGAGCAGCACCAGCGACAGGGTGTGGGCCGCCGCGTAGTCGAGCGTCTCGACGTAGTCGTAGATCGCGATCGACACGGTGCGGGTTTCGCCCGGGATGTTGCCCCCCACCATGAGGACGACCCCGAACTCGCCGAGCGTGTGGGCGAAGGTCAGCACCGCCGCACTCACGAAGCCGGGCAGCGCCAGCGGCACGATGACCGACACAAACGCGTCGAAGCGCGACGCGCCCAGCGTCTGCGCCGCCTCGAATTCCTGCCGACCCAGCGTCTCGAACGCCGACTGCAGCGGCTGCACCGCGAACGGGAGGCTGTACAACAACGAGGCAATGACCAGGCCCGTGAACGAAAACGTGAGCGAGCTGCCGGTGACGTCCACCCACAGCGCACCGAGCGGGGCGGCCGGGTTCAGGAAGGCGATGAAATAGAAACCGAGCACCGTCGGCGGCAACACGATCGGCAGGGCAACGACCGCCTGCACCGGCCCCTTGAGAAGGTGGCGCGTATTCGAGAGCCACCAGGCGATGGGCGTCGCCACGAGCAGCAGGATCACGGTCGTGATCCCGGCCAGCCGGAGCGACAGGAGGATCGATTCGATGCTCGCCGCGGTCACGGCAGTCCGTAGTCGCGCGCCGAGATCAGTGCCCGCGCCTCCGCGGAGCGCAAAAACTCGAGAAATGCTCGCGCCGCGTCGTTTCGGGAGCCCGGATCGATGACCAGCACCGCCACCTGCCGGATCGGCGCGTACAGCCCGGCCGGCACGTCCCAGCGGCAGCCCGGCCAGGCCGTGCCCGGCCGCGACACCTGCGCGGCGGCGACCAGGCCGAAGCGCGCAGCCCGGCTGGTCACGAAGTGCATGGCCTGGGCGACGCTGTCGCCCTTGACGATACGGCGCGACGAGCCGTCACCGATCGCGGCCAGCGCTTCCGCTGCGGCGCGGCCGTAGGGCGCGGTGTCCGGGTTCGCCACTGCGAGCGTCGCCTCGGGATCGGCAAGCAATGCCTCGCGGCAGTCGCGTCCCGCGAGCGACGGATCCGCCGACACCAGCGAGAGGCGTCCGAGCGCATAGACGAAAGCCTGCGACGCCTTGCCCGCCTCGACGAGCTTCAGCGGCCGGGTGTCGTCCGCCGCAAGAAACACGTCGAAGGGTGCGCCGGCGACGATCTGGGCGTAGAGCTTGCCGGTCGAACCGCTGCTGAGGCGCACGATGCCGGCTCCGCCCGCCTCGAACCGCGCCGCGAGCTCGCGCGCCGGCTCGAGGAAATTCGCGGCGACGGCGACGTGGACGACGCCCGCAACGACCGCCTCGGAGAGCGACAGGAGAAGCAGGATGAGGGAAATGCGCGGCATGCGTCGTTGCTCGGTAGGCTCGCGTCTACCTTAGCCCAGACGCCCCGGGTCGGCCAGACGTTGCGCCGACGCCCGGTGACGTCAGCCGGCGGCGCGACGCCTGGCCTTGAGGCGCCGGCGGTGTGCGTGCAGGAGCGGCTCGGTGTAGCCGTTCGGCTGGCTCGTCCCCTTGAAGACGAGGTCAGAGGCCGCCTCGAAGGCAATGCTGGCGTCGAAGTCGTCGCTCATCCGGACGTAGTTCGGGTCGCCGGCATTCTGATCGTCGACCACGGCCGCCATGCGCTGCATCGTTTCCAGCACCTGCTCTTCCGAGACGATGCCGTGTTCGAGCCAGTTGGCGATGTGCTGGCTCGAGATCCGGAGCGTGGCGCGGTCTTCCATGAGCCCGACATTGTCGATGTCCGGCACCTTCGAACAGCCGATGCCCTGGTCGATCCAGCGAACGACGTAGCCGAGGATGCCCTGCGCGTTGTTGTCCAGCTCGTTCTGGATCGTCGCCGCGTCGAGCGTGTCCGGGTCGCACAGTGGCGGCGACAGGATGTCGTCGAGGCTTGCGAGCGGTCGCGACGCCAACTCGTCCTGGCGGGCGCGAACATCGACGGCGTGGTAGTGCATCGCATGCAGGGTAGCTGCGGTCGGCGACGGCACCCAGGCGCAGTTGGCGCCGGCCTGCGGGTGCGCTTCCTTGGTCGCCATCATCTGTGCCATCTCGTCGGGCTTCGGCCACATGCCCTTGCCGATCTGGGCCTTGCCGGGAAGCCCGCAGCGAATCCCGATATCGACGTTCCAGTCTTCGTAGGCGGTGATCCAGGGCTCGAGCTTGATGCGCTCCTTCGGCAGGACGGGGCCGGCGAGCATGCTGGTATGGATCTCGTCGCCGGTGCGGTCGAGAAAACCGGTGTTGATGAAGACGAGGCGATCCTTCACGGCGTGGATGCACTCGTGAAGGTTGACCGTCGTCCGCCGTTCCTCGTCCATGACGCCGACCTTCAGCGTGAACTCGTCGACGCCGTAAAGCTCCTCGACCCTGCGGAACAGGCGGTTGGTGAACGCAACCTCCTCCGGGCCGTGCATCTTCGGCTTGACGATGTAGATACTGCCGTGGCGGCTGTTCGGCTGCCGGTCCTGCTGGCGGTGGTTGGCCAGCGCGCAGCCGGTCGTCACGACCGCGTCGAGCATGCCTTCGAAGATCTCATTGCCGTCCTCGTCGAGCACGGCATCGGTCGTCATCAGGTGGCCGACGTTGCGCACCAGCATCAGGCTCCGGCCCGACAGCACGAGCTCACCGCCGTCCGGCGCCGTGAAGCGGCGATCCTCCGCGAGACGCCGGCTCAGGCGTTTGCCGCCCTTCTCGAAATCGGCGGACAGCTCGCCGGTCATCAGGCCGAGCCAGTTTCGGTAGACACCGACCTTGTCCTCGGCATCGACGGCCGCCACGGAATCCTCGCAGTCCTGGATCGTCGTAACCGCGGACTCGAGGACGACGTCGGCGACGTGGCCGGGCGCGGTCGCGCCGACGGGATGACGGGGGTCGGTAACGATCTCGATGTGCAGGCCGTGATGGCAAAACAGGAACGATCGCCGGTCGCCGGCTTCGGCGAATCCGGCGAAACACGCCGGGTCGGAGAGGCCGACCCGCTGCCCCCCGACGAGATACACGACGAAGCGGTGCCGGTCGCCGTCGCGCTCGATGGCGTAGCGGTCGACCTCGGCGTGGCTTGCGCGATCCAGCGGCAGCGTGCCGTCGAGAAACGCCGTCGCGTACTCGATGACGGCCTTGCCGCGGACCGGGTTGTACTCGGCGCCCGGCGCCTGGCCGTTAGCCGAGGCAATGACGTCGGTGCCGTAGAGCGCATCGTACAGGCTGCCCCAGCGGGCATTGGCCGCATTGATGGCGAAGCGCGCATTGCTGACCGGCACCACGAGCTGCGGTCCGGCGACCTCGGCGATCTCACGGTCGACGTTGCAGGTCTCGATGCGGAAAGGCTCGCCCGGCTCGCGGAGGTAGCCGATCGATGTCAGAAACTCGACGTAATCGGCGTGATCGAAATCGCGCCCGGGGTGCTCGCGATGCCAGGCATCGATTTTCTCCTGCAACGCGTCGCGCTTGACGAGGAGGCTCCTGTTCGAGGGCGTCAGGTCGCGGACGATCGCGGCGAGACCCGCCCAGAACTCGTCGGAACCCACGCCGATCAGCGGCAGCAGTTCCGTCTCGATAAATTGGTAGAAAACCGGGTCGGCCGCGAGGCCGTGAACGACGGTCCGGTCGAACCCGCCAGTATCGTCCGAAGTCATCGTCTTAATCCTTTAGCGTTCCCGGTTTTCTACCATGTCCGGCAGTGCCTGCCGAGCACAGGCACTTACGCGACGAACTGTTCCTCCTCGGTGCTGCCGGCCAGCGCCGTCGTCGATGACAGCCCGTTCATGATCGTGTTCTGCACCGCGTCGAAGTAGCCTGCGCCCACGAAAGACTGGTGTTTGGCCGCGCGGAAGCCGAACTGCTCGTCGGCGAATTCCCGCTGCTGCAGCTGCGAGTAGGCGTACATGCCGCTTTCCTTGTAGGCACGGCTCAGGTTGAACATGCTCGAGTTCAGCGCGTGCCAGCCGGCCAGCGTGATGAACTGGAACTTGTAACCCATCTTGCCGAGTTCCTCGCGGAAGGTCTTCATCGTCTCGTCGTCGAGATTCGCCTTCCAGTTGAAGGACGGCGAGCAGTTGTAGGCGAGCAGCTTGCCCGGGAACTCGGCATGGATCGCATCGGCGAAACGCTGCGCCTGCTCGAGGTCCGGCTTGGAGGTCTCGCACCAGATCAGGTCGGCGAAGGGCGCGTACGCGAGACCGCGCGAGATCGCCTGGTCGAGGCCGGCATTGGTGCGGAAGAAGCCTTCGGCCGTGCGCTCGCCGGTGATGAACGGCTTGTCGCGCTCGTCGAAGTCGGAGGTGATCAGGTTGGCGGCGTCCGCGTCGGTGCGCGCAATGACGATCGTCGGCACGCCGAGTACGTCGGCGGCCAGGCGCGCGGAGGTGAGCTTCGCGACGGCTTCCGATGTCGGTACCAGTACCTTGCCGCCCATGTGGCCGCATTTCTTCGCCGATGAAAGCTGATCCTCGAAGTGCGCGCCGGCTGCGCCGGCCCGGATCATGTTCTTCATCAGTTCGAAGGCGTTCAGGTTGCCGCCGAAGCCGGCCTCGGCGTCGGCAATGATCGGCGGGAACCAGTCGATGCTGTCATCGCCGTTCAGAGCGTGGATCTCGTCGGTACGGATGAAGGCGTTGTTGATGCGCTCGATCATCTTCGGCACCGAGTCGACCGGATAGAGGCTCTGGTCGGGGTACATCTCACCGGCACTGTTGCCGTCGCCGGCGACCTGCCAGCCGGAACAGTAAATCGCCCGGAGGCCGGCCTGTACTTCCTGGATGGCCTGGTTGCCGGTCAGTGCGCCGAGACCGCAGAGCGGCTGGTCTTCGTGAACCAGCTTCCAGAACTTCTCGGCGCCGTTGCGCGCGAGCGTGTATTCGATCTGGACCGAGCCGCGAAGCTTGACGACGTCTTCGGCGGTATAGGTACGGTTAATGCCCTTCCAGCGAGGGCTGTCGCTCCATTCTTTTTCGAGCGCTTTGATTTGTTCCTGGCGGGTCATGATGTCGTCCTCAGAATATGTTCACGATAGCCGGCCGGGCGCCGGCTGAGCTCGCATTCTAATGCAAGAAATGATAAAAATTCACAGAATAAATTTCACAATGTCAATTTCACACGTGAATCCACCCCGGATTTGACAATATGACCCAATCGAGCAGTGTCCACCGGAAAGCACACTTCCTGGGGACCAAGATCAAGCACCTCCGCAAGCGCAATAACCTGACGCTGGAGGACCTGTCCGTGCGCTGCGTGCAGGTCGACGCGGAGGCTGCGCCGTCGGTGTCGTATCTCTCGATGATCGAGAACGGCAAGCGCGTCCCGTCCGAGCGACTGATCCGCATCATCGCGGAGATCTTCCAGAAGGACGTCGGCTGGTTCTTCGACGAGTCGCTCGAGGACGAGGTGATCGATCCGGCCCCCGACGCCGCGATCACCGGCATGCCGCTGGAACCGGGCTTCCTGTTTTCCGAGTCGCTGCTGCAGCGGGCGATCCCGGAGCTGCTCGCACAGTCGGGCATCACGGGCCGCCAGTTCGCTCACCTGCTGATTCGTGCGCACCAGGAATCGAACCGCAACCGGTTTCCGGATCTCGAGCGCGCCGCCGAGAGCGTCGGCCACAAGCAGTTCCCCATGCGCGTCGATGACGTGTTCGCGATCGCGAAGCGGCTCGGGCTGACGATACGCTGGTTCGACCGGGAAACGTTCAAGGATGCGGGTGACACGAATCGCCCGCTGAATACGCTGGTGCGCTCCTTCTTCGACGCGCCGAACCGGGTCTATCTCAACCGCTCGCTGGAAAAGAACCCGGCGCGCCTCAAGTACGACCTCGCGAATCACATTGCCCACAAGGTGCTGCACGACGGCGACGGCGCGAGGGCACCGCAGGTATCCGGGGGCCGGGTGTCGGGACGCCGCCACGATACCGAGTCGCCCAACGTGGATTCGAAGGACATCCTGTATGCGTGGCGGGACTTCGAGTGCAGCTATTTCGCCGCGGCGCTGCTGGCGCCGAAAACGCCATTCCGGCAGTTCCTCGCCAGGCACGCCTACGCGATCGACTGCGGCAACCAGCTCGATCTCACGACGACGCTCGTGATGCGGCGCATGCCGAGCGTATCGCCCTACCCGCACTGGCACTACTTCGACGCCTACCCGCCGGGCAACCTTCGCGCCGTCTACCGGGGCAACGGCATACCGCTGCCGTGGGGGAACATGACCATGGTTTCCGATCCGTGCCGCCACTGGGCGGTATTCCGCATGCTGCAGTCGCGATCGCAGAAACCCTCGGCGCAGATCTCCGTGCTTCGCTCCGGGGACGACAAGCGGCTTTATTGCTGCCAGTCGATACGCAGCAAGGACGCAGCCGACAACACGCACGTGCTGTGCGTCGGCATCGACCTGTCACCTGCACTCAAGGCGCAGGGCTTCGACGTCCGCGACACGATCGACATGATCGAGACCAGCTGCAATCGTGCCGGCGGCTCGGCGCCGATACCGGCCGAGGCCCGCCGGCGCCTCGACAGCGTCGGCAAGATCCTCAACATCGGCTGGGTCGCCGAGGGTTCCGCCAGGGACGCAACGATCATTTGCCCGCGAAGCTCCGGCTGCCCGCGCGACCACCACTGCCTGGGCAAGGTAAAGCCGCGCCTCCAGCCCCAGATCGACGAAATCCGCGAATCCCTCCTCGCCAGACGCTAATGTTTGGGGTCAGAGTAAAAACTCGTCGAGATAGTTTGGGGTCAGAGTAAAAACTCCGGAGCGCCTTGGGGGCGCCCCGGAGTTTTTACTCTGACCCCAAACTATCCCAGGGCCTATGCCACGCGCTGGTATTCGCCGGGGCTCATCCCGGTCCAGCGCTTGAAGGCGCGCCCGAAGTTGCTCTGGTCGGCGAAGCCGAGCATGTAGGCGACTTCGCTCGGCGTGTAGTCGGGATCGGCCAGGTATTGCTTCGCCAGCGACTCGCGGGTCGCCGCGAGGACATCCCGGTAGCTGGTCCCTTCGGCGCTCAGCTGGCGCTGGAGAGTACTGGCGCTGCGATAAAGCATGCTCGCAACCGTGTCCTGGTCCACCTTGCCGGCCGGCAGCATGCGTACCAGCAGTGACCGCACCTGCGTCGCCACCTGGCTGCGATCGAAGGACTCGATGTAATCACGGGCGATGCGATCCGTGGCCTCGAGCATCTCGGGCACAGCGCCGGCCAGTGCCTCTTCCATGACGTCAGCCGGGAACCAGAGTGCGTTGCGTTCGCACTCGAAGTGGAGCGGGCACTGCAGCCGCTCGGCGTAAGCCTCGGGGTGCCAGTCGGCGGGAAAAATGAGCTCGGCCTTCCTCGGAAACACGGGCCGGCCGAGCGAAATCTCGGCGAGCCGCAAGAGAGACGAGATACCGGCGTCGATACCGAACGGAATCGGCATGCGCTCGGCATCGGGGTAGGTGGACGAGATAACGTAGTCATCGCCCTCTTTCGCCAGTTTGATCTCGGACACGGTATTCGACAGCACGTGCCGGTACCGAACCATTCGTTCGAACGCGTCCAGCAGCGTGGTCGCGGCCAGCCAGGCGTGCCCGAGCACGTAAAAATCGCGGGGCTCCGAATGACGCCCGACGACGAGTCCTACCGCGGGATCACCGGTCAAGTCCCGGGCCGCTCGCCAGATCTCGGCCTGCTTCGAGCGTTCGACCCGCGAGCCCGGCAGCGTGCGCTTGTCGAGCCGGACGCCGATCGCCTCGAGCGTCGGCGCAAAATCGATGCCGTATTCCGACCTGAGCGTGTCGGCAACGCGAAAGGCGACGCTTGCAAGGGTTGTCGGTTCCTCGATCATGACGGGTAGCAGTGCCCTCCTGACGCCGCTTCGGACCGCTGGCGGCAGCAATCCAGTAAAGGCATTGAACCGGATCGACGCGACCTGCACAAGCGCGACCGCACGCTGCCGTAACGGGACCATCGGGCGACAGATTCGGACCAGAACCCGACCGGCGCACCCACTACAGTGGTTTGCATCGATTTCACCCACGCCCTCCAGAGGGCCGGAGACGGACATGCTCAGCCTGGTCAAACCCGAAACATCGACACTCGCGCTCGCCGACCGCATTCGTGCGGACATCAGGGCCTATCTTTACGAAGCCTTCGCACAGGAAGACGGCGCGCTCGCCGGCCTGGATCGCTGGACCCAGCGGCGGATTTCCAGCGAGAACATGGCGAAAGCCGAACTCGTACTGGAGGCGGACGACGCCATCGAGCACTGCTACCAGAACCTGATCCGAGAGATCGATACCGAAGGCGAGGCAGGCGTGTTCCTGGCGAGCCCCGGCACGTGTCACCCGGTGCTGTTCCAGCTCGTCGGCGAGTCCGGCATCTCGGGGACGCTGCACGAGCATATCGGGCAGATCGCCCCGCGCCTATTTGCGGACGAGCTTCGGCACTCGGACCGCAAGC
>JAZBNZ010000310.1:0-2180 GCA_036350895.1 Woeseiaceae bacterium
ATGGCCCGTGACACCCGCAAACGCATCCTCGTCGCCAGCCTGCTGTTGTTCAACGAGCAGGGCGCACCGCGCACGACGATCAACGAGATCGCCGACGAACTCGACATCAGCCCGGGCAATCTCAATTATCACTTTCGCCGCAAGGCCGACATCGTCGATGCGCTGGCCGCGGAGTTCCAGGCCGATGCGCGCTCGGTCCTGAGACCGCCCGACGACGAGTATCCGGGGCTGGACGATTTCTGGCTCTTCCTGCACGAGCTGCTCGAGCTCACCGGTGTCTATCGGTTCATGCTGACGGACACCGAAGTGCTCACCGACGAATACCCGGCGGTCGGCCGGGCGCTGCGGCATTTCGCGAAAGCACTCCAGGGCAGCTTCGAGCTGTACCTGCACGGGCTGGAAGAAAGCGGCCTCATCGTCTGCGCCCCCGGGGAACTCGGGAACGTGGCAAAGGTACTGGCCGTGATTGCCCTTTTATCAGGGCGTTTCGATACGATGACGGGAGAGATCAAGGAAGCCGACGACGCCGCGATCGGCGTCGCACGGACGATCCTGGGGGTACTCAAACCGCTCGCCACCGAGGCGGCGGCGAGACAGTTCGAGTACCTGGCCACCCACTACAGCGAGTGAATGGCCAGGGGGGTTGGCGTTACGCAGCCTTCGATGCGGTTGCGGCGGCCGGCTTCGTGTCAGCAGGCTTGGACGCAGTCTTCTTGGCCGTCGTTTTCTTGGCGGCAGCTTTCTTGCGCGTGGCCGGTGCTTTCTTCGCCGGAGCCTTCGTGTCCTCGATGGCTCTCAGGATCTTGTTGAGCTTCTTGTTGATCTTGTCGATGTCGTTCTTGCTCGGGACATTCAGGCGATCCATCGTATCCGCGACGCGCTTGTCGAACGCGGTCTGGAACTTGTCGAGCTTCGAACGGCCACGGACGCGATCCATGAGGCCTTCGGCGCGTGCCTGGGCGTCATCGCTCATGTCGCGAATCGAGTCCTGGACCTCGTCGATGAGCTTTTCGGTCTTCTTCGAGGTTTCCTTGCGGAACTTTTCGCCGTCTTTTACGAGCGTTTCGAAGGTTTCGGTACCCATTTTCTGGGCATTGGCGAGTGCGCCGAGACCGGCAAGAAATACGTTGTCCAGTTGCTCAGTGAATTCGCTAACTACTTGTTTCGATGTGCTTTTCTTGTTTGCCATGGTGATATCCTCCAATGGTCTGTTGCCAAGTGTGAGAAACTGTACCTCGCAAAATTAGGGCCTTCATACTAGATTCGAGACATGATTCGCTCAGGCTTACGGCGCCACGCGGCCGCCATGAATGCCGCCACGAGCTACGCGGAATGGCGCGAGGCGGCGATCGCCCACGACAAGGCGTCGGGCGTCAGTAAATGGGTGGAGTCCGACGAGTCGAAACATTTCGACTACGTCTCCATCCGCCGCCGACTCGAGAAGCTCCGCCGCCTCCGGCGCGCCGGGGATCATGGCCGCCTTTTGTACGCGCTCAACGAGGGTGTCCACGGCAATATCGACGGTATCGGCCGCCGGGCGCTCTACGGCAAGTCGCAATTCGGCACCAAGCGCCTGATCATGGATTACGTCGACGAGGTCGTTCGTGCGCTGGAACTCCTCGCGAGCGACGAGGCCGACGACATCCCGTTCGACGACCGGCTCGACTTCTTCCGCCGCGCCCAGCACTGTTACGGCTGTAGCGCCTTCGTGATGAGCGGCGCCGGCTCCCTCCTCTTCTTCCACATCGGCGCAGTCAAGGCGATGTGGCTCGAGGGTATATTGCCGGACGTCCTGTCGGGCAGCAGCGGCGGCGCGATCGTCGGCAGCCTGGTCGGTACCCACACCGGCGCCGAACTCGAGGCGATGTTCGAACCCGCCAACCTCGTGCATGAGATCGAGCGCGAGACCGGGCTGCTGCGTTTCTTCGACATGTTCCGGCCCGAATTCGCTTCGCTCTCCGAAGTCGGTGAAGCCCTCGAGCGCCTGCTGCCGGACATCACGTTCCTGGAAGCCTTCGAACGGACGGGCAGGCGCCTCAACGTGTCGGTTGCCGCGGCCGAGAAACACCAGAACTCCCGACTGCTGAACGCGATCACGACGCCCAACGTTTACGTGCGCGAAGCCGTGATGGCGTCTGCCGCGGTCCCCGGGTTCTACCCGCCGGTCACGTTGATGGCGA
>JAZBNZ010000311.1:0-6186 GCA_036350895.1 Woeseiaceae bacterium
AGGAGCGGCTCTTCAAGCCGCGACCACGGCGTGGGCAGACCGATGCCGCGTTCTCGCCGGTGCCTGAAGAGCACCCCCGGCAGCGCACGTCGATGCCGGATACGTGGACTGTAGGAGCGGCTCTTCAAGCCGCGACCGCGCTCAGTCCACGTACAGCGACGAAACCGACTCCTCGTCGCTGATCCGCCGCATCGTCTCGGCGAGCAGCTCTGCCGTCGACAGCTGCCGGATCTTGGTGCAGGCGCGGGCCTCTTCGTTCAGCGGAATCGTGTCGGTAACCACCATCTCGTCGAGCTGCGACTCGGTGATCCTGGAGACGGCCGGCCCGGACAGCACCGGGTGCGTGATGTACGCCGCAACCGACATCGCGCCGTGTTCCTTCAGCGCCCCTGCCGCGTGGCACAGGGTGCCGGCGGTATCCACCATGTCGTCGATCAGGATGCAGTTCTTGTTCTCGACCTCGCCGATGATGTTCATCACCTCGGACTGGTTGGCGCGTGCACGGCGCTTGTCGATGATCACGAGATCGGCATCGTCGAGGCGCTTCGCCAGCGCGCGGGCCCGCACCACGCCGCCGACGTCGGGCGAGACGACGACCATGTCGCTGTATTTCTGCTTCCACACGTCCCCGAGCAAGAGCGGCGAGGCATAGACGTTGTCGACGGCGATATCGAAGAAGCCCTGGATCTGGTCGGCGTGGAGATCGACGGTCAGGACGCGATCGACGCCCGCCGTTGCGATCATCTTCGCGACCAGCTTGGCCGTGATCGGCACCCGCGACGCACGCGGGCGCCGGTCCTGCCGGGCGAAGCCGAAATAGGGAATCACCGCCGTGATCCTCGCAGCCGAAGCGCGTCGGATCGCATCCACCATCACCAGCAGTTCCATCAGGTTCTCGGACGCCGGCGGGCACGTCGGCTGGACGATGAACGCCTCGCGGCCCCGCACATTCTCGAGAATCTCGACGTTGATCTCGCCATCCGAGAATCGGCCGACCTGGGCGCGGGCCAGCGGAATCCGGAGGCACCGCACGATATCGTTAGCCAGTTCCGGGTGCGCGTTGCCGGAAAATACGGCCATGCTTGCGAGGTCCATCGATCCCCCCTCAGGTCGAGAATGGCTGGGGCGGCAGGATTCGAACCTGCGAATCACGGGATCAAAACCCGTTGCCTTACCGCTTGGCTACGCCCCAATTTGAGCTTGAATGCGTGCGCAGACGCGCCGGCGCAATTGTGCGGGCCGGTCTGGGAGGTGTCAACGCGGCCCGGGAATGTCCCAGCGATCGATCACGAGAACGACCCGGGTCACGTCGTTCGTCACGGTGAGGCGCTGCGGCATGGGCTGCCCGCCCGCCTCCCGGTAGCGATTCACGGCGATATCCCAGCCGTCCTGCATCATCGACGCGAGCTGCCCGCTCCCGTCGAGTGTCGTTTCGGCCGGCCGCGCCGGGTCGGGGATGCCGAGGGCCCAGTAGCGCAGGCTGTCGAGCGGCACGTCCCAGCCGAAGCGCAGCTCGAGCTCGCGCTCGGGATCGACGAACACGGTCTCGACGCCGTCCTTGTCGGTGAACGTCAATGTCCCGTCATCGCGCTCGAGCATTACCGTGCCGATGCCGAGCGGCCCGCTCATGATGGCCTCGAAATCGCCGGCCGCCTGCCGGTAGCGAAGTTTGCCGTTGAAGCCGTCCTCGGTCGTGCGAACCGCGATCCGCCCGTTGAACGCCCAGGCGTCGAGGCTCGCAAGGGTCTCCCTGCGGACCTCCCAGTCCGCAAGGTCGGGGAGCATCGTCGTGGACGGTGCCGCGCAGGCCGACAGCACCAGGACCGCGACCAGCGCGGCCGGCAACCTGCATCGCCGGCGCTCAGTCGTCGGCGGGGAAGAAGCGTTCGCGGACATCCTTCAGGAAATCACTGTCCGGCTGCCTGGCCTCGGCCGCCTCCAGCACCTCGAGTGCCTCTTCGCGGCGATCCAGGACGGCCAGGACCTCGACGATATGGGCGGCAACCTCGGCGTCGTCGTACAGCGCGTACGCGCGTTCGAGCTCGGCGAGGGCCTCTTCGTTGCGGCCGAGCTTGTAGAGCACCCAGCCCCAGCTGTCGATGATGGCCGGTGAATCCGGTTCCTCGGCCAGCGCCCGCTCGATCAGCCCGGCGGCTTCCTCGTAGCGGTCGGTGCGATCGGCCAGCGTGTAGCCATAGGCATTCAGTGTAAGGGCGCTTTCCGGCCACTGTTCGACGGCATCGGCGTAGGTTGCCAGCGCATCGTCGATGCGATCCATGCGCAGCAGCAGGTCCGCCTTGCCGAGCACGGCCGTCTCGTCGTCACCCCGGAAATCCAGGTACTTGTCGTACTCGACAAGCGAATCGCTGTAGCGCTCCAGCATCGACAGGAGCTGGGCCCGCGCCAGCGTGACGTCGACCGCCTGCGCCGGGGAAATGCGGGCAAACTCATCGAGCTTCTGCAGCGCGTAGTTCGGGTCGTCCTGCTCGAAAGCGATCAGCGCGCTGCCTCGGCGCCTCGCGGCCAGCGCATGCTGCCCGCCCTCGACCTCCATGTAGAGGCGGATGGCACGGTCGTATTCCTGCCGGTAGTCGGCGATGCGCGCGAGGTAATAGCGCGCCTCCATCGTGTGCCGGCCACTCGACAGCAGGTCCTCGAAGTCTTCCCAGGCGGCATCGAAATGGCCGAGCCGGAAGTTGATCAACGCCATCAGGCGCAGCGCGTCCATGTTGCCCGGCTGCTCGAGCAGCACCTGGTTGACCTGGCTCAACGCGTCCTCGTCGCGGCCGACGGACATCATCATGATGGCCAGCTCGACGCGCGCCTCGGGGTCCGGGTCCGGATCGTCGCCGATGAGCCGCGCCGTGTAATCGATCGCCTCGTCAATCTTGCCCTCGAGCAGCAGCGCCCGCGCGTACAGCAGGTGCGGCCGCAGCCACTCGGGCTCCAGCTCGATCGCACGCTGCGCGCGTTCGATGGCGTAGTCGTTGTCTTCGGCGGCAAGCGCCATGACGGCGGCCGCGTAGTGGGCTCGGGCGGAATCCTTGTAGGGCTTGGTCAGCGACCGCATGATCTTGTCGCTCGCGACCGGATCCTCGTCGATCAGCACGCTGATCAGCACCAGCAGCCGGTCCTCGGCCTCGTCGCCGCGGATCAACCGCTTGAAACCGCGACGCGCAGCGCCGTACTGGCCGAGCCGCATATAGATACGCGCGAGGTAAAGCTGCGCCTCCTCGCTGTCGTCGGACAGGTCCGCCCAGCGCTTCGCCGACTTGAGCGCCACGTCGTTGAAGCCGTAGACGAAGGCGACTTCGGTCGCCTGGCGGGCGACGTCAACCTGGTCGCTCAGCTCGGCGGCCTTGCGATACTCCTCGGCGGCGGTACGATAATCCTGCTCGCCGAGCGCCACCTCGGCAGCCAGCAGGTGCCCGGCCGCGTCGCTGACGTCGTCGGCCGTCGCCGCGGCTGCGGTCATGAGCAGGAGAACAGCAGGCAGAATGAACTGCCAACGTGAGAATATGGATATCTTCATGCTTTGGTGTGTCGTCCGTGTCGCCGCGAGATCGGGGTGCCCGGCGCGGATCCGTGTGAAGTAGAATAACAGAGACAAGGAAGTCGCGGTTCAGTTCGCTTATCATAGGCGCGCTGATCAACCACGCAACCCGATGGCCAAGACCCGGCTCGCCAACTACTTGATATGTCGCTGAAAATCCTAGGCCTGAACCATAACACGGCCCCCGTGGAAATTCGCGAGCGGATCGTCTTCGCCGGTCCGGAGATACCGGCTGCCCTGAATGAAGTGCGCAACCTCGCCGGAGTCGAGGAGGCGGTGCTCCTGTCGACCTGCAACCGGACGGAGTTTTACGTCGTCGGCAACGGCGAGGCGCACGAATCGCTCAAGGGCTGGCTGACGGCGACCCGCAGGCTCGACGACGGCTTCCACGACAGCCTGTTCTCGCTGGAGGAGGCGGACGCCATCCGGCACATTTTCCGGGTCGCCTGCGGTCTCGACTCGATGGTCCTCGGTGAACCCCAGATCCTCGGCCAGCTGAAGGACGCGTGGCGCGTGGCGCAGGAATCCGGCGCGCTCGGCTCGGACCTCGGCCGCCTGATGCAGCATACCTTCTCGGTCGCGAAGAAAGTCCGCACCGATACCGAGATCGGCTCGAGCCCGGTCTCGGTGGCCTACGCCGCCGTCCACATGGCGCAGCAGTTCTACTCGAGTTTCAGGAAGCAGACGGCCATCCTGGTCGGTGCGGGCGTCACGATCGATCTCGTGGCGAAGCACCTGAAGCGCAAGGAGATCGGCCGGCTGTTCATCGCCAACCGTAACCTGGACCGGGCGCGGAACCTCGCCCACGACTACGGCGGCTATGCGCTGCCTCTCTCGGAGCTGTCGGGTTCCCTGCAGGAAGCCGACATCCTGATCAGCTCGACGGCGAGCCCCGAGCCGATCATCGGCGTCGAGGAGATGAAAGCCGCGGTCAAGGCGCGCAAATCGAAGCCGATGTTCGTCTGCGACATCGCGGTGCCACGGGACATCCATCCCGACGTCGCCGACCTGAACAACGTTTTCCTCTATACCGTGGACGACCTTGACCGGGTCGTGCTCGAAGGCCAGGGCAGCCGCGAGGCCGCCGTCATCGACGCCAACCGCATTCTCGACGACGAGATCAACCGCTACCTGAGCGTCCAGCGCGCGCGGCAGACCGTGCCGACGATCAACGCACTCCGCGAGCAGGCCGACAGCATCCGCGACGAAGTCCTCTCGCAGGCGTCCAGGCGGCTCGCCAACGGTGCCGACGGGCAGGAAGTCCTCGAGTACGCAACGGCTGCGATGCTGAAGAAGCTGCTGCACCAGCCGAGCGTCAGGCTCCGCCAGGCCGGCGAAGCCGGTGACGACGACCTCGTCGACGCAGCTCGCAGGCTGTTCGGCCTGCGGGACTGAACGAGTGAAGGAATCGATACGGCACAAGCTGGAGTCCGTCTGCGACCGCTTCGAGGAACTCTCGGGCCTGCTCGCGGACCCCGGCGTCATCGGCGACCAGAACCAGTTCCGCGACTACTCGAAGGAGTACTCGCGGCTCGACCCGGTCGTGAAGCTGTTCGAGGAGTACAACGCCATCGACCAGGATATCGCCGCCGCCGAGGAGATGGCCGCGGACGACGATCCCGAGGTTCGCTCCATGGGCGAGGAGGAGCTCGAGTCGCTCGGTGAGCGCAAGGAAACACTGCTGCTGGAACTCCAGAAGTCGTTGATTCCGCCGGACCCGTACGACGACAGCAACGTTTACCTCGAAATTCGTGCCGGCACCGGCGGCGACGAGGCCGCGATCTTTGCCGGCGACCTGTTCCGCATGTACACCCGCTACGCGGAGACGATGGGCTGGCAGGTGGAGGTGCTCTCGGCCCGCGAGGGCGAGCACGGCGGCTACAAGGAAATCATCAGCCGCATTACCGGCAGCGGTATCTACGCGAAGCTCAAGTTCGAGTCCGGCGCACACCGCGTGCAGCGGGTGCCTGCAACCGAGAGCCAGGGCCGCATCCACACGTCGGCGTGCACCGTGGCCGTCCTGCCGGAACCCGACGAAGTCGAGGCGGTGGAGATCAACCCGTCCGACCTCCGGATCGATACCTATCGCGCCTCGGGGGCCGGCGGCCAGCACGTTAACAAGACCGACTCGGCCGTGCGCATCACGCACCTCCCGAGCGGCATTGTCGTCGAGTGCCAGGACGAGCGCTCGCAGCACAAGAACCGGGCCCGGGCGATGTCGCTCCTGCAGGCGCGGCTCCTCGATGCGCAGGTCACCGAGCAGGAAACCGAGCAGGCCCAGCAACGCAAGCTCCTCGTCGGTTCGGGCGACCGCTCGGAACGCATCCGCACCTATAACTATCCGCAGGGCCGGGTCACTGATCACCGCATTAACCTGACGCTGTACAAGCTCGACGAGATCCTGGAAGGCGGCGTCGACCAGGTGATCCAGCCACTGGTCAACGAGTACCAGGCCGACCGGCTGGCCGCGATCACGCAGTAGGCGAGCCAGCCTGACGCTGTCGAAACGCGGACGGTGGGTACAACCCCCGACATTGCTGACGCGTGGACTGTAGGAGCGGCTCTCCAAGCCGCGACTGCGGCGGCCTCGACACTGCCGCGATTTGCGCCGGCTCGCGAACAGCGCCCCTTAA
>JAZBNZ010000312.1:0-33179 GCA_036350895.1 Woeseiaceae bacterium
CTGGTAGGAATGACTCTGGTTGCCCTGCGGTGTCGGCATCGACGCCAGTATGTTGTTGAAGCGGGCCTTGGCACCGTTGGCGTCGCCCTTCTCGAACCTCTCGAAGCCCATCGCGATATAGCCGCCGTTGCTGCAGCGGGTGCGGCCGAAGCCGGCGCAATTGTTGTTGTTGTTGTGGTTGAGCATCAGGCCGACGCGCACGCCTTCGAGCGGGTCGAACACTTTCTTGAGCGACGCGCGGAGGACGTCGAAGAAGGTGTACGGTCCGTACGGGGGCAGGTAGCCCTCGGCGATCAGCGCATCGCACTCTCCGCCGTTGCAGGCCGTGGAGCCGAGGTTCGGACGATAATCGAGCGAGAACATCACCATCGGCTCGCTGCCTTCGGGCAGCCCGGCGCCGGGATTCATGTAGACGTCGGTATCGTCTGCGTGCGCTCCGCCCGTGGCGAAGACGAGCGCGGCAAGGGAAGCCGACAGCAGTGCTTTACGAATCAGGGTATCCATACCGTTGTCTCTCGTAGGGGCGGTCACAGTTTTGGCACGAGCACGAGCACACCTTCGGTGACTCGCTCCTGGCCCAGGCCTTCGTCCACGCGGTCGTACGTCGTGATGACGCGGAAGGAAGCGCTGGTGAACTTGTCCATGCTCGACTCGACGGCGCGCGGCGGCGGCCTGAATTCGGCGCCGATTCGCTCGACGCGGGCGCCCATGTGGTCGGACGCGACGGCGGCAGCCAGAACAGGGTTAGGTACCGGCAGGTCGTTGCGGTTGCAATTGGCCTCACCGGGCGTGCAGGACGTGAAGCCGGAGCCGCCGACGACCGGCGTGGACGCCGGGCTCGCGACGATCGCGTCGGCAAGCGCCTGCGCGGTTTGCGCGGCAGCGACGCGCGACTCCTCGTTCTGGGCCATGAGCAGGCCGAGCTTGGACGAGCGCATCGAGGAGAGCGTCAGGAGCGTGATCGCGAGCAGGAACATCAGCGCGACCACCAGGATCGTGCCGGATTGTTTCGATCGACTGTCGAATCGGGCGAGTTGCTTCATCAGATAGCCATCAGGTTGAGTGAGCGGATGTTCTGGATCGACACGCTGGTCGAGAACACGCGGCGGTGGAACGAATCGCCGGGCGTGAAGTCCGGCGAATTGCTGATCGAGTAGGTCTTCGCGTTCGTATAGCGCGTGTCGATCTCGGTGGTTCGCGCGAGCAGGAATATGCGTGCCGATACGACGGTCTGCATATCCGCGAGCGTCGGGCTGGTCATGTAGACGTTCGGCCGGCCGTCGTCGGTCGTATCGATGCCGTACTCGATCTGCAGGTTCTCGATGCCCGTCGCCAGGCACTCGGTGATCATGCTCGGCCCGGCCCCGCGGAGCACCTTGCGGCACAGTGTCGGGATGCCGTCGCCGGCCGTGTTCGCAAACGGGCGAATGAAATAGATGCTCGGCCGGAACGACCAGTCCGCGCTGGGTGGTGCGATGACGACGGGCGGCGCGACCGGCGCGAGGCCGCTGAACATGACGCCGACGGTCCCGTTGGTCCGCAGGTAGGCACCGTCCGGCGACAGTGCGGTAGCCTCGGCTCCCGCGACGCGCTTGATAGCGACGACATCTGTGCCCGGCAGCACTTCGCCGGGACCGAAGCAGGCATGCGCGGCGGTGACGGCGGCGGCACCGGTATTATCGAGGGCCGTCACCGACAGCGACGTCGAGGTGCCGGTCTCGACCGCGCGATACATCCAGTTCGCTTCCCCGAGCGGCCCGCAGTCACCGAGAATGCTGAGCCCGGTGTCGTAAAGTACGCTGGCCGGCACGTGCAGGTCGCCGTAGAAACCGGCCATGCTGAGGTCGTAGGCGATCTCGCGAAGTGCATACCGGGCGTCGTCCTGCATGCGCTCCAGGTTCTCGTCCTGGTTGAAGCTGTAGCTGTTGTTGACGAATACCGTAACGATCGCGGCAGCCAGCGTCATGGACAGCGTCAGCGCGATCATCAGTTCGATGATGGAGAAGCCTGCCTGCTTGTGTCGGTTGGTCCGTTGCATCGGTACGCTCAAATGTTCGGGTCGATAAAGGTCGGGATTTGCAGGATGCGGCGGAACTCGTTGTTGTCGCCGTAGTTGCCGCTCGCGCCGCCGCAGGGGTTGTTGACGGCGTTGTTGATCGAGGCGCTGCCCCGCCAGGCAATCGAGACCACGTACATTCCCGCGCCACCACCGGCCGGCCCTTGCACGCACAGGGTCGGCAACAGCAGGCCGCCGGCGCCGGCACCGCCGCTGGTTTCCTGGTTGCCGTCGAGTATCTGCTCCCAGAACCACAGGTCGTGCAGTGCCTTCTGCGTCGCATTGCAGACAGCGGCGCCCCTGCAATTCGGCGCGGGTTCACCACCGCGTGAGCCGCCGCCGAGTTCGCCGGCCGCGATGTACACGTTTGCCGCGCCGCCGTTGACGCGCATGTCTTCGAGCAGGCCGTACGCGATTTGCGAGGCCGAGGTTCGTTGCAGCGATTCGTAGTTTGCCTGTTTCGAAACCGTCTGCAGGCCAGCAATGGCCAGCAGCCCGACGCTGAAGATGATCAGCGCGATCAGCATCTCGATCAGCGAGAAGGCGGCCTGCCGGCGTTGGGTCGGAGTGATTCTCGGCATACCGTGCTCCCTAGCCGCAGGCCGGCGCGCTGCCGTCGGCGAGCGTCTTGGACTGCCGTGGCCGTCCTGACAGGTCGATCAGCATGACCTTGGCGCGCTCAGCACCACGCTTGTCGCAGACCGTGAAGGCGCCCGGACTGCCGTTGAGCGATGCGTTCATCACCCGGCCATTGGGCCGGTAGGTAATGAACTGCGGGAATTCGTTCGAGCCGATCCTGACGGTCGCGGCTGGCGCGCCCGTCGATGCCACTATGGTTTCGTTCGCATCGACGCTCCGATCGCTGTCGGGATCACGGAAGACGATCCAGCCGTCGTTCCACGTTGCGCCGTCACAGGCGTCTCCGGATGCACTGGCGCAAAGCGTGACCCGTGCGTTCGTCGTGACCGCCGTGCTGCGGGCAACGTGCATCGACGAGACGAGTTCGTTGATGGCGGCGGTCTGCCGGGCATTGAGGACGAACAGGTCGAGTGCCGGAACGGCCATCGACAGGAGCAGCCCGGCGAGGCCGACTCCGATCATGAGCTCGATAAGCGTGAGACCCTGCTGTCGTTGCATTACATAAATCCGGCTGGTTATTGCGTGTATCGCTTGCCGCGTTCCGGCTGTCGGACTTCGCCGACAGCCAACGTCGAACATTAATGAATCAGCGGTATTGAGGATGAGACACAGGTCGAACTTGGGCTAACAGGCGACCTGCGAGAACGTGTTTTTGTGAACTGTGCACCCACTTATGTCGCGCCCCTCGAGCGCGACCGAACTGTGACGCGGATCAACGGCCGGCCGCGGTCTTCAGCGCATACTTGAGCCGAACGGAGGGCCAGATGAATCCACGATCCGCAGTAATCCTCGTCATCGGCATGCTTCTAGGCTCCGCGACGGCCGACGCCGACGTCTGGAGGTGGACCGATGCGAACGGCAACATACACTTCGTCGAATCGACGAAGCCGATCTACACCTGGACGGACGAGTTCGGCGAATCGCACTACAGCGATTCACCCGACCGTGAAGATGCCGTGTCGGTGGAGTTCGTCTGGCATTCGCCCGGGACGCTCAAAGACTTGAGGGCAGACGAGTCCGGTTCGGACGGGTCGGCCTATCCGGGCGAATCCGAGTCGGAGCGCCTCGAGCGCGAGCAGGCGGAGCGTTACTACTGCAAGCGCGCGACGGAAATCTACGACTCCTACGTGAACGCGCCGCGGCTGTTTCGGACGAACGATGCCGGGGAGCGGGAATACCTGGACAGCAAGCAGGCCGCGGCGATGATCGCCGAGACCCGGGCGCGCAAGGACGAACTTTGCAAGGGACTGTGATTGCGATCACAATCCGGCCTCGAGAATCGAGGCAGCGGCGAGAGTTGTGACGGACGTCCCTGCATGCCCCGTGCAGGGGTCGCATTATCCGGGTTCGTTGTCAGCATAACGAGATTGCCATGTGGATTCCGAATTCAGTCTATGAGCGTGCCCCCCAGTACTGGGTATTCGTGGGGCTCCTTCTGGTCGTCGTCGGCATCTACCTGGGGCTCGAAGTGCACCCCGCGTTCTTCCTGGTCGGGAGCGGCTCCGGGCTCGGTTCCATCGCCTGGGGGATGATCGTTTACGATCGCCGCAAGCAGGAACTCTTCAGGACGTCGATTCGTTCCCGGCCCCTCACGCGCGACTAGCGCCACCGACGCCTGCCCGCCAGGCGACGAGGCAGGTACCCCTCGCACAGGCAATTACCGGCTGCTGACCTGCAGCGGCCGATTCGCAAACAGCGAATCCATCGTGCCGATACGACTCGTTTCTTTGGAGACTCCGCCGTTGTGCCGGCAGCCCGCGAATTGATTCACCGATATCGCATCGCGTATCGTCACGAACAGTGACAGCGCTGTCAGCACTTTGTTGACGAGGCCTGAAAAGGCTGATAGATAACCCGCTCCACATCGCGTCGGAATGCTGGTGCGACAACGAACAGACAGGGGGGTAGATGCGACGGTCCGGTCATGCCGCGCAGGCGGGCGAGTGTTGCTGCGAGTACTGCCGTTGCTTTGTCTTATGAGTGCACCCGATCCGACTGCCGCCGGCCCCGGCGATAGCTTCGAGAGCCGCATCGCGGCACTGCTCGACGAGATGACGCTGACCGAAAAGGTCGGCCAGATGAGCCAGGTGCATGCCGAAGGCGCAAACGCCCCGGACGAGCTCGGCGATGCGATTCGTGCGGGCCGGATCGGTTCGGTCATCAACAATGTCGATCTGGACGTCGTCTCCGAGCTGCAGCGCATCGCCGTCGAGGAGAGCCGCCTCGGCATTCCGCTCCTGTTCGGCCGCGACGTGATCCATGGCTTCCGGACGATATTCCCGATCCCCCTCGGCCAGGCGGCGACCTGGAACCCCGAACTGGTTCGCGAAGGCGCCCGGCTAGCTGCACGCGAGGCCGCGACGCGCGGGATCAACTGGACCTTCGCGCCGATGATGGATATCACGCGCGATCCGCGCTGGGGCCGCATAGCCGAGAGCCTCGGCGAAGACCCGTATCTTGCCAGTGAACTGGCCGTTGCAATGGTCGAAGGCTTCCAGGGCGAGGATCTGTCCGCACCCGGCGCGATCGCGGCTACTGCCAAGCACTTCGCCGGTTATGGCGAGTCCGAGAGCGGCCGCGATTACGCGACCACGAACATCCCGGAGAACGAACTCAGGAACGTGCACTTGCGTCCGTTCCGGGCGGCCGTCGATGCCGGCGTGTCGACGGTCATGCCGTCGTTCAGCGACCTTAACGGCGTTCCGGCCACGGCCAACGCGTTCCTGAATCGGCAGGTGCTGAGAGACGAGTGGGGCTTCGACGGCTTCGTCGTCAGTGACTGGCGTTCGATCGACCAGCTCTCGATCCACGGCCTGACCGCCAATGACCGTGAGTCGGCGCTTGCAGCGGCGACCGCCGGCATCAACATGGAGATGGCGGGCTCGACCTACATCGAGCATCTGCCGGCGCTGGTCGAGGAGGGGCGCATCGATATCGCGACCATCGACGCCGCGGTGGCCGAGATCCTGCGGACGAAGTTCGAGCTCGGACTGTTCGAGCGGCCCTGGGCGGACGTCGACGAACTGCCGCCAACGGGGGCCGCGGATGCGCTGGCGGCGTCCCGGCAGACTGCGTTGCAAAGCGTCGTCATGCTCAGGAACGAGGGCAGTGTGCTGCCACTCGACGCGGACAGGCTCTCGTCACTGGCCGTGATCGGACCGCTGGCCGACGCGCCTTACGAGCAGCTCGGGACCTGGGTTTTCGACGGCGACCCTTCGCTCAGCGTTACGGCACTCGACGGGCTTCGCGACCTGCTCGGCGACCGTGTCGAGATTCGTCACGTCGCCGCCATGGAGACGAGCCGCAGCCTGGATACGGCGCCCTTCAATGAGGCAGTCGCCGCCGCGGAGCAATCCGACGCGGTCGTCCTGTTCCTCGGCGAGGAGTCGATACTCTCCGGTGAAGCGCATTCGCGGGCCGACATCGGCCTGCCGGGCGCCCAGGCCGAACTGGTACGGCGCGTTCGTGCGACCGGCAAGCCGGTCGTCGCCGTCATCCTCGCCGGGCGCCCGCTGACGCTTGCCGATATCGTCGACGAAGTCGACGCGCTCCTGTTCGCCTGGCACCCGGGCACCATGGGCGGTGCCGCCATCGCCGACATCCTCTTCGGCGTTGCGTCGCCGTCGGGCAAGCTTCCGGTGACCTTCCCGCGGATGGTCGGCCAGATCCCGATCTACTACAGCCAGAAAAACACCGGCAAGCCGCCCACGCCCGACACGGTCGTCCACATTGACGATATCGATCCGAGAGCGCCGCAGACATCGTTCGGCATGACCGCCTTCCATCTCGATGCGGGGTACACGCCGCAGTGGGAGTTCGGCTTCGGGTTATCCTATGCGAGCTTCGAGTACTCGGACCTCGCGATCAGCAATGCAGCGCCGGCGATCGGTGATGTGTTCACCGTCAGTGCCAGCGTGACCAACACCGGTGACGTCACCGCCGACGAGATCGTCCAGCTGTACGTCCGCGACCTCGTCGGCAACGTCACGCGGCCGGTTCGCGAGCTGAAGGGTTTCGGGCGCGTGACGCTCGAGCCCGGCGAAACCCGGCGCATCGACTTCGAACTCGGCGCGGACGACCTCGCTTTCTACGGCCGCGACAACACGCTGATCGTCGAGCCGGGCGATTTCCACGTCTGGATAGGTGGCAGCTCCAACGCAACGCTCCGCGGCGAGTTTCGTCTCGTTGCGGCGAACTGAGGAAACACCTTGTTCAAATCGAACGGCAAGACGGCGCTGATTGCCCTGATCGTCGCCCTGGGCGGATTCCTGATGGGCTTCGATGCCTCGGTGATAGCCGGCGTCGTCGGGGCTATCGAGGTCGAGTTCGGGCTGAGCAAGATCCAGCTGGGCTGGTCTGTCTCGTCCCTGTCGCTGACGGCCACGCTCGGGATGCTCCTGGCAGGCCCGGTGAGCGACAGGCTCGGCCGGCGACCCGTACTGATGATCGCGGCGGTCCTGTTCGGGCTGTCGGCCGTCGCTTCTGCGATAGCACCGGATTTCCTCACGTTCATCCTGGCACGCATGCTGGGCGGTTTCGGCGTCGGCGCGGCGCTGATCGTCGCACCGATGTACATCGCCGAGATGTCGCCGCCCGAGCTGCGCGGCAGGATGGTTTCGATCAACCAGCTGAATATCGTCATCGGGATCTCGGCCGCATTTTTCAGCAACTACCTGATATTGACGCTCGGTGAGAGCGGTTCGGCCTGGGTCGGGATTCTGAAGATGGATGACTGGGGCTGGCGCTGGATGCTGCTCGTGGAAGCGCTGCCGGCGGTCGTCTACCTGCTGGCGCTGCTTTTGGTTCCGGAAAGCCCGCGCTGGCTGGTCATGCAGGGGCGGGATGACGAAGCGCGCGACGTCGTCAATCGAATCCGCGGCAGCGAGCAAAGCGAAGCGCTGCTGGCACAGGTACACGAGAGTCTCGAGGCAGAGAAGGCGCTCGGGGAGGTCACGTACCGGACCCTGCTGAATCCGTCACTCAGGCTCGTGCTCACGATCGGCCTGACGGTCGGCATCCTGCAGCAGGCAACCGGGATCAACGCGGTGTTCTTCTATGCGCCGATGATTTTCGAGCAGACCGGGGTCGGCACGAATGCATCCTTCATGCAGGCCGTGCTGGTGGGCCTCGTGAACCTCGCCTTCACCGTGGTTGCCATGATGCTGATCGACCGGCTCGGTCGCCGGCCGCTCCTGGGGTTCGGGCTCGGCGGCATCGCCGTGTGCATGCTGGTGCTGGCATACGGCTTCGGCACGGCGACGTACCGCCTGGACTCGTCGGCAATCGACGCCCTGCCGGCCGAGATCGATCGTGCTGCGATTGCTGTGGTTGCCGACACTACTTTTCACAGCGATACCGAGTTCCGCGACGCGCTGAGCGAGGCTATCGGCACCGACAGCTACAAGACCTTCGAATCGGATATCGTCAGCAGCGCCATCGATACGAACCCGTGGCTGATCCTGTTCGCGATCCTGGGTTTCGTCGCAAGCTTCGCCATGTCGATCGGTCCGATCATGTGGGTGCTCTTCTCCGAGCTGTTTCCGAACCGCGTGCGGGGAATGGCAATCTCGTTCGTGGGGCTCGTCAATTCGGCGGTTGCGTTCCTCGTGACGCTCGTTTTTCCCTGGGAGCTGGAAACGTTCGGCAACTCGACCACCTTCCTGATCTATGCCGCGTTCGCGATCGTCGGGCTCGTCTTCATCATGCGAATCCTCCCCGAGACCAAGGGCAAGTCGCTGGAAGAGCTCGAAGCCTCGCTTGCGAGCGCCTGATGCGGGCATGGCGTCATAGTCTTGTGCTGACGGTAGTGGCGATGGCTTCGGTCTCCTGTAACAGCAAACCCGGCGCCGGCCCGGTGAGGGTCGAGGTCGTCGAAACGAGCACCGGCTACCAGCTGCTGCGGGACGGCGAGCCTTACGTCGTTCGCGGCGCCGGCATGGGGGTCGACGACATAGCGCGGTTTGCAAGCCATGGCGGGAACTCGATACGAACCTGGACGACGGTCCACGACTACCAGGATGCGCGGTCGCTGCTCGACAAGGCGCACGAGTATGGCGTGACCGTCGTTCTCGGCTTGCCGATGCGGCCGGAGCGGCACGGCTTCGATTACGACGACGCGGACGCGGTCGCCGAGCAATTGGAGTTCCTGCGCCGCGAAGTGCTCGAGTACAAGGATCATCCGGCGCTGCTTGCCTGGCTGATTGGAAACGAGCTCAATCACAGCTATACGAACCCGGCCGTCTTCGACGCGGTCAACGAAGTCGCGGAGATGATCCGGGAGCTCGATCCGTACCATCCCGTGTCCACGCCCCTGTCAGGGTTCAACCCGGAAGTCATCGCCACCGTCACGGAACGTGCGCCGGCGCTCGATTTCCTGAGTTTCCAGCAGTACGGCTCACTGTTCGTGCTGCCCGAGCGGCTGAGTGAGCTCGGTTACGACAAGCCGTTCATGGTGACCGAGTGGGGCGCAATCGGTTACTGGGAAGTCGACCGCACGCGCTGGGGCGCGCCAATCGAACTCACGAGTTCGAAGAAAGCCGAGACGTTCCGACGCGGTCACGAGGAAATTCTTGCAGCGCTCGACGGCCAGCTGCTCGGTTCCTACGTGTTTCTCTGGGGACAGAAGCAGGAGCGGACGCCGACCTGGTTCGGCATGTTCACCGAGGCGGGCGAGGAAACCGAGGTCGTCGACGTGATGCATTACCTGTGGACGGGGGCGTGGCCCGAAAACCGGACGCCGCGGGTCGACGCGCTGCGGCTCGATGGAAAGAGTGCCACGGACAGCGTGACGCTCGAGGCCGGGCAGGCTTACCCCGTCGCGTTCGAAGTCACAGACCCGGAGGTGGGTGCCTTAAGGCTGACCCTCAGCGTAAAACCGGAGAGCGATTCGACCCGCGAGGGTGGCGACTATGAAGAGCCCATCGCCGATCTTGATGGCTGGATCGGGAACGTACGCGGGGGAGAGGCGGAACTCAGGGCCCTTGCGCCCGGCAAATACCGCTTGTTCGCGTACGCGCGCGACGACGGCGGCCATGTTGCTCATGCGAATTTGCCCTTCCTCGTCGTCGAAGCAGTCGGCCGATAAGCTCGCCGGCCTTTCGCAATAAGCGTTCAGGTCCGGCGCGGCGCGGGCCCGGTGGACTCCCTGACGACAATCGAAGACGGCACGATCACGTTGTCGTGCTCGATGCTACCGGTACGTATTTTCTCGATAACGGAATACACGGCGCGTTCGGACATTGCCGCGAGGGGCTGGTTGATCGTCGTCAGCGCAGGAAAGATTTGCTGCGCGAGCGCTATGTCGTCGCAGCCGGCGACAGACAGCTCTGCCGGTACCTTGATGCCCATGCGATCGGCGACGCGGATCACCCCGGCCGCCATGTCATCGTTGGCCGCGAAGATCGCGGTGGGCCGGCGCTTGCGGCTCAACAGTTTCTTCGCCGCGGTTTCGCCCGAGCCGATCGAGTTATCGCCGTCGACGACGAGTTGCTCGGAGTACCTGAGGCCGCTCTGCTCGAGGCCGGCGCAGTAGCCGCGAAAGCGATTTCCGACCGCCCGGTGGTGGGCATTACCCTTGATAAAGGCGATGCGCCGATGCCCCAGCGACGCGAGGTAGCGGGTCATCTCGGCGCTGACGGTGAAGTCGTCGGTCGCAACCTTGGGCAGCCCGCCGTTCTTCTTTCCCGGTGAGATTCGGACGAGCGGGGTTCCCGTCGCCTCGATGGCCTTGACGACCCGAGGGATGTTCGAGAGCGGCGCCGCGAGGATGATGCCGTCCGGCCGCACCTGCTCTATCAGCTCCGTGAGCTCTTTGCCGATGTGTCTGTCCTGGAAGCGGCAGGGATGAATCAGCAGCTCGTAATTGGCTTCGCGGCATGCCGCGAGGGCGCCTTGCTGCAGCGCGATCACATAGCCTGAACTCGGCACTTCGTAGGCGCTGGGATCGTCGTAGATCAGTCCTATCAGGTTCGAGTGATGGCTCGCGAGATTGCGGGCCGCCTTGTTGGGACGATAATTGAGCGCCGCGATTGCCGACTCGACTTTCTCCCGGGTCGAACTCCGAACGTTCGGCTCCCGATTGACGACGCGCGAGACGGTCTTGATGGAAACTCCCGCCAACTTCGCTACGTCGCTGATCGTCGCTGTGGACATCTTGTCAGACCCTGTTACCAAACTTACAGACGGTTTCGAAGCACCGTTATTACAACTCGTGATGACAACGCTTTCAATTCCTGCCGGGCGGATCGCCCTGGTGTCCGAAACGCCGCGGCATTTCAGTCGGAATCCGTCAGAACCACCTCGCCGAACAGCCCGGCGTCGATCCAGCCCCGGTCTTTCGGACCGAACGGCACCGATTCCGAGCCGATGAAGTTTTCGCGTAGCTCGCTGCCGTCGTTGTCGCAGTAGGCCACCATGAGGCCCAGTATCTTGCCGGCGAAGAGTGCGAGGGGCTCGTTGTCGTCGGAGTCGTCGACGTAGCTGTCGTCGTAGATTTCGATGGCGACTTCCCACGTGAGTCCGTTGGCGGATTGTCGCCAGCGGCTGTCGACGTGATGACTGTAATCGCGCGCCTGCCGGTCGGTGCCGATGTCGATGGCGCGGTTGTCGAGCGAGAGGTGGTACGCGAACGCGTTGTGATTGAACTGGTGATCGCCGCCGGAGAAGTCCTCGTCGATGAAGATTTCCAGGCAGTCGTCGTCCCAATACTGTACGAGCGGATCGCGGTGGCTGTCGAACAGGATATCGTCCCGGATCTCGACCAGCAGGTAGAGCTTCTCCGGTGTCCACGCGATCTTGAACCGCCCTTCGAAATCCTCCGCCGTGTATTCGGGTCCCAGCCAGCGAAACCGGATCGGGCGCCATTCGGCATGCGACCATGCGGCCTCGTCACCGATGCCGTCGATCACCATCGGGTCCATGGCCCGCGGCGCCTCGTAGCGGCTGCGGTCCTCGACGTGGGCGTCGTCCGCGCACGCGGCGAAGGGCAGAGCGGCTGCCAGCAGCAGGGTTAGCGGCGCGAGTCGCAGCCCGGACATCATGCGGCCCGCGGCGCAGCGAAGTCGCGCGCGATCGCGACCGTGCGCGAGACGAGTTCGACCAGGCTGAATTCGCCATGCCCGGCCAGGTCGGAGCAGATCCGGCCTTTCCACGGGTCGATCCAGTGGTCCGCGACTGGAAACCCGGCAAGTCCTGCGAGGCCGCCGACCGTTGCGGCGTTGCTATCCGTGTCGAGACCCGCCGTTACGCAATCGCCGATTGCACGGCTGAAATCGCCCTCGGCGCTCGACAGGGCCCAGGTGACGACCGCGAGGTTGTTCACGGTATGCACCGGCGGCAGGTTCGCGTATTCCTCGTGAATGCAGCGCGAAGCCGCGGCCCGGCGGGCAGCGTCGCGCCCGAAGCGCACGGCGCCTGCTGCGTCCGACGACGACGGGATGCAGCCGAGCGCAATGTCGATCGCCGCGTCGAGTGTACGAGCAGACGGAATCGCCGCCCCGAGCGCCGCGACGAAGGCGGCTCCGTTGAGACCTTCGCCGACGTGCGAGAGCGAGCCGTCCCGCGTCGCGAGTTCAGCAGCGCGTTCCGGCTGCCCCGGGTTGACCCAGCCGTACAGGTCGGCGCGTATCTGTGCGCCGATCCACTCGTTGAATTCGTTGTTGGTGCAATCGGCAAGGTCGAAGCCGGCGTCTCCGCCGTTGACGAACTCGGCGTCCATACGCTCGAGCAGGCAACCGTACGCCGCCCGCTCGGCGGTCCAGGTCTTGCCGGCGGGCAGTCGGTTGAGCCAGGCGCGGGCGACATCCGCGACATCGAAATCGGCCCCGTGCTCTTCCAGGAGCAGGAGCGACAGGATCGTGTAGTTGATGTCGTCGTCGGGCTCGAACCGGGTGATGTGCTGCCGGCAGCAGGCGAGCCAGCGCGTCGCCACGGATGTGGCCTCGACAGCGGGAACATAATTCCGGAGCGGCATGGCGCCTGCCGCGCCCAGGTAGTCGGCGAGCCCTTCCGGGCCCGACTGGTACGACATAACCTCCAGGGGTTTGCCGAGCAGGCATCCGGATACGCGACCCTCCCAGGCGGCCCGGATGCGCGCCGGATCGACGACTGTTTGCATTGGAATCCTCCCCCGAACACGTCCCCGCAGTCGCGCCGCCAGATGTCCGGTTCCGGTTGACAGCGCTGACATGCTCAACTATAACTTACCGCTGACAGCGCTGTCAGCAAACGTTGCACAACAAACCAACGGCGCTTTCGCGGAACCTGGGGGGGTTCGGCCTCCCACTCTTTACGCCATCGCTCATCGCAGCGATTACGAAGTTTCTACAAGCTGGGGGAGGCTTGAGCATGCGAATACCCACCTTTACCAAAACGCCGTTGGCATCCGGCATCGCCCTGGCCGTAGGCGCACCGGTGATGCAGCCGGCACTCGCGCAGGATGACCAGGTGATCGAAGAAGTCGTCGTCACCGGCATTCGTGGAAGCCTCCGGGCATCCATGGACCTGAAGCGCGGCGCAGACGGCGTTGTCGATGCGATCACGGCGGAAGACATCGGTAACTTCCCGGATACCAACCTTGCCGAGTCACTGCAGCGCATCACCGGCGTATCGATCGATCGTGAACGCGGCGAAGGCGCGCGAGTCACGGTTCGCGGTTTCGGCCCGGCCTTCAACCTCGTGCTGCTGAATGGCCGTCAGATGCCGACGACCAGCGGCGTCAACCGTGACTTCGACTTCAGTAACCTCGCCGCCGAAGGCGTTTCGGCCGTCGAGGTCTACAAGAGCGGCCGCGCCGACGTCCCGACCGGCGGCATCGGTTCGACGATCAACGTCAAGACGACACGCCCGCTGGAGAATCCGGGCCTGCAGGCAACCATTGCGGCCAGTGGCATGTACGACGAGTCTGTCGATCACGCGCTCGGCAGCGCCGAGTTCAAGCCGGAAGTCTCGGGCCTGTTCTCGAACACCTTCATGGACGACAAGATCGGCGTATCGCTGTCGGCCGTCTACCAGGATCGGGCAGGGGGTGCAGCCACGGCGAGCGTCGGCGGCTGGCGTTCCTTCACGAACGACACCTCCTGCTGGGGCTGCGGTGGCGCACAGCAGGACTGGGGCGGCATTCCCACGGCGGCCGACCCGAACCAGGTCAACCGCCCGACCGGGCCAGGCATCTACTCGGTGCCGCAGAGCATCGGCTACCAGCTGTCGAGCTTCGAACGTGAGCGCCTCAACGGCCAGCTCACCTTCCAGTTCCGCCCGATCGACTCGTTCACAGCGACGGTCGATTACACCTACGCCGAGCAGGCCGTGGAAGAGCGCTGGAACAACTACTCGGCATGGTTCAACTTCGGCGGCCAGGATACCGTCTGGTATGACGGTCCCAACGCCACGCCGGCGCAGTACGCCGAGAATTCCACCAATTCGGACTTCGCGATGGGCGCCTCGCTGCAGGGCTTCAAGAACGAGAACGACTCGGTCGGCCTGAACCTCATGTGGGACGTCACGGATCGGTTCTTCCTCGAGTTCGACGCTCACAGCTCGACGGCCGAGAACGGGCCGAACAGCCCCTACGGTAACGCTGCCCAGCTCGCAATCTCGGCCTTCTCGCGCGATCGCACGGCCGGCTACTTCGGCAACGAACTGCCGATCCTCGAGCTCGGCCTCAACAATCCGCTGACGCCGGACGACATGATCGTGACCGGCAGCGTCTTCATCAACGAGCAGTCGAAGATGGATATCGACCAGGCCAGGCTGTCCGGCAGCTTCGAGTTCGACGCCGGCTTCGTCGAGAGCGTGGACTTCGGCGTCCAGCTCACCGAGGTCGATAACCGCGCGGTCTTCGCCAACGTGCAGCGCGATGCCTGGGGCGGCGTGACGCAGCCGGGTGCGATTGCCGACCTGATGACGCCAGCCAACGCCGGCAGTTCGTTCAGCGAAATCCCCGGCGCCGGCGATCCGCGGATGCAGATGGACTTCTATACCTTCGACATGGCCCAGCTGATCGAACGGACGGAGGCCCTGATTGCTTCCGGGGATGCGACCCTGTTCCCGCCGGGAAGTGGCGACTTCGGTCCCTGCGGCACCGGCCTGTGCCCCAGCACCAACTGGCAGCAGGACCGGCGCACGACGGAA
This sequence comes from Woeseiaceae bacterium, assembly GCA_036350895.1. Taxonomy (GTDB): domain Bacteria; phylum Pseudomonadota; class Gammaproteobacteria; order Steroidobacterales; family Woeseiaceae; genus UBA1847. The sequence goes on from JAZBNZ010000312.1 coordinate 14,825, forward strand.
ACATCCAACGCCTTCTACTTCCAGGTCAACATGTCCACCGAGCTCGCCGACATGCCGATCGACATGCGTCTCGGTGCGCGGTACGAAGAAACGGACGTGGAATCGCAGGCCTTGTCACCCGCCTTTAACGGCCTGAACTGGGTTGCAGGCAACGAGCTTTCGCTGCAGTCGGACGGCTCCGAGTTCACAGCGTTCGAGGGCTCGTATGACTACTGGCTGCCGAACTTCGACATCTCGATGGATATCACCGACAGCCTGGTGGCGCGTGCCTCGGTCAGCCGTACGCTGACTCGCCCCAACTTCCTGGACATCCAGGGCGGCCAGACGCTCGACCAGCTGGTGCGCATCAACGAAGGTACCGGCCGTCGCGGTAACCCCGGGCTGCTGCCCTTCGTGTCGGACAACCTCGATCTTTCCATCGAGTACTACTACGGTGAGAGCAGCTACATTGCCGCCGGGTACTTCCAGAAGGACGTCGAGAACTTCATCGGCACGGCCCAGGTTCGTGAGACGCCCTTCGATGTACCCCACCCGGCGCTCGGTCCCCTGGGAGACGAGGCGCGCGCGGCGACCGGCTCATCGGAAGGCGGCATCCTGTACACCTGGATTCTCGAAAACCGGCCCGACGCCGAGGGTGTCGATGCGGACGCAGGTGTCATCAGCGGTGTCGCAGGGCGCGATCCGGCCTCGCCGTTCAACCTGACGATCCCGGTCAACATCGAGAAAGCCACGGTCGACGGCTGGGAGTTCGTGATCCAGCACGATTTCGGGGATTCCGGCTTCGGCGTTATCGCCAACGCCACGATCGTCGATTCGGACACTGGTTACGACGACCTGAGCCTCGATCAGCAGTTCGTGATCTCGGGCCTGAGCGACAGCGCCAACTTCGTCGGTTACTACGACAAGAACGGCCTGTCCGTAAGGCTGGCGTACAACTGGCGCGACAAGTTCCTCGCCGGTACCGGCCAGGCCAACGTCGGCGCCGTGCCGCCCACGTACACGAACGAGTACGAGCAGTGGGACATGAGTGCCAACTACTGGATCACCGATAACCTGCAGGTGTTCACTGACATTATCAATCTCACGGATGAGACGATTCATGTCTATGGACGCAGCGATCTCCAGACGCTGTTCGCGACCCAGACCGGCAGACGGTACAATATCGGCCTCAGATACAAGTTCTGATCCGGGCTCTACCAAAGCAAAGGCTGCTCCCTTCCGGGGGCAGCCTTTTTTCGTCCCCGGTCACCTCGTGACGATTGCGCCCGGCAGTTCCTTGATCTACCTTGCCAGTTGGAGACAGGAATCTTGGACAAGCAGACATCCAGGGTCGTTGTTGTCGGCGGCGGCACCGCCGGCTGGATCACGGCCGGCCTGATCGCGGCGACGCACGGTCGCGCAGGCGCCCGCCGCGTTGCCGTCACTCTCATCGAGTCGCCCGATATTCCCATCATCGGTGTCGGCGAGGGCACATGGCCGTCCATGCGAGCCACCCTGCAATCCATCGGGATCGACGAAGGTGAGCTGATTCGCAGCTGCGACGCCAGCTTCAAGCAGGGTACGGAGTTCATCGCCTGGGCGGAGAACGACCCCGACGACCGGTACTACCACCCGTTCAGCCTGCCGGCCGAGTACCCGGCTCTGCCGCTCGCGGACTACTGGCTGGCACATGCCGGGACCACGTCTTTCGCCGAGTTCGTGACCCCCCAGGCAAGGCTGATCGAGGCCGGGATGGCGCCGAAGCAGGCCTCGATGCCTGCGTACTCGTTCGCTGTGAACTACGGCTACCACTTCGACGCCGGCAAGTTTGCCCGGCTCCTGCATCGTCATGCGGTCGACACGCTCGGCGTGGACTACGTCGCAGGCAACGTCACCGGCATCGACAGCGATGGCGGCGATATTGCGGCCGTCAGGCTCGATACCGGGGAGTCGGTGAGCGGCGATCTGTTCGTGGACTGCACCGGCCAGAAGAGCCTCCTGCTCGGTGGCCATTTCGGGGTCGGTTTCGAGTCGGTCAGGGACACCCTCTTCAACGACGCGGCGATCGCGGTCCAGGTGCCGCACGAACGGCCGACCGACCCGATCGCCTCCGTCACCCGTGCGACCGCAGTCGATGCAGGCTGGATCTGGGATATTGCCCTCAAGAACCGTCGCGGCATCGGCTACGTGCACTCCACGGCACATGCGGACGAGGCCGCCGCCATGGCAACGCTCAGGAGCTACGTCCGGGAGCAGTTCCCGGCGACTTCCGTGGACGATCTCGACTTCCGGCGGATTCCCTTCGAACCGGGATATCGCCGCCAGTTCTGGGTGAACAATTGCGTCGCGGTCGGGCTGTCAGGCGGCTTCATCGAGCCGCTCGAGGCCTCGGCGCTCGCGCTGATCGAACAGGGCGCATCGATGCTGGCACGGCAGTTCCCGCTCGATCGCACAATCATGACGGTCGTGGCAAAGCGCTTCAACGAGAAGATGCTCTACAATTGGCAGCGCGTGATCGAGTTTCTCAAGCTTCACTATGTGCTGAGCCGACGCTCGGACACGCCCTACTGGAGCGCCTGTCGGGACCTGCAGCACTGCCCTGAAGAACTCGCCGACAAGCTCGTGCTCTGGCAGCAGCAAGCCCCGCGTTACGACGACGTGCCGCGAGTGGATGAACTGTTCCCTGCAGCCAGCTACCAGTACGTGCTCTACGGGATGGGCTTTCGGCCGAAGTACACCCCCGTCGAACCGGGCGCGGACGCGGACGAGCACCAGCGAGTCGACAAGGCCCTGCACGAGACGCAGGAACGAGCCCGGCGGATGCTGGGCGGACTGCCGACCAATCGCAAGCTGCTCGATGAACTGACGTCGCTCCCCGGCGTCGCATGAACTGACTGATAAGGAAAGACCATGGGTGAACCAGCCCTTTTGAACAATGTAGATCACCAGGATGTCCGGGTAATCACCGAGCGCTCGGCGAAATACGGCGACGATGTCATGTTCGCGATGACGTTCCCCGCCGAGTTTCGGGACATCCAGACCGACTATCCGATCCTATTACACAAGGGTGAGGAGGGTGTTTATGGTCCCGTGGCCCTGTTCGGTTTCACGGAAGGCGAGAACCTGTTCCTGGACGATGCCGGCTGGCACGCCACCTACGTACCGGCGATGATTCGCCGGCAACCCTTCATGATCGGGTTCCAGCAGACGAAGATCGACGGCAACCATGAGTTGATCCGCGTCCTGTCGATCGACATGGAGCATCCGCGCGTCAGCGAAACCGAGGGCGAGGCGCTGTTCCAGCCCCTGGGCGGGCGCACGGAGTACCTGGAGGATGCGGCTAACCTGCTGGAGGTCATCTACGAGGGACTCGAGCACGGCAAGGCCTTCGTCAAGGAGTTGAACGATCGCGGCCTGATCGAGGAAGTCTCTTTTGATATAACCCTCAGGGACGGTTCGAGGAACCAGCTGCTGGGGTTCGCGGCGATCAACGAAGACAGGGTCCAGGAGCTGACGGCGGAGGCGCTCGAACAGTTCAACCAGAAAGGTTTCCTGATGCCGATGTTCATGATGATTGCGTCCATCTCGAACATCCGCAAGCTGATCGAGAAGAAGAATGCGACGCTGGACGAGTAATCGATGAGCGCAATGCCTGAACTGGCTTCCGTCGAAGTCCTCGAAGGCTGCCGTGCCGACAGTATTCCGGCAGAGGTCTTCGAGTCCGACAAGCCCTTGCTCCTGAAGGGGCTCTGCCGCGACTGGCCGGCGGTACAGCGCTGCAACGGTACTATCGAAGAGGCCTATCTCTACATCAACAGCTTCTGGACCGGCGAGCCGGTCACCGTCTATGCGACGGAAGAGGATATCGACGGCCGCTTCTTCTACAACGACGATTTCACGGGCTTCAATTTCAGAAGTGGCCAGGCGCCGCTGAACCAGGTTTTCCAGAAGCTCGATGAAACGGCGAAGGCCGGCGACAGGCAATCGATCTACGTCGGCTCGACCGCTGTCGATCGCTGGCTGCCCGGCTTCCGGCGCGACAACGACATCAGTATCCCGGTCGACGATGCACTCGTGAACTTCTGGATGGGTAACCAGACCCGCGTTTCGGCACACTTCGATTTTCCCGATAACGTCGCCTGTGTCGTCGCCGGGCGCCGGCGATTCACGCTGTTCCCGCCCGGGCAGGTCGGCAACCTCTACATCGGCCCGGTCGACCGGACGCCGTCGGGCCAGGCAATCAGCCTCGTCGATTTTCGCGACCCGGATTTCGAGCGCTTCCCGAAGTTCCGCGAGGCGCTCGAGCATGCGATCACCTATGAACTCGAGCCCGGTGATGCGATTTTCATTCCCAGCATGTGGTGGCACCAGGTTGAGTCGCTGTCTGCCTTCAACCTGCTGGTGAATTACTGGTGGCGTACGACGATGCCCGAGATGGGCTCGCCGATGTCGGCCCTGATGCACGGCATGCTTACCGTTCGCGACCTGCCGGAGCGGCAGCGCCAGGCCTGGAAGGCGCTTTTCGATTACTACGTATTCGACGCGGACGAATCCGTATACTCACATATCCCTGAACCCGGAAGGGGCAGCCTCGCTCCGATGGACAAGGAATCCGTCCGAAAACTTCGTGCGGAGCTCCTGAATCGACTGAACCAATAGCGAGCGCAGGCACAACCAGAGGTCAAATCGTGGCGAACCAGAACATACACAAAGTCGTTATCGCCGGTGGTGGAACTGCCGGCTGGATGGCGGCCGCATCGCTTTCAAAGCTGCTGGGCAAGACGCTCGATATCACGCTGGTCGAGTCGGACGTCATCGGCACGGTCGGCGTCGGCGAAGCGACGATCCCGACCTTGCTGACGCTGCACGATCTACTCAAGATCAAGGAGCAGGAGTTCGTCGCCGCAGTCAAGGGGACATTCAAGCTCGGTATCTCGTTCGAGAGCTGGCGCGACCTCGATAAGGACTACATTCACTCGTTCGGCTGGACCGGCAAGGACTGCTGGGCGGCCGGCTTCCAGCATTTCTGGCTGAAGGGCAAGCGACTCGGCATCAGCAAGGAATTCGGCGAGTACTGCAAGGAATGGGTGGCGGCCAAGCACGAACGTTTCGCCGTGCTGCCGAACCAGGGGCTCAACTACGCCTACCACATCGATGCCTCGTTATACGCCAGGTTTCTGCGCAAGATCGCCGAAGAGCATGGCTGCCGGCGCCAGGAAGGCAAGATCGACAAAGTAGACCTCGATCCAGAGACTGGCTTCATCACGGCCCTGCACCTGGACTCCGGCAAGACCATCGAGGGTGACCTGTTCGTCGATTGCACCGGCTTCCGGGGCCTGTTGATCGAGCAGACACTCGGCGTCGACTATATCGACTGGACCAACTGGCTGCCCTGTGACAGCGCGGTGGCGGTGCAGACCAAGGCGGTTGCCCCGCCGATTCCCTATACCCGGGCGATTGCCCGGAAGGCGGGCTGGCAGTGGCGCATTCCCCTGCAGCACCGGGTCGGCAACGGGCTGGTGTTCAGCAGCCGCTACTGGTCCGACGACGAGGCCCGGAGCTTCCTCCTCGAGAACATCGAAGGCGAGCCGCTGACCGATCCCCGGGTGATCAAGTTCACGACCGGGCAACGCCGGCAGCACTGGCACAAGAACTGCGTCGCGGTCGGGCTTTCCTCCGGTTTCATCGAACCGATGGAGTCGACGAGCATCCATCTCATACAGAAGAGCATCATTCGCCTGATGCAGATGTTCCCCTACAGCGGCATTCGCCAGCCGGACCTCGATGAATTCAACGAGCAAATGAGCACCGAGTTCGCGCACATCCGCGACTTCATCGTGCTGCACTATCACGTTACCGAGCGCTCCGACTCACCGTTCTGGGAGCACTGCCGGACGATGGAAATTCCCGATTCGCTCCAGCATCGAATCGAGTTGTTCAAGCAGACCGGCCGCGTGTTCAAGGCTCCGAACGAGCTCTTCGGCGAGAACTCGTGGATCCAGGTGATGCTGGGCCAGGGGCTCATGCCCGAGCAGTATCACCCCGTCGTCAACATGATGGACGACGACGAACTCGAACGTTTTCTCAACGGATTGCACGGTTCGGCACATCAGCTCGTCAGCCAGCTGCCGGATCACCAGCGTTTCATCGATCACTACTGCAAGGCGATGTGATGTCGTTATCCCTATTGACCTCCCGGGGCCTGGTCCCGGTGCTGATCCTGATCGGTCTCTTGCCGCACACGGCCGCTGCCGAGTTTCATCGTGGCATCAACCTCGCCGGACCGGCCTACACGGCGGTTGACGGCACGACGTTCGCTGCCGAGGCACATGCCGAGGGCGGACGGGTCGTCCATATCGACCGGGTCAAGGGCGTCCAGAACCAGGCACTGTTCCGCGACTGCCGCGTCGGTGACGTCACGGTCGCCATGCCGCTGCCGGACGGTACCTATGACGTGGCCTTCTACTTCGCGGAGCCCGACGAAGTCGAGGGTGGCGAACGGCTGTTCGACGTGCTGGCCGAGGAGCGCCCCGTCATCGAGGACCTGGATATCATGCTGTTCCGGGACGGCAAGATCCGCTCGGGCCTGACAGTGGTGGCACCGGACGTCGTCGTCGAGGACGGCGTGCTCGACATCGACTTCGAGGCGGCCCGGATGGAGCCCCTCTTGTGCGCCGTGCTCGTGCGCGACAAGCGGCCGCGAGCCGCATCGTGGCAGCTGGCGTGGCAGGACGAGTTCGACGGCGAGGGGCAGCCGGATGCCGGGACCTGGAATTTCGAGGAATGGGAGCGCGGTCGCGTCAACGACGAAGACCAGGCGTACACGCGGCGCCCCGAGAACGTCCGGCTCGAGGACGGTGTGCTCGTCATCGAGGCGCATCGGGAAGATTACGGCGACGCGCGCTACACCTCGGCCCGGATCCAGTCGAAGGGCAAGGCCGATTTCCTCTATGGCCGCTTCGAGGCGCGTGCCCGCGTGCCGGAGGGGCAGGGCACCTGGCCCGCGATCTGGATGCTGCCGAGCGATCCTTTCACCTATGCGACCACCTGCGGTGACGACTCCGAGTGGCATGGCAACAACGCGTGCGACGCCTGGCCGAATTCAGGGGAGATCGACATCCTCGAACACGTTGGCTACCAGATGGGCCACGTGCACGGCACCGTGCACACGAAAGCCTACTACTGGGCGATGTGGGAACAGCGCAAGGGCCGCGTGCTGATCGACGACGTCGACAGCCGGTTCCACGTCTACGCGCTCGAGTGGTCGCCGGAGAAGATCGACATCTTCGTCGACGACACGCTCTACTTCACCTACGTCAACGAGGGCACGGGCTGGGAGGCCTGGCCGTTCGACCAACCGTTCCACTGGATCCTGAATCTCGCGGTCGGCGGTGCCTGGGGTCGGGCCGGCGGGCCGATCGACGACAGCATCTTCCCGCAGCGGCTCGAGGTCGACTGGGTCCGTGTCTACGAGCGCCCGGACATCGCGGCGGACTGAATCAGAGCGACGCGAGCCGCTCTTTGATCAGCGTGTCCGCCTCGCGCATGATCCGGTCCACCAGTTCGGCGACGGTCGGAATGTCGTCGATCAGCCCGGCGACCATCCCGCAGGACCAGGCGCCGGCGTCCATGTCGCCTTCCTGCATGATGCGCGGGTAAACCCCGGCAACCTCCGGCAGGATATCCTCGAAGCGCAGTTGCTCGCCGAGTTCCCGCTCTTTCTCGAGCAGGCGCTCGACGGCGGCATTGCTGAGGACGCGCTCGGTGTTACGCAGCGGGCGCATGATCAGCCGCGTGTCCAGTTCCGTCGCCGCCACGATGGCCTTCTTGACGTTCTCGTGGACCGGTGCTTCCTTCGTGGCAATGAACCTCGTGCCCATGTTCATGCCGTCGGCGCCGAGCGCGAGTGACGCCACGAGGCTGCGTGCATCCGCCATTCCACCGGAGGAGACGAACGGAATCGAGAGTTCGTCGGCTGCCCGTGGCAGCAGGATGAAATTCGGGATGTCGTCCTCGCCCGGGTGTCCGCCGCATTCGAAGCCGTCCACCGATACGGCGTCGCAGCCGATGCTTTCGGCCTTCTTCGCATGGCGAACGGAGGTGCACTTGTGGATGACCTTGATTCCCGCGCCCTGCAGCGGCGGCAACACCGGCGCCGGGTTGTTGCCGGCCGTCTCCACGATCCTGACGCCGCCCTCGATGATGGCTTTGACGTAGCCGGGATAGTCCGGCTGCGTCACGACGGGTAGGAAGGTCAGGTTGACCCCGAATGGCTTGTCCGTCATGTCCTTGCAGCGGGCGATCTCGTTCGCAAGATCCGCGGGCGTCTTCTGCGTGAGCCCCGTGATGATGCCCAGTCCGCCGGCGTTCGAGACGGCCGCTGCAAGCTCCGCGAAGCCGACATAGTGCATACCGCCCTGGATGATGGGGTGTTCGATGTCGAAGAGTTCGGTGATGCGGGTTTTCATGGCTTGCCTTTGCTGGGGAACGGAATGAGTGGCGGTCTTCTTCCGGCGCTGACGCGTGCGTCGCTCCCGCTGGAACCGGACGGTGCTTCGAGTTCGCTCGAAGCCGCCGAAAATGGTATCAGACGGAGGGCCGGCGTGACCCGAACTGTCGACCGGTCCGTTGCGGCGCGGCAGATTTGGCGATATAACACCCTTCTAGTCAACAGGTAGCCGATTTTTCAATGGCTTATGAACGCAACAGGCAGGCAGGGATTCGCCATCGGCAGCGCCGGTGGTGGCCGCTCGCGGCCGCGTTCTGGATGGCCATTGGCCTGTCGCCGTGCGCACTCGCCGCGGTGGGCAACCTCGACTGCAGCCACTGTCCCGAAACCGTCGTGCCGGCCGAGCATGCTGCGCATGCCGGTCATGCGAGCAGTCATGAAGGCCATGCCGGCCACGAGTCACAGGCCGACAGCGGCCATGGCGGCTGCGCCGACGGCGACTGTCTCGACGGCGGCGACACGCTGGTCGACCAGCGTAATGTCGCCAAGTCCGGCAAGAGCACCGGCGACCTCGTTTTCCTGCCCGCCGCGCCTCTGAGCGCGGCCATCGCCGTTGCGATCGGAGGCCGCCGGGGCACCGGCCCACCCACCGTGGCGCCGCTGCCGAGCCGGCGCCTGCACGTCATCAACTGCGTCTTCCTGGATTAGCGAAACCCTGGCCTCGAACCGTCTTTTTCCGGTTTAACCAGGAGTTTTCGTATGTCTTCCGAAACTGGGCTCGCGCCCGGGCTGTCCGCGTGGCGGACGGCCGTTGTTATCACGTTCATCAGCACGAGTTTCCTTAAGGTTCCGGCCGCGCTGGCCGCGGAGCCGTTGTCGCTCGCCGAAGCGGAAGCGATCGCCGTTGACGCCGAGCCCGGACGAGAGGCGCTGGTCGCACGCGCCGACGCCATGCTGCAAAGCGCAGACGCGGCCGGCGCGCTGCCCGAGCCCGAACTCCGGGTCGGACTCAATAACTACCCGATCGAGTCCGGGAGTTTCTCGACCGAGGGCATGACCAGCGCGTCGCTCGGCATCCGGCAGGCGTTTCCCCCCGGCGCGTCGCGCCGGCTCGAGACCGAGCAGCTCGAATGGCAGGCTGCCGCGACCCGCGAGACTGCGTTCGCGCGCAACGGCCACGTACTGAGTGCGACCCGTGCCGCGTGGCTCGACGTCTATTACTGGCAGGAGGCCGCGATGCAGGTGCGCTCGACGCGCCCGTTCTTCGAGGATCTCGTCGCAACGACCGAGTCGCTGTACAGCGTCGGCAGGAACACGCAGCAGGACGTGTTGCGTGCCGAGCTCGAGCTGAGCCGGCTCGACGACCGGTTGATCGATATCGAGCGCCACGAGGCGGTCGCGCGGGCCCGGTTGCGCGAGTGGGTCGGGTCTGCCGCGGGGCGCCCGCTCGTCGCCGAGCTGCCGGCATGGAACGCCGTGCCGGTCATCGACGACCTGCTCGCAAGGCTCAAGGACCATCCCGAGCTGCGCGCAGCGGACGCCGACCTCGAAGCGAGCCGGAGTGCCGTCGCGCTGGCCAGCGAGAGAAAGAAGCCGGGCTGGATGCTCGACGTCGGTTACGCCTACCGCGAGGGCCAGCTCGCAACGGGCGATCCCCGTTCGGACTTCGTCACGATCGGCGTGACCGTCGGCCTGCCGTTCACTCGCCGCGATTCGATCGATGCCCGCCTGTCTGCGGCGCTCGACGAACGCACGGCGGCAGAACTCGATCGCGAGCGGCGCCGCCGCAGCCTCGAAAGCCTGCTGTTCGCCGAGCACGCGCGATTCAACGAGTTGACCCGGCGGCTGGAGCTCTTCGATGCCCGCATTCTCGGCCAGGTCCGGGCGCATGCGCTGGCGGCGCTGGACGCCTATCGCAGTGACACGGCGGACTTCGCCGACGTCATGCGGGCCTATATCGACGACCTCGACACGCGCACCGAGTACCTGCGCCTGTCGGTCGAGCGCGCGTCGAGTTACGCCGCGCTCGCCTATCTTGGAGGGCTGTGACATGCAGAAGGCCATAGGCATGATTATCGTGATCGTCGCGGCACTCGCCGCCGGCGCGTTCTTCGGTTCGACGCTCGACTTGAGGGGCAGGACGGGCGAGACGCCCGCGGCGGACGCCGAGCGAGAGATTCTCTACTGGGTTGCCCCGATGGACCCCAATTTCCGGCGCGATGCCCCGGGCAAGTCGCCGATGGGCATGGATCTCGTGCCCGTCTACGCCGACGAGGTCGATGCCCGCCCCGGCGTGGTCTCCATCGACCCGGTCGTCCGCAACAACATGGGAGTGCGGACTGCGCCGGCCGAGCGCAGTTCGCTGCCGAGGCTGATCGAGACGACGGCCCACGTCGCCTACGACGAGGAAACGGTCGTGCACATCCACACGCGTGTCGACGCCTGGATCGAACGGCTCGAAGCGACTGCCGAGGGCGATGTCGTCAGCAGCGGCGATCTCCTGTTCGAGATGTATTCGCCGACGCTGGTCAATGCCCAGCAGGAATACCTGACCGCACTCGGCAGCGGCAGCAGTGCGCTGCGCAGTGCGTCGCGCGATCGGCTGCTGTCGCTCGGCATGCCCACCGATGAAATCGATCGCCTCGATCGGGAGCGCCGCGTGAAGCAGCGCGTCGAGGTGCATGCCCGGAGTGATGGCGTGATCGCCGATCTCGGTGTGCGCGAGGGCATGTTCGTGACGCCGAACACCGAGGTGCTGGCGATCGCGAAGCTCGATACGGTCTGGGTGTTCGCAGACGTGCTCGAGCGGCAGGCGGACTGGGTCCGGCCGGGCCAGGCGGCCCGGATAGAGTTCGAGGCGTTCCCCGGCCTGAGCTTCGAGAGCCGCGTGGACTACGTGTACCCGGAGCTCGACCCCGTAACGCGAACGCTGCGGGTGCGCATCCGGCTCGACAACGAGGCCGTGCGGCTGCGGCCCAACATGTTCGGGCGGGTTCGCATCGCCGGCCGCGCGACGGGCGATGTCGTCCATGTGCCGCGCGAGGCCGTCATCCGGAGCGGTCACGGTAACCGCGTCGTTATCGATCTCGGTGGCGGTCGTTTCGAAGCGCGCGAGGTGATGCTCGGCGTCGAGTCCGGCGATCGCATCGCGATTCGCCGGGGCGTGCGCGCCGGTGAGTCCGTCGTCGTCTCGGCCCAGTTCCTGATCGACTCCGAGTCCGCCGTCGGCAGTTCGCTGGCGCGGTTGCAGGGAGATCGCGCGGCAGAGCGTGGCGCGGACATCGACGCGGGGGAGTCACCCGGCGCCGAGGAGGAGCCGGTCGAGGAGCCTGTCATGGATCAGGGTGATATGGATCACGGCGATATGGATCACTCGGAGATGGATCACTCGGCAATGGATCACGCCGGGGGCGGTGACTCGTGATCGAGCGAGTCATCCGCTGGTCGATCCGAAACCGGTTCGCCGTCCTCTTGCTGGCCGCCATCCTCGCCGGTTGGGGCCTGTATTCCCTGCGGGCGACGCCGATCGACGCGCTGCCCGACCTGTCGGACACCCAGGTCATCATCAAGACCGCCTATCCGGGGCAGGCGCCGAAGGTCGTCGAGGAGCAGGTGACCTACCCGCTGACGACGGCAATGCTGTCGGTGCCGCACGCCACGGTCGTACGCGGTTACTCGTTCTTCGGGGACTCGTACGTCTACGTGATCTTCGAGGACGGAACCGATCTCTACTGGGCGCGCTCCCGCGTGCTCGAAAGCCTGAGCCAGGTCAGCGCGCGCCTGCCGGCCTCCGCACGCCCGGAGCTCGGCCCGGATGCGACCGGCGTTGGCTGGGTCTTCGAATACGCACTCGTCGACCGCAGCGGCAGGCACGACCTGGCCGAACTCACGAGCCTCCAGGACTGGTTCCTGAAATACGAGCTGCAGACCGTCCCCGGCGTTGCCGAGGTGGCGACCGTCGGCGGCATGGTTCGGCAGTACCAGGTCATCGTCGAACCCGACAGGCTGCGCCGGGCCGGTCTCGCACTCGGCGCCGTGCGCGACGCGATCCGCGCCGGCAACCGCGAGTCCGGCGGCTCCGTCATCGAGATGGGCGAGGCCGAGTATATGGTCCGTGCCAGCGGCTACGTGGACGAACTGGCCGACCTGGAGGCGATACCGCTCAAGGTGTCGGATTCCGGGACACCCCTGCGGCTGGGCGACGTCGCCGAGGTCCGGCTCGGCCCGGAGATGCGGCGCGGTGTGGCGGACCTCGACGGCGAAGGCGAGGTGGTCGGCGGCATCGTCGTGATGCGCTACGGCGAGAACGCGGTCGACGTGATCGACGGGGTCAGGACGCGGCTGGCCGAGCTCGAGCGGAGCCTGCCCGACGGCGTCGAGGTGGTCGTCACCTACGATCGATCGGCGCTCATCGGCCGCGCCGTCGGCACGTTGACGGATACGTTGCTGAAGGAACTCGTTGTCGTCGCGCTGGTTTGCGCGGTGTTCCTGATGCACCTGCGCTCGTCGCTCGTCATCGTCGTCAGCCTGCCGCTAGGCGTACTCGCGGCGTTCGGTGTGATGTCCCTGCAGGGGATCAACGCGAACATCATGTCTCTCGGCGGTATCGCGATTGCGATAGGCGCGATGGTCGATGCCGCCATCGTCATGATCGAAAACCTGCACAAGCGGATCGAGTCGGCGCCGAATGAATCCGTCGACCGCTGGGAGATGGTGGCGGATGCCGCGGTGGAGGTCGGCAGGCCGCTGTTCTTCTCCTTGCTTATCATCACCTTGAGCTTCCTCCCGGTGTTCACGCTGGAGGCCCAGGAGGGTCGCCTGTTTGCGCCTCTCGCTTTCACCAAGACCTACGCGATGGCCGCCGCCGCCGGGCTCGCCGTTACGCTCGTGCCGGTGCTGATGGGCTACTTCATTCGCGGCCACGTCAACGCGGAGGCGCAGAATCCCGTGAACCGCGGCCTGGTGGCGGCCTACCGGCCCGCACTCGAGCTCGTACTGCGGCATCCCCGCACGGCGCTGGCACTGGCGGCCGCCGTGCTGGTCGTGGGTCTCTGGCCCCTGTCCCGGCTCGGCACGGAATTCATGCCGCCGCTCGACGAGGGCGACCTGATGTACATGCCGACGACCTATCCCGGCGTGTCGATCGACAAGGCGCGGGAAATCCTCCAGCAGACCGACCGCATGATCCGGACGGTGCCCGAGGTGGATCGCGTCTTCGGCAAGGTGGGGCGTGCGGATACGGCGACCGATCCGGCGCCGCTGACGATGATCGAGACGGTCATACAGCTGAAGCCGCGCAACGAGTGGCGGCCGGGCGCGACGGCCGAGAGTATTCGCGCCGAGCTAGATCGTGTCGTGCAGGTCCCGGGGCTGACCAACGCCTGGGTCATGCCGATCAAGGCGCGCATCGATATGCTGGCCACCGGCATCAAGACACCGCTCGGCATCAAGATATCCGGGCCCGATCTCTCCGTCATCGAGGAGATCGGCGCCGGCATCGAGGCTGCGCTGACGGACCTCGACGGTACCGTGTCGGTCTATGCCGAGCGGGTCTTCGGGGGTCGCTACGTCGACGTGGACATCGACCGCGAGCGGGCGGCCCGTTTCGGGCTGAACGTCGCCGACGTGCAGGACGTCGTGCAGTCGGCCATCGGCGGGATGAATGTGACGCAAACGGTAGAGGGGCTGGAACGCTACCCGGTGAACCTGCGCTACCCGCAGGATTACCGGGATTCGGTGCAGAAGCTTCGCCTCCTGCCGCTGGTGACGCCGACCGGTGCCGTCGTCGCGCTTGCCGACGTGGCCCGGGTATCGGTCGTCGACGGCCCACCGATGATCAAGAGCGAAAACGCACGGCCGAACGGGTGGGTGTACGTCGACATGAGCGGGCGCGACCTCGGGTCCTATGTCGCCGCCGCGCAGCGACGGGTTGCCGATCGCGTCGAGCTGCCGACCGGCTATGCGTTGCGCTGGTCCGGCCAGTTCGAATACCTGGAGCGGGCGCAGCAGCGTCTCGCCGTCGTCGGTCCCGTCACGATCGGCATCATCGTCCTGCTGCTGTTCATGAGCTTCCGCCGCGTGAGCGAGGTAGTCATGATTCTCGGCACGCTGCCGCTGGCGCTGGCCGGTGGCGCCTGGCTCGTCTTCCTGCTCGGTTACGAGCTGTCGGTCGCCGTGGGAGTGGGCTTCATTGCGCTGGCCGGCGTCGCCGTCGAAATCGGCGTCGTGATGCTCGTCTATCTGAATCAGTCGCTGGCGCGTCACCGGCCGGCCGGGCAGGCCGCGGCACAGCCCCTGACGGCTCCGGAGCTGCGTCGCGCGGTCGAGGATGGCGCCCTGTTGCGGCTACGGCCCGTGATCATGACGGTGGCGGCGACGATTGCCGGGCTGCTGCCGATCATGTTGAGTTCCGGGACCGGAGCCGAGGTCATGCGCCGCATCGCGGCACCGATGGTCGGTGGCATGCTGTCGGCACTGCTGTTGACGCTGTTCGTGCTGCCGGCGACCTACCTGCTGTGGCACGGCCGGCATGCCCGGGACTCTGGGGTATCATTGCCCGGCGGCGGAGACGGCTGAACGCGCTGCGCCGACCGGTTGAACCTGCGATCAGCGCCAGCGGACTCGGGGGCTCGACGCCACGCCGGCCCGGCTGCGGACGTAAAAGGACGAGTTTGCCGATGATCTACCTCTTCGCGACGCTCTTGATGCTGTTCAACCTGGTCTTCTGGGTCGGCATCCTATTCGGCCTGCCGGGCGCCTGGCTGATGATCCTCGGGGCGCTGGCCCTCGAGTGGTGGACGCCCGACGAAATGATCTTCGGCTCGACGGTGCTCACGGCCGCCGTCGGCCTTGCCGCCCTCGGGGAAATTCTCGAGTTTACCCTCGGTGCCGCCGGGACTCGCCAGGCCGGCGGGTCGAAGCGTGCCGCCATGCTCGCAATCGTCGGCGGCATCGTCGGTGCAGTTCTCGGCACCGCAATCCCGGTGCCGATACTCGGCACGCTGGCAGGCGCCTGCATCGGTGCTTTCGCCGGATCCCTCTTTGGCGACCTCTGGGCGGGAAGGCCGGTCTTCCACAGTATGCAGGCCGGCAAGGGCGCTGCGATCGGACGTTTCTGGGGAACCGTCGCCAAGATGGTCGTCGGCGGCGCCCTCGTGGTCCTGCTGGCCGTGACGGCCTACGTCTGACATGACGTGACGGAGCGGCCACGGAACCCCTCAAAACAACTGCCTTCCCGGAGGACGACGTGACACTTGAAGAATACGCTTACCTGGCCGAGATCGTCGGCGTCATCGTGGTTGTCGTGACCCTGATTTACCTGTCGGTCCAGGTCCGCCAGGGCAAGGAACTGCTGCGTTCGGAATCGCGGCAGGCGCAGGTGGCCAATGACCAGAACGGGGTCTATCGATTCGTGGAACACCCGGAACTGGGCCGCCTGTTTTCCCAGGCCGAGTCACCCAGCTTCGAGGAGAAGATCAAGCTGCAATTCTGGATCATCGGCCAGATGCGTGCCCGCGAGCACGAGTGGCTGCAGCACAGGAGTGGCGCGATGGACGAAGAGACCTGGATCAGCTACCGCGACGTTATCTATTTTCTACTCGGCACCGAGCGGGCGAGGGCGTTATGGGCCATGTGTGCACCGTTTTTCAACCCGGACTTTGCCGAGGTGGTCGAACAGATGATGAAGGAAGTGCCGTGCATCGACTTCTGGGAAAAGCTCGATGCCGTCAGGTAGGGCGAACCCGTAGCAACGAACCGGGCACCGCCTGGTTGCTTTTGATATTGCGGCTGGATCTGCCCGCTTGATCGATCCGGGCGTTCACACGGGCGTTTGGATTAGACTCAACGTTGTAGCCGCGCCGCGAGACGACCTTGGGTTTTTATGCAGACAGGATCCTTCCGCACCTTGTCGACAAAGCGTGTTCGACGAAGCCGAGCCGGAAGCAACGTGAGAAGATCGTTCCGCTGGCGCGGGGCGATGTCCTCGAGGTCGGTTTCGGGAGCGGGCTGAACCTGCCTTTTTACTCCCCGGGAGAAGTGCGGAAGATCCTGGCGCTGGAGCCGTCGGCAGGAATGCGGCAGAAAGCCCGGCCAATGGTCGAGCAATCCGGTCTCGACGTCGAGTTCATCGATGCGCCCGCCGAGAATATTCCGCTGTCGTCCGACAGCGTTGATACGGTGGTCATTTCCTACACGCTGTGCACGATACCGGATGCGGTGGCCGCGCTGGAAAGCGTCAGGCGGGTATTGCGACCGGGCGGACAGTTGCTGTTCTGTGAGCACGGGCTGGCGCCTGACGCCGATGTGCGCCGCTGGCAACGACGCCTGAGCCCGGCGTGGAGCCGCGTCGCCGGTGGCTGCAATATGGATCGAGACATACCGGCGCTCCTGGCCGGGGGCGGCTTCGAGACCATTCTCGACGAAAGAATGTATATCCCCGGCCTGAGAATTCTTTCCTACAACTACTGGGGCATTGCCAGGACGCGTCGCTAGGCACGCAGGCGGCATCGACCTCGAGCCCGGTCCGGGTTGTCACTACCCAGAGGCGGGCGGATTGGACAGGCATTCAATGATTCCCGGATAATCGCCGCAGCTTGCCCGTGCCGCCCGACTTGATAAAGGCCCCTTCATGCGCAAATTTGAGCTCACGTTTCTTACTCTATTTCTCTTGCTGGTCGGCCTGCCGTCCTTCGGCGAGACGACCTACGACATCGTCATCCTGAACGGCCGCGTGATGGACCCGGAGACCGGGCTCGATGCGATACGTAACGTCGGCATACGGGGGCAGACGGTCGTAGCGATCACCGAAGAGGCGCTGAGCGGCAAGATCGAGGTAGATGCGGGGGAACTCGTGGTGTCGCCGGGCTTCATTGACCTGCACGCACACGGCCAGAGTGCCCGCGCCAACGAGTTCCAGGCGATGGACGGCGTCACGACGGCACTGGAGCTGGAGGCGGGCGTGCCGGATCTGCCGATGTTCCTGTCGATGCGTGCCGGGGACGCCGTCATCAACTACGGCGCCAGCATTTCGCACGGTGCGTTGCGCACCTGGTCGATGCCCGAGCACACGGCCGACATCGATCGTCTCTTCGAAGGCTCTGCCGACGATACCGTCAACTCGTTCTTCGAGTTCATCGAGCTGGGCCGCGACAAGGAACTCGATCCGGAGCATTACCCGGCGCTGTGGGCGAGGCTCGAAAAAGGCCTCGAAGACGGTGCGCTGGGGATCGGCATGCCGCACCAGTATTACCCGGGCGTGTCCTACGATGAAATATTCCGACTGTTCGAGTTCGCCGCCGGGAACGAAGCGATGATTTTCACGCATGTCCGTTCGATGGGGGTTGCCGGCATGCAGGAAGTCGTCGCCAACGCCGTTGCCACGGGTGCGCCGCTGCATATCGTCCACATGAACAGCATGAGCCTCTGGGACTACCAGACGAATCTCGACATGATCCTCGGTGCCCAGGAGCGGGGCGCCGACATTACCGTGGAGGCGTATCCCTACACGGCGGCCTCTACCGGTCTCGGCTCCGCCCTGTTCGACGACGGCTGGCAGGAACGGATGCGAATTTCCTACGGCGACCTGCAGTGGCAGGACACCGGCGAACGCCTGACCGAGGAAACCTTCAAGAAGTACCGGGAACAGGGCGGCACGGTCATCATTCACATGATGAAAGAAGAATGGATCCGGGCCCAGCTCGCCGACCCGCGGGTGATGATTGCTTCCGACGGCATGCCTTATGCGCCGGGTGCGCACCCACGCAGTGCCGGTACCTTTGCGCGGTTCCTCGGGCGCTACGTCCGCGACAAGGAACTGATGCCGCTGATGACCGGGCTGGCGAAGGTGTCGCTGCTGCCGGCGCAGCGACTCGAGTCCATCGCGCCGCAGATGAAGCGCAAGGGGCGCATCCAGATCGGCAGCGACGC